>JAODNO010000503.1 GCA_025465235.1 Pseudonocardia sp.
GCGCTCGGCCGGGGAGAGGTGGAGCCTGCGTTCCGCGCCGCCCGGGACGGCGGGGAGCTCGGTGTGCTCGTGCGACTGCTGCTGCTCGGGTCCGTGGAGCCGCACGCCGCCGTGACCGCCGCGCTCGCCCCGCTCGCCCCCGCCGACGCCGCCGCGGCCGGGCTGCTCCGGGCCGCCGGCGACGGCTGGACGGCGGCGCTCGACCTGCGCCCGTACGGCGACACCTCCGACAGCGCGCACCCCACGGACGGCGACACGGGCGGCGACTGGTGGGTTCTCTCCGACCTCGACCAGCGCCGCCAGGAGCGCGACCACGTCACGGGGGTGGGCGCCGCGTCGCTGACGCTGGCCGCCGCGACAGCGCGCCGCCCGGTCGGCTCACTGCTCGACCTGGGCACGGGGTGCGGCGTGCAGGCCCTGCACGCCACCCGCCACGCGGGGGCCGTCACCGGCACCGACCTCGCGCCGCGCGCACTCGCGATGGCCCGCGCCACGTTCGCCCTCAACGACCTCGACGTCGAACTGCTGGACGGCCCGTGGCTCGAACCTGTGGAAGGCCGCCGGTTCGACCAGATCGTCTCCAACCCGCCGTTCGTGCCCGGCCCGGCTCGGGTGGACTACGTCTACCGTGACTCGGGCCAGGACGGCGATGCGGCACTCGCCGCGCTGCTCCGGGCGCTGCCCGAGCACCTGGAACCGGGCGGGGTGGCGCAGCTGCTCGGCTCGTGGCTGCATGTGCGCGGGGAGGACTGGCCCGACAGAGTGCGGTCCTGGCTGCCCGCCGGTGTCGACGCCTGGATCGTGCAGCGCGAGGTGGCCGACCCGGCGTTGCACGTCGGCACCTGGCAGCGCGACGCGGGGCTCGACCTCACCGCACCCGCCGCCCGCGAGCAGGCCGGTGCGTGGCTGGACTGGCTGGACCGGGAACGGGTGGAGGGCGTCGGCTTCGGCTTCGTCACCCTGCGCCGACCCCGTGGCGGTGATCCGCTGGTTGTCTTCGAGGACATGCCCGGCGACATCGAGGACCCGCTGGGCCCGGAGGTCGAGGGCTGGCTGGACCGGGTGGACTGGCTGCGCGCCCACACGGGCGACGAGGCACTGCTGGGAGCCCGCCTGACCGTGGCGCCGTCGGTGGTGCTCGAGAGGTACGCGGAGGCGGGCGAGGACGGGTGGGCCGAGGTCGGCTCCGCGGTGGCCCGGCGGGACGGGCCACGCTGGCGCCATGAGGTGGACGGCTTGGCCGCCGCGTTGCTGGCCGGGTGTCAGGGGGCTTTGCCGCTCGGGGAGCTGATGGAGCTGCTGTCGTTCGCCCACGACCGGCCCAGCGGCGAGTTGGTCGCGGCGGCGCTGCCCGCGGTGCGCGAGTTCGTGCGGCACGGCGTGCTGGTGCCTGCCGGGGAGCTGGGTCCGGGCCGGTGAGGGCGGTGGCCGCCCGGGTGAGCCGGGCCAGCGTGCACGTGGGCTGCGAGGTCGTGGGTCAGATCGACCGGCTGGGCCTGCTCGTGCTTCTCGGGGTGCATCGCGACGACAGCCCCGAGGCCGCGCCCGCGATGGCCCGCAAGCTGCACGAGCTCCGGATCCTGCCGGAGGAGCGGTCCTGCGCCGAGGAGGACGCGCCGCTGCTGGTGGTCAGCCAGTTCACGCTCTACGGCGACACGCGCAAGGGAAGGCGGCCGTCCTGGTCGGCGGCCGCCCGGCCAGAGCACGCCGAACCGCTGGTCGAGGCCGTGGTGGCCGCGTTGCGAGGGCGCGGGGCGGAAGTGGCGACCGGGGTGTTCGGCGCGCGGATGGCCGTGGAGTCGGTGAACGACGGTCCGTTCACCGTGATCGTGGAGGTCTGAGACGCCGGGAGCCCCGCCGGCGTCCTGCCGGGCGGGGCTCCTACGCCAGGCGCTCCTGCGACTGCTCGCGTGCTGCAGTCAGCGCCAGGTGTCGAGGTCGTGCTGTCAGCTCACTTGCTGGCGTTCTGCGCGGCGCGCGCCGAGGCCGCCGTACGCTCGCCGGCCGCCTTGGTGACGTCGGCTGCCTTGCCCGCAACGGTCTCGGTGGCGTTCACGGTGCGCGCGGCGACCGACTCGGCGGTGCGCGCAGCCTGCTCGGTGACGCTCTCGGCGGCCTGGGCCCCTGCGGTCAGCACGCTCTTGGCGAGCCGGCGCTGGTTCTCCAGGACCTGCTCGGCGAAGTCGAAGTACCGGTCGACGACGACCTGGGCGTCGGGCAGGGCCGGGCGGGAGCCCGTGATGCTGCCGGTGAACGTCTGAACGGTGTCGGCCCAGGTACGCACGGCGGTGGTGACCGCCTCCTGCGTACGAGTGGCGATGTCGGCGAACTGGTCGGTGGACGCAGTCATGGCTTGACCTCTCTCTCGTGCTCGGTTGGCTGTCTGCTACCTAGACTGCGCACGTTTGATAAGTATGTCAAGCATGCGGGATGTGATCCCGCCCTCTCAGTCCGTGGCGCCTGCGACGAAGCTGCGGTACACGCCGAGCAGCGCGATGCGCTGCTCCGGACTGAGCCGTGGGTCCTTGCGGATCGCGTCCTCGGTTCCGCCCGACTCCGCGGACGCCGTCGCGGCCCCCGTGCCGGTGACCCAGCCGGCCTGGCCGAGCAGCTGCTCGGTGGACAGCTGCAACGCGTCGGCGATCGAGTGCAGCACCTTCAGCGACGGCTGGTGCAGACCGCGCTCCACCTGGCTCAGATAGGCGTTCGACACGCTGGTCATCGACGCCATCTCCCGGAGCGACAGGTTCGCCAGCTGACGCTGCGCCCTGATGAAGTCTCCGAGCGCATTGATCTGGGCCGACCACCCGGCGGCGGGAGAGCCGTCGGCCGTCGCGTCGTCGTCGGCGGGCCGCGCTGCGCACATGGCAGTCATCATTCCGCTTCACGCCGCGGAGGGCGAGGGCACCCACTCGATCCTGTCGCGTGGCATACCCGCCACTGACGCTCACCTTGTTGGGGATAGCTATCGGAGCTACCGTCTAGTAACCGATTGTCGGACACCGAACGACCTTCGGCACCGTCACCGTCGATGGGAGTCTGACATGACTGCGACCTCCGGCACCGGCACTGCCGTGGCACGCACGGCCGACATCATGGCCGCACTGACGCACCTCACCGGGTACAACGCCGCCGCCGCCATGAGCAGCCTCACCGAGATGACCAGGGTGACCGGCGCCGTCTGGACCGACGCCCTCACCCGCAGCGCCACCCCACTCGACATTGCGGCCCGCAACCTGCGCTGGTGGCGTGCGATGCGCCACCGCGACGAACCGCAGTGGCACCTGCACAACGAGATCGTGCTCAGCACCCCGTTCGCGCACCTGCGCGACTTCACCCACCGGGATGGCAGCGACAACAGCAGCGACAACGAGAGCGATGTCGTACCGACCCTGGTCCTCCCTCCGCAGGCGGGCCACTCCTCCAGCGTGGTCGACTTCTCGCCCACCCAGAGCCAGCTGGCCGTGATCACCGCGGCCGGTCTCGTCCGGCTCTGGGCGCTCGAGTGGCGCCCCGCGACGACGGCGACGGCCCACGTCACGATCACCGACTACCTCGACGTCATCGACCGCTCCGTCGAGCTGATGGGCGGGCGCGCCAACCTCATCGGCGACTGCCAGGGCGGCTGGCTCGCCGCGATCTATGCGGCGCTGCACCCCGAGCGTGTGCACACCCTGACCCTGGCAGGCGCTCCGATCGACTTCCACGCCGGGGAGTCGGTCATCGCGTCCTCGACACGGGCGCTCACCACCGCGTTCGGCCTCGCCCCCTACCGGGCGCTCGTCGCTCTGGGGGGTGGCAACATGCCGGGCAAGGCCGTACTGGGGAACTTCATCGCGATCCAGCCGCAGTCGGAGATCTCCCGCCAGCTGCAACTGCTGGAGAACATCGACGACCCCGCCCACGTCCAGCGCTACCGCGTCTTCGAGGACTGGTTCAAGAACACCCAGGACATCCCCGGCGCCTTCTACCTGTGGCTGGTCGAGCACCTGTTCTGGGGCAACGAGCTCATCTCCGGCGACCTCGTCGTCGACGGCCGCCGCGCTGATCTCGCGAACATCACCTGCCCGCTGTTCCTGCTCGCCGGATCGGCCGACCACATCACGCCGCCACCGCAGCTCTTCGCTGCGGCCGACGCCGTCGGCACGCCGAAGGACCAGATCTGGTGCCGTACCGCGGAGGGCGGGCACCTTGGTCTGTTCATGGGTCGCGACGCGCTGCGGACGGACTGGCCACCCCTGCTGGAGACCGTGCGCGCGCTGTCGGTGCCGCAGCCTGCCGGTGCCGCGCCGAGGCGTCGCAGAGGGCGGACTGCGGACGTCGTCGCTGATCCCGGCGGTACGCCGCGAGTGCCGGCCCCATGACGCCGTGACTGAGGAGGCGCTGAGAATACACGGCACCCCTGGCACTTGCGGGAACGTTCTGCCGCATGCAGGCGTTCAAACACAGTGACAGCCCCGGGCGACGGGAGTCGACATCGCCCAGCCCGGGTCGCGGCAGGGGAGGAAAGATGACAGCGCCCATCATGACCGGGCCGACGAACACGGTCGGCCGAGCCATCCCGACGCAGCGTACCGACTCCGACCACCCGGAGGCCACCTCCGAGCGCCCCGAGCTGTCCGCAGAGGACCTCGACGCTCAGAGCCCGGCGGCCGACCTGGTGCGCGTGTACCTGAATGGCATCGGCAAGACAGCTCTGCTCTCCGCGGCGCAAGAGGTCGAGCTCGCCAAGCGGATCGAGGCCGGCGTCTTCGCCCAGCACGTACTCGACGCGGCCAGCGAAGAGGGCACAGAACTGGAGAGCCGGTACGCAACCGACCTGCGGGCCGTGGTCCGCGACGGCAAGCGCGCCCGCAACCATCTGTTGGAGGCCAACCTCCGGCTCGTGGTCTCGCTGGCGAAGCGCTACACCGGCCGAGGCATGCCGCTGCTGGACCTGATCCAGGAGGGCAACCTGGGTCTGATCCGTGCGGTCGAGAAGTTCGACTACGCCAAGGGCTTCAAGTTCTCCACCTACGCCACCTGGTGGATCCGCCAGGCGATCACGCGCGGCATGGCCGACCAGGCCCGCACGATCCGGCTGCCGGTCCACCTCGTGGAGCAGGTCAACAAGCTGGCCCGGATCAAGCGCGACCTGCACCAGAAGCTCGGACGCGACGCCACCCACGAGGAGTTGGCGGCCGAGTCGGGCATCGCGGAGGAAAAGATCGCCGACCTGCTCGACCACGCTCGTGATCCGGTGAGCCTGGACATGCCGGTGGGGTCCGAGGAGGAGGCGCCGCTCGGCGACTTCATCGAGGACGGCGAGGCCACCGACGCCGAGACCACGGTGATCTCGCACCTGCTGCACGACGACCTGCGGCGGGTCCTGGCCACCCTGGACGACCGCGAGCAGCAGGTCATCCGGATGCGGTACGGCCTCGACGACGGGCAGCCCTGCACGCTCGACCAGATCGGCCGCCGCTTCGGGCTCTCCCGAGAGCGCGTCCGGCAGATCGAGCGCGAGGTGATGGCCAAGCTGCGCATCGGAGAGCGAGCCGACCGGCTGCGCGCCTACGCGAGCTGATCGCCGCGTCCCACACAGCGAGGCCGTCTGGGGTGATACCGAGCACACCCGCGGCGAACGGGTTTCCTCGGCGGTGGCCGGGCGAGCACAGTGCACGGTGTGCAGGAGTTGATCGTCCCGCTCACCGACGGCACATTGTCCGTTCCGTACGTTGATGTGACGGGTGCGTCGCCCGGTCCGCACCTCACGGTGATCGCCGGTATCCACGGCACCGAGTACACCTCCATCGCCGCGGTCCGCGAGTTCGCCCGCGGTCTCGACCCAGCGTGGATCTGCGGGCGCATCACCGCGGTGCCGGTCGTGAACCTGCCCGCCTTCTGGGAACGCTCGCCATTCGTCGTCCCGCTCGACGGGAAGAACCTGAACCGGAGCTTCCCCGGGGATCCCGCCGGGACGGCGGCGGAGGTGCTGGCGCACCACGTCACCGAGTCCTTCATCCGGCCCTCGGACTACCTGCTGGACCTCCATGCCGGCGATCTTCCCGAGGCCCTGGAGCCCTTCGCCCTCTACGACGAGTCTCCCGTCGAGGAAGAGTCCCGCCGATTGGCCCACGCCTATGGCCTCGGCCACGTGGTCCGGCAGGCCCGGGCCGGGCGCACGGTCGGCGGCAGCACCTCCGCGGTCGCCGCCGACCTCGGGATCCCCTCGATCACTGCCGAAGCGGGCCAGAACGGCATCCTCGACCGCGCGAGCATCGACCGCCATCTCACGGGTCTCGCGGGCGTCATCCGCCTGCTCGGGATCGACCGTCGGCCGGCCGACAGCGCCGTACCGACCATCGCGCCCGCTGAGCACGACGGCTGGGTGTGGTTGCGCACGAGTACGGCGGGCTGGTGGGAACCCGCCGTGGCGGTCGGCACCGATCTCGATACCGGTGACCTGCTCGGCACGGTCACCGGGTTGCTGGGCGAGGACCGGGTAGAGATCCGCGCACCCGAACCCGGCGTCCCGTTGTTCATCACCAGCAGCCCGGCTGTCACCGCCGACGGCCTGCTGATGGGCCTCGCCCGCGCGCGCGGCTGAAGCGGAGACCCACCAGCCCATCGAGATCCGGCTGCTGGCGACGGCGAGCACCGACCGACTACGGGTGACGGAGGCGCTGACGCCGGTCAGGACAGCGCGGCCTCGACGGCCGCGGCCACCCGCAGCAGGCCGGCGTCGTCGCCGCACCGCGCCGCCAGCTGCAGCCCCACCGGTAACCCGTCGGCGGTCAGCCCGCACGGCACGACGATCGCCGGTTGCCCGGTGACGTTGTACGGACCGCTGAAGATCCCCTCGATCTCCCCCTCCGGGGTGTCGACCGGAGGGGTGCGCTCCGGAGCCGCGTAGGGCGTGGCCGGACCAACCAGGACGTCCACCCCGTCGAGGAGCCCCTCGGCCGCGGGAAGCAGCTCGGCCCGCCGCGCCAGCGCGGCCTCCCGTCGTGGCAGCTCAACGTCCGCCGCGCTGCGGAGCAGCCGTAACGTCGTGGCTCCGAACAGTTCGGGGTGCGCGTCCGGACCGCTGATCGCCCGGCCGTGCACGTGCCAGGCCTCGACCATCAGGATGTCCTCCAGGCAGCCCGCCAGCTCGCTCAGCACCGCCCCGTCACGGTCGGCCAGCTCCAGGCCGGCCACGACGAGCCGGTCCAGCGCCGCCCGGGTGATCGCCGCGAGCTCGGGGTCCAGCCGCGGGTCGGCGAGCTGATCGGTCAGCACCCCGAGTTGGTAGGGCCGCGACGGTGTCTCGACCGGTAGCGGCTCCGCGGTTCCGGTCAGCGCTGCCAGCACCGCGGCGGCGTCCGCGACGGACGCCGCCAGCGCGCCGACGTGGTCGAGCGTCGGCGAGAGCGGGGTGACACCAGCGGTGCTGACCAGGCCGAAGGTCGGCTTCATGCCGACGATGCCGCAGTAGGCCGCGGGGATGCGGATCGACCCGCCGGTGTCGGTGCCCAGTGCGGCCGGGCAGACGCCAGCGGCGACCAGCGCGGCCGACCCGCCGCTGGATCCGCCCGCGGTTCGCTCCGGTCGCACCGGGTTCATCGCTTCGTGCAGGTCCGGGTGGGGGGCGCCCGCTGCGTACTCGAGCAATGAGGCCAGCGCGAATACGTCGGCGCCGGCCGCCCGCAGCGCGGCCACCGCCGGAGCGTCCGAGCCGGCGGGAGCACCGGTCATGTCATGCGGGTTGCCGTTGCCCCGTGGGCTCCCCGCCACGTCGATGATGTCCTTCACCGCGACGGGCATCCCGTGCAACGGCCCCGACTTGGCCCGCGGCGGCGCGGGCAGCGCGGCCACCACGGCGTGCAACGGACGGCCGAGCCGCTCCAGCCTCTCGTAGGCGGCCAGCAGCTCCAGGTTGGCGACCTCGCACACGCGCTCGCCGCGCTCGATCGCGCGGATCAGGTCGGCGACGTAGCCGGTGAGCGGACCGGTAAGGGGGCCGAGCTGGATCTCGACCTCCGTGCTGCGGTTGCGCACGGCCAGGTCCCGGTAGATCCCGCTGTGGCTCTTGGCGCTGCCCCGGTTGAACGCGACCAGCCTGGTCAGCGACCCTGGCAGATCCTCCGGATCGAAGCCGTCGAAGGGCATCGGAGTGACCGGCGCCTGGGCGAGCACCTCGCGAGCGATCGCCAGCATCAACGGCCGGAACCGTGGGTCCTCCAGCGAGTCGGCTATCGACAGGTCCGACACGGCACCGGCGAACAGCATGGCACCGTAGGCCTCCTTGGCCCAGAGGTAGCCCAGGATGTTGTCGGTCGCCTCGGCGTAGGGCAGCGCGTCGGCGATTTCCCGCAGCCGGTCGGTCATCCTGCCGTCCAGCTCACCGATCCGGAACGTTCCGACGTTGCCCTGCATCACGACGCCGGGCTCCAGCACGTCGGCGCCGAAGTTGACGAAGCAGGCGAGGAGCCGCTCGCGGCCGACCACCTCGGACAGCAGGTCCGTGGTCAGACCGTTCTGCATCGACACGACGAGGGCGGTGGGGGCCAGCCGGTCGCGCAGCACCTCTGCGGCCGCGGCGGTGTGGTGACCCTTGACGGCCACCAGCACCACCCCGTCGATCAGCTCGGGGAGGCCTGCGGGGAGCACCGCGGGCGCCCGCACGGTGAACTCGCCGACCGGGCCGGTGATCCGCATCCCCTGGGCCTCGACGGCGGCGACGTGCCCCGGGTCGACGTCGCAGAAGAGCACATCATGCCCCGAACGCGCCAAATGGGATCCGACCGTACCGCCAATTGCACCAGCCCCGAGAACCGTGAACCTCATGCCAATCTCCTACTTGTCTCGGCCGATGCGACGACGTACATTCACGTGACTCTATACAGCTCGTCGGCGACCCCATCACGGCAAGAGGACAGTTCTCCACCCCGCTCCGTCTCCCCGCGTTACGTTCGTGTTTCGATTGTTTCTGATCCAGCACTGAACCCTCGACCGCCTATCCCCGAAGGCGCTCGACATCATTGCTGGCGCCATTCCCCGAGGAGTACTCTGTGGCGTCATCGACCGAAGGTCCGCCCTCCGACGCGTTCACCCGGCGGCAAGCCATGGTCGCCCACGAGATGAGCCGCCGAAGCATGCTGAGACTCGGGCTTGCCGGCCTCGGCGGCGTAGGCCTGGCGTCGTTGCTGGCCGCGTGCGGCGGCGGCGCGAGCTCGTCCGGCGCGAGCGGCGCCACGGCCCCGCCCAAGCCCGGCGGCGCCCTGACGCTCGTCCGCTCCCAGGACTCGGTCGACTTCGACAAGACGATGGTCTTCAGCAACGCGTCGATCTGGGTCTACAACCAGATCTTCGAGGGGCTCACGATCGGCAGCGCGGACGGCCACAACGTCGAGCCATGGCTGGCCGAGAGCTGGACCCAGTCCGACGACCGTCTGACCTGGACGTTCAAGCTCAAGCAGGGCGTCAAATTCAGCAACGGCACGCCCATGACTTCGGCCGACGTGAAGTTCTCCCTCGACGAGGCCAGCGGCACCACGGGCGGGTGGGAGTTCATCAACTCCGCCATCGACACCGTCACCACGCCCGACCCCGCCACCATCGTGATCAAGACGAAGTACCCCTGGGCGCCCCTGCTGGCCGACCTCGCGTGCCCGAGCAACGGGATCATCCCGGTCAACTACGGCGGCAAGGCGAAGAAGGACTTCTACACCGCACCGGTGGGCACCGGCCCGTTCGCCTGGGACACGTGGCAGAAGGGCAACAGCCTCACCCTGAAGAAGAACGCGAGCTACTGGCGCCCGGGCCTGCCGTACCTGGACTCGGTGACGTGGCAGGTCATACCCGACGACAACACGCGCAACGTGATGATCCAGGGCGGCACCGCCCAGATCAATGAGAACCCGCCGTTCTCGACGGTGGATCAGCTCAAAGGCGTGCCGAACGTGACGGTGACGCTGTTCCCCTCGACGCGCACCGACTACATCCTGATGAACGAACAGCGCCCCCCGTACAACGACGTACACGTGCGACGCGCGATCTCCTACGCCATTGACCGTGAAGCGCTGGTCAAGGCCGTGCTCTTCGGGAACGGAACGCCGGGCAACTCATTGTTCATGCCGACCGTGCCCTACTACGACAAGAACACACCGGGACAGACATTCGACATGGCCAAGGCCAAGTCGGAAATGGCGCTGTCCTCGGTGCCGACCGGCTTCACCACCACCTACCTCGCCTCCTCGGGCGACTCGACGGACGCGGCGATCGCCCAGGTCCTGCAGGCCTCACTGAAGCAGCTGGGGATCACGATGAACATCTCCAACAGCGACCCGAGCGCCGTGCACGACATGCAGAACAAGCTGAACTACGAGATCAGCCACTCGTACTGGACGATGGACATCAACGACCCCGACGAGCTTGTGCAGTTCGCCGTGCTGCCCAGCGGCGGTGGCCACTCGTTCAACACAAGCTACAACAGCAGCCAGGCCCAGGATCTCGCGACACAGGCCCAGAAGACCTTCGACCCGGCGCAGCGGCAGCAGATCTACAGCCAGCTGCAGGCGCTGCTGGCCGAGGACGCCTTCCTGCCGACGCTGTTCTACCAGCCGTTTCCCTACGCGATGCGCTCGAACGTACAGGGCTTCTCCGTCAAACCAACCGGCCTGTACGACATGGCCACGGTCTCCCTGGCCTAGGCGACGGCGCCCCCTGTGAACCAGGTCCTCTACATCCTCCGGCGGCTGGTCACGCTCATCCCGGTGCTGCTCGGGATCAGCGTGCTGGTCTTCTTCCTGATCCAGCTCGTCCCCGGCGACCCCGCGGTGACGCTGCTGGGCTCGCACGTCACCGACGCCGGAGTGGCGGCGCTGCACCAGCAGCTCGGCCTGGACCAACCCCTGTGGCGGCAGTACGTCACCTTCCTGGGCCGCTTGCTGCACGGCAACCTCGGGGAGTCCTACCAGTACAAGTCGAGTGTCTCGGCGCTCGTGCTGCAGAACGTGGTGCCGACGGTCTGGTTGATCGTGACGGGAGCGCTTTTCGCCGTGCTGATCAGCGTGCCGCTCGCGGTCTGGGCGGCGAGCAGGCGAGGCGGTGCGGCCGACAACGCGATCCGGTCCATCCCGCTGGTCGGGCTGGGCATGCCCGCGTTCTGGCTGGGGATCATGCTGGTGCTGCTGCTGTCGCTCAAGGCGCAGCTCTTCCCGGCGTCCGGCTTCGGTACGGGGTTCGTCGGGCACGTCGAGTCCATCATCCTGCCGGCGCTCACGGTGGCGCTGGCCCTGGTGCCGATCCTGGTCCGCAGCCTGCGGGCCGGCCTGCTCGACGTGCTGCAGAGCGACTACATCACCACCGCCCATTCCAAAGGACTCGGCACTCCGCGGGTCGTGCTGGGGCACGCCCTGCGCAACGCAGCGGTGTCCTCGATCACCGTGCTCGGCGTCAACATCGCCTACCTCATCGGCTCGACGATCGTCGTCGAGCGGGTCTTCGCACTGAACGGCATCGGTTATCTCATGCTCACTGCGATCCTCAACCGGGACTTCCCGATCGTGCAGGGAGTGACCTTGGTCTTCGCCGTCATGGTGGTGACCGTCAACCTCCTCACCGACCTCGCGCATGCCGCACTCGACCCGCGGGTCAGGCTGGCGTGACCGCGATCGCCTTCCCCGGGCGCACCACCGACGCCGCTACGCCGCGGCGACGGCGGGGCGCGGTGAACCTCACGCTCATCGCCGGCCTCACCCTGTTCGGGCTCATCGCGCTGGCGGCGATCTGCGCGCCCCTGCTGACGAGCGCGGACCCGATCGCCCAGGACCTCCTCCAGGCCCGGCTGCCACCGGGGTCACCGGGGCACCTGCTGGGCACCGACCAGCTCGGCCGCGACGTGCTGTCCCGGCTGCTCTACGGCGGCCGGACCGACCTGCAGGTCGGTGTGCTGGCCGTGGTCACCCCGTTCGTCGCGGGCACCGTGCTGGGTCTGCTCACCGGCTGGATCGGCGGCTGGTTCGATCTCGTGGTGATGCGGGTGGTCGACGTCGTGGTCGCCTTCCCGTTCTTTGTACTGGTCATCGCGCTGGTGTTCGCGCTCGGGGCGGGCACGGGCAGCATCTACGTGGCGATCTCCATGGTCGGCTGGGTGGCGTACTGCCGGATCGTGCGGGGCGAGGTGCTGCGCGCCAAGGAGCAGGAGTACGCGCTGGCGGCGCGGGCCAGCGGCCTGCCGACCTGGCGGATCCTGTTCCGGCATCTCCTGCCGAACGTGGTGGTGCAGGCCGTGGTCTTCTCGATGAGCGACATCGTGCTCACGATCCTGGCCATCGTGACGTTGAGCTACCTCGGCCTCGGGGTGCCGCCGCCGACGCCGGACTGGGGCTCCATGATCCAGGACGGTCAGCAGTTCCTGCTCACCCAGTGGTACATCGCCACGATCCCCGGCCTCGCGGTGGTCCTCGTCGGCTTCGCCCTCGCGCTGGTCGCCGACGGGCTCGTCGAACGGTTCGGTCAGCGATGATCGGCGTGCGCAGGGAGCCGCAGCGGCTGGCGGCCCCGGTGGGGGACGGGGTGAATACGCTGCTCGAGGTCCACGACCTGGAGGTGGAGATCCCCCTTCCGCACGGGCGGCTGCGCGCCGTGCGCGGGGTGTCGTTGCAGGTCGGTGCCGGCGAGGCGATCGGGGTGGTGGGTGAGTCCGGGTCGGGCAAGAGCCTCACCCTTCGTGCTCTGCTCGGCCTGCTGCCGCACCCGGCACGCATCAGCGGCGGGTCGATCCTTCTCGACGGCGTCGACGTCACGGGCCTGCCCACGCGGCGGAGGCAGCAGGTGCTGACCGAGGCGATGAGCATGGTCTTCCAGGACTCGCTCACGGCGTTGAACCCGGTGATGCGGGTGGGCGACCAGATCGCCGAGGTGCCACGGCGCCGGTTCGGGATGTCACGCTCCGAGGCACACAGCCGGGCTGTCGACCTGATGGACCGTGTCGGGATACCTGACCCGGAGAAGCGGTTCCGGGCGTACCCGCACGAGCTGTCGGGTGGTATGCGGCAGCGCATCTGCATCGCCATCGCGCTCTCGGCGGCGCCGCGGCTGATCCTCGCCGACGAGCCGACCACGGCGCTGGACGTGACGATCCAGGCGCAGGTGCTCGACCTCATCGACACCCTGCGCCGGGACGAGCAGCTGGGCCTGGTCCTGGTCAGCCACGACCTGGCCGTGGTCAGCCAGACGTGCTCGCGGGTCTACGTCATGTACGCCGGACGCGTCGTCGAGTCGGGTGAGGTCCGCGAGCTGCTCACCGGGCCGCGGCACCCGTACACGTTCGCCCTGTTGCGTTCGGTGCCCGACCCGGACGCGCCGGTGCACCGGCTGCTGACCATCCCGGGCCAACCCCCGGACCTCACCGGGCTGCATCGCGGCTGCTCGTTCGCGCCGCGCTGCGCCTTCGCGCAGGAGCAGTGCACGACCGAGGACGACGACCCCCAGCTCGTCCCGGTCGCCGCAGGAGAAAGTGGCAGCGGCAGCCACGACAGCGCCTGCATCCGCTGGGAGTCCGCCGCGGGGTGGGACAGCGATCCACAGCCCGTCGATGTGCTGGAGCGCCACCCATGACCGTGACCGCACCGATGCCGACCGCGTCGGGCAGCCGGGACGAGGCGGTGCTGACCGTCTCCGGGCTGGTCCAGCACTTCGTCGGCGCCCACACCTGGACCGACCGGCTGGCCCGTCGCCCGGCCCATGTGGTCAAGGCGGTCGACGGTGTCGACCTCACTCTCGCCGCGGGTGAGACGCTCGGCCTGGTGGGCGAGTCCGGCTGCGGCAAGTCGACGTTGAGCCGTGCCGTCATGGGCCTGTACCAGCCCACCGCTGGTGAGATCCGCTACGGCGGCGGTGTGATCGAGGGCCGGCCGAACCGGGTGCAGCGGCGGACCACGCAGATGGTGTTCCAGGATCCCTACAGCTCGCTGAACCCGCGGATGACGGTGGGCCAGACCATCGGCGAGCTCCTGCGCTACCACCAGATCGTCCCCCGCGACCAGGTCACAGCCCGCAGCCGCGAGCTGATGGACCTCGTCGGGCTGTCGCACGACGCGCTGGGACGCACCCCGCGCCAGTTCAGCGGCGGGCAGCGCCAGCGGATCGCCATTGCCCGGGCGCTGGCCCTGGAGCCGAAGGTGCTGATCGCGGACGAACCGGTCTCGGCCCTGGACGTCTCGGTCCAGGCGACGATCATCAACCTGCTGCTCGACCTCAAGGAGTCGCTCGGCCTGTCGATGATCTTCGTGTCCCACAATATGGCCGTAGTACGTCAGGTCAGCGACCGGATCGCCGTCATGTACCGGGGTCGGATCGTGGAGACGGGCGCGACCGACGAGCTGTTCACCGACCCGGTACACCCCTACACCCGGCTGCTGCTGGGCTCGGTCCCGCGGATGCTGACGCGGGTGCACGGCGCCCGTGCGGAGGGCACCGCCGACCCGTTGGCGGTGGTGGACGGCGAACCCGAGGCGGACGAGTCGCCGTTCGCCGCTCACGCCATCGAGGGCGAGGGGACCGGATGCCGGTTCCGGCCCCGGTGCCCGGTGGCGGTCGCCGCCTGCGCCGCGGAACCGGACCTGCTCCCGCTTCCGGACGACCCGGTACGGTCCGCCGCCTGCTGGCATGCCGTCGAACGACCGTCCTCGGCCCCGCTCACCACGAAAGGACGTGCCGGGTGACCGAACCGGTGATCATCGGTAGCGAACGCAGCGAGGCAGGACTGCCCGCCGGGATGGCCGTGCTGCGGGACGGCGGGTCCGCCCTCGACGCGGTGGAGGCGGCGCTGCGGCTGTGCGAGGACAACCTGTCCGATCACTACGTCGGAACCGGCGGCCTGCCCAACGCCCGCGGGGAGGTGGAGCTGGACGCCTCCGTGATGGTCGGGTCCACCCGCGCCTTCGGGGCGGTGGCCGCGGTGCGCGGCTACCCACACCCGATCTCGGTGGCCCGGGCCGTCATGGAACACCTTCCCCAGCACGCGTTGCTGGTCGGCGAGGGCGCGGAGCTGTTCGCCGCCGAGTGCGGGTTCACCACGGCCGAGCTCCTCACCGAGGAGGCGCGCAGGGAATGGCACGACGCGTTGTCGGTCACCGACGAGTCGGTGGAGGGTGAGAACACCCGGGCCGGCTCGGGCGATGTGGCCTACCGGTTCGCGGCGTTGGAGCTGGTGAAACGGATGGCCCCGCACGAGGGACCGTGGGGCACCATCAACGTCCTCGCCCTCGATGAGAGCGGCGAGTTGGTGGTCGGGGTGTCCACCAGTGGCTATCCGTGGAAGTACCCCGGCCGCGTCGGCGACTCGGCCATCGCCGGCGCCGGCAACTACTGCGACCTGCGCTACGGCGGGGCGGCCTGCACCGGGCGTGGCGAGCTGAGTATCCGCGCCACCGGGGCCCGCGTCGTCGTCGACCGCCTTGCCGCCGGGGACGATCCCGAGTCGGCCTGTGCCGCCATGCTGGCCGACGCGGCCACGCTGCCCGACACCTTCCGGGCCGAGCTGCGCACGCTCGCCCTCACACCCGACGGGCGCCACGGCGGTGCCGCCGGCCAGGAGGGCTCGACCTACTCGGTCATGACCGCGGCCGACGCAGAGGTCCGGTTCGTCCCGAGGCGGGTGGTCAGCCCAGCGTGAACGGGTCGCGCGTGCCGCCGCTGAGCTCGACCCACACCGACTTGTTCTCGAGGTACTCGTCGAGCCCGGCCACGCCGTTCTCGCGGCCGAGACCGCTGGCGCCGTACCCTCCGAAGGGCACGGCGGGCGACACCACGCGGTAGGCGTTGATCCAGACGGTGCCGGCGCGCAGCCGCGCGGCCACCCGGTGAGCGCGGTGCACGTCCTTCGTCCAGACCGCGCCTGCCAGTCCGTACGGGGTGTCGTTGGCCAGCTTCAGCGCCTCGTCCTCGTCGGTGAAGGTGAGCGCGGCGAGCACCGGGCCGAACACCTCCTCGCGCACCACGGTGGAGTCGGCGCTGACGCCCGTGAGCACTGTCGGCCGGACGAACAGCCCGCCCAGACCCTCGTCGGCCGAGCCCCCGTAGGCGATCGTGGCGCCCTCGGCCCGGGCCGTCTCCAGGTAGGAGAGCACCTTCTCGTACTGCGGTCGGTTCGCCACCGGACCCATCTCGGTGCCGGGGTCGTTCGGGTCGCCCAACCGGATCCGCGCGGCACGCTCGGCCACGAGCCGCACCAGCTCGTCGTGGACGTCGGCGTGCACGATCAGCCGGGACCCGGCCATGCAGGTCTGCCCCGTGGCGGCGAACACGCCCGCCACCAGCCCGTTGGCCGCGGCCTGCAGGTCGGCGTCCGGGAAGACGATCTGCGGCGACTTGCCGCCCAGCTCGAGGGTGACCTTGTTGATGTTCTCGGCCGCCGCAGCCGCGACGGCGCGGCCGGTGGCCGTGGACCCGGTGAACGCCACCTTGTCCACCCCGGGGTGCCCGGCGAGCGCGGCACCCACCTCGCGGGAGAGCCCGGTGACGACGTTGACCACCCCCGGCGGGAACCCGGCCTGCTCGACGAGCTCGGCGAACGCGAGGGTGGACGCCGGTGCGTGCTCCGAAGGCTTGACGACGACCGTGCAGCCGGCCGCAAGCGCAGGTGCGAGCTTCCAGGTCATCAGCAACAGCGGGGAGTTCCACGGCGTGATCGCGGCGACCACCCCGACCGGTTCCCGGCGGGTGTAGACGAGGTAGTTCGGGTTGCCGGCCGGGATCTGCCTGCCCTCGATCTTGTCCGCGAGACCCGCGTAGTAGTGGAACCAGGTGCCGATGCCGGTGAGCTGGCCGATCATCTCGCGGTAGAGCTTCCCGGAGTCGTTGACCTCGAGCCGGGCCAGTCGCTCGGCGTTCTCCCCGACGAGGTCGCCCAGGCGGCGCAGGAGGGCGGCCCTCGCGAACCCCGTCTGCGCACCCCACTCCCCCTCGAACGCCGCCCGCGCGGCCGCGACCGCAGTATCGACGTCCTCGGGACCGCCGTCGGGCACGACAGCCCACGGCCGCCCGGTGTAGGGGTTCTGCGACTCGAAGGTCCGGCCGGACAGGGCCTCGACGGCCTTCCCGCCGATCGTCATCCTGAACTGCTCGAGCGGGGTCGCCATGCACTGACGGTACGAGCCGGACGGCGCCACGGTCCACCACTGATGTGGGCTATGCCACGCCGACGTCAGAGCGGACGGCGTCCTACGCTCTGGTCATGAGCGCACCACCCGGTCCGGTCTCGCCGGCCGTCATGCGGGAGGTGCTGGGGCACTTCGTGTCCGGCATCGTGGTGGTCACAGCCGCGGGACCGGACGGGCCCATCGGGTTCACCTGCCAGTCGTTCGCCTCGCTGTCGCTGGACCCTCCGCTGGTCACCTTCGCGCCGGCCCGTTCGTCGTCGACGTGGCCCCGCATCCGGGAGGTCGGCGCGTTCTGCGTCAACGTCCTCGCCGCCGACCACCAGGAGCTCAGCGTCGGGTTCGCCCGCTCCGGCGTGGACAAGTTCGCCGGGGTGCCGTGGCAGCCTGCTCCGTCCGGAGCACCGATTCTCGACGGCGTCAGCGCGTGGATCGACTGCACACTGTGGAACGAGTATGACGGTGGCGACCACACGATCGCCGTCGGCCTCGTGAGCGATCTCGGTGCCGATCCTGCCCGCCAGCCCCTGCTGTACTACCGCGGCCGCTACGGCGTGACGGCCGATCCGGAGGAGAGCTGATGACCGAGTCTGCACGCCACTCGTTGTCCGTCCTGGGGATCGCCGGTGGCCCGGAGGCAGGTGGGCGCACCAGCACCGCGATCGCCGGAATCCTCACCGGGGCCGCCGCGGCCGGCGCCGCCACCACGCTGGTCGAGCTGGCGTTCACCCCGCACTCCGAGGTCGTCGCCGCGATCGACGCCGCCGACGCCGTCGTCCTCGGTAGCCCCGTCTACCGCGCCACCTACAGCGCTCTCCTGAAGGGGCTGCTCGAGGGCACCGAGCGCGGCAAGTGGGGCGAGAGCACTGCTCCGTTGCAGGGCAAGGCCGCGGCCATCGTGCTCACCGGTGCCAGCGGCCACCACTTCCTCGCCCTCGGCGACCTGCGCAACGTCCTGGCGAGCTTCTTCGCCGTGCAGGTGCTCTCGCCGGGGCTCTACTTCGACCATGGGGGTTTCCTCGACCGCACCACGCTCACCGAGGGCAGCGCCGCCCTCGCCGCGGCCCACGGCTCCGCCCTGGTCGACCTGGCCGCCGCCGTGCTCTCGTCGAAGGCGCTGAGCGAGATCACGCCGCAGGTCTAGGAGCGCGCGCTCCTAGGGGATCACCACGGCGTAGCCGTCGAGCAGGCGCTGCAGTCCGAACTCGAAGAGCGCATCCAGGTCGAAGTCGTACGGGGTGGAGAGCACCCGTTCGAACGTCGGGAAGCGGCCGTCGGCGACGATCGAGCGCATCGCGGGCTCCTGGGTGTCCATCCACTCGTCGGCGCTCAGACCGCTGGCCGCCAAGGCCTCGGCCTCCGGCTCGAGGTTCACCGCCGTGCCCCGCACGTAGTTGAACAGCGTCACGTAGGCCGTCATCACGGTCGCGTGGTCGGCGCCGCTACCGTGGAGCGCGGCGAGCGTCCACTCGGAGTAGGCCAGGCCTCCCGCGAGCGGCTGCGGCCGCGTCATCGACATCGCCGGCGCCAGCCACGGATGGCGCCGGAACAACGCCCAGAGTCTGCGGGCCGCGATCTCCAGCCGGGGCCGCCACCCCTCCGGCGCGTCCGCCGGTACCTGCCACTCGCTCATCGTGGCGTCCAGCATCCGGAGTAGGAGGTCGTCCTTGTCGACGACGTGCCGGTAGAGGGCCATCGTGGCCGCTCCGAGCTCCGCGGCCACCCGCCGCATGGAGACGCCGCCGAGCCCCTCGGCGTCGGCGATCGCGATGGCCTCGTGGACGACCCGGTCAGACGTCAGCGCGGCGTCGGGCGCTGGTCCTCGGTGCGACCGGCCCGGTTCGAGCGCAGGCTCCGCTGCTCCGACGGCGGCCGGGTGGATCGGCGGCGCGTTCCGCGGGCGAGCCTCCACCACGGTCCCCGAGCCGGGCACGGCGCGCACCAGCCCCTCCTGGCGGAGCACGCCGAGCGCCTTCGTGGCGGTCGCCATGGCGACCCCGAAGCGACGGGTGATCTCACGCGTGGACGGCACCCGATCGCCGGGCGCAAGTTCGCCTGCCTCGATCCGCTCGCGAATATCGGCGACGATCCGCGCGTAGGGCGGACTGCCCATCACGACCTCCGTACTAGTGCACTTCGACCCGAACCGAGGCTAGCGGCTACAGCGCGGCGAGTCGACCCAGGTCGGGCTGCTCGCCAGCGGACTAGTGCGCCTTGTTGCCTATTTTCGCAGGTAAATGGCTTGTCGATGAGTGTTCGTACGTCGTACGCTAGTGCACATGCGAAATAAGAACATCCTCATCTCCGGAGCGAGCATCGCCGGTCCCGCCGTGGCGTACTGGCTACGCGAGCACGGCTTCACCCCCACCGTCGTCGAACGGGCGCCCGCGCTCCGGCCCGGCGGCCAGGCCGTCGACCTGCGGGGCGCCGGGCGCACGGTCGTCGAGCGCATGAGCCTGATGGACGACGTGCGGGCCGTGACCCTGGACCAGCGTGGTCTCGCATACGTCGACGCGGCGGGGAGCATCAAGGCAAAGCTCACGGCCGACGCGTTCGGCGGTGAGGGCATCGTCTCCGAGATCGAGGTCCTGCGGGGTGACCTCGCCGAGGTGCTCCACCGCGCAAGCCTCCCAGGTACCGAGTACCTGTTCGACGACACGATCACGGGGATCGACCAGGACGACGACGGCGTCACGGTCACATTCGAGAAGGCTGCTCCGCGGCGCTTCGGGCTGGTCATCGGCGCCGACGGGCTGCACTCGGCGGTCCGCGGCCTCGCCTTCGGTCCGGAGTCGAGCACGGTCCGTCCGATCGGCGGCTACACCGCGTGGTTCACCGCGCCCGCCGACATCGACCTCGACGGCTGGTTCCTCATGCACAACGCCCCCGGCGGGCTCGTCGCATCGGCCCGGCCCGGCCGGCTCCCCCGCGAGCTCAAGGCCGGCCTCAGCTTCCGCTCGGATCCGATCACGTACGACCGCCGCGACATCACACAGCAGCGGGACATCGTGGCCCGGCGTTTCGCGGGCGTCGGGTGGGAGGCTCCGCGGCTCGTCGCGGCGATGCACGAGGCACCCGACTTCTCCTTCGACTCCATGGGCCAGGTGCACCTCGACCGCTGGTCCGCGGGCCGGGTCGCGCTGCTCGGCGACGCCGGCTACAGCCCGAGCCCGCTCACCGGGCTGGGGACGAGCCTCGCCATCGTCGGCGCCTACGTACTGGCGGGCGAGCTCGCTGCCGCCGACGGAGACCACCGCGTCGCGTTCGCCCGCTACGAGCAGGTGCTGCGCCCGTACGTCACGGATGGCCAGAAGCTGCCGCCCGGTGGCGTGGGCGGATTCGCCCCGGGGAGCCGGTTCGACATCGCCCTCCGGACGATGTCGATGAGATGGATGACCCGGTGGCCGCTGCGCCCCCTGATCGCCGGGCAGTTCGCCAAGGCCGGCAACATCGAGCTGCCCGACTACGGGCAGCGGGTGGGGCTCTAGGGCCCGGAGGATCAGCGGTGGTTCACCACGCGCCCGCCCCCGACGCGATACCGCTCAGCAGGCAGTCGAGACCGAACTCGAAGCGGGCGTCGGCGTTGGGGTCGTCGGCGTCGAGGATGCGCCGGTTGAAATGCGGGTAGCGGCCCGAGTCGACGACGTGGCGGACGTAGGTGCCGACGGAGTCGCGCCATTCGTCCTCGGTCATGCCGGTGGAGCGCTGGGCCTCGCGATCGGCCAGTTCGGCGGCGACCGAGCCGAGGACGTACGTGTTCACCGCGCTGACGATCATGTTCGCCCTGGTCGCGTCGTGGGTGAAGCGGTCGACGACGGCGAGGGCGTGGTCGAGCCGGGCGATGACGTTCGGGCCCAGCGCCGGGCGGCGCGAAGCCTGCTGCGCGAGCCAGGGGTGCCCGAGCAGCGAGGCGCGGAACCTGCACGCCACGGCCGCCAGTCCGGCGCGCCAGTCGTCGCCGGGGTCCGGCGGCAGCGACCTTTCCCCATACACGGCGTCGACCATGAGCTCGATCAGCTCGTCCTTGCCCGTGATGTGCCGGTACAGCGACGTCGTGCCCGAGCCCAGCTCCCTGGCGATCCGCCGCATCGAGAGCGCGTCGATGCCCTCGGCGTCGGCCAGGTCGACGGCCGCGCGCACGATCTTCTCCTCGCTCAGCGCCGGGCGGTCGCCGCGGTCCCGGTCGCGCATCCAGACCAGCGTGGCGGCGGGACGTTCGCGAGCAGGCATGCGCACAGTGTACGAGTGTGGTTACAGTGTTCCCATGAGCGGGCACACCGTTCCCAACTTGGGAGGGCCCCATGTCGCAGGTCGTGATCGCCGGCGGTGGCACCGTCGGCCTGGCCACCGCCGTCTTCCTTGGTCAGCACGGGATTCCGGCGCTCGTCGTCGAGCGCCGCACCCGGCCGTCGGTGCATCCGCGCGCACTCGGCATCAGCCCTCGCACGCTGGAACTGTTCCGGTCCGCCGGGCTCAGCGAGGCGATCGACGCCGTCGCCGTGCGTTCGGCCGTGCCGGGAAAGGCCGACGCGCGCACGGTCGCGGAGATCGACCGCACGCAGCCGTCGCGCGCTCCGCGGTTTGCAGGCGGTGACCTGTCACCGGAGACGCCGCGCGGCCACTACTCGCAGGACAGGCTCGATTCCGTGCTGCTTCCGGCGGCTCGCGAACGAGGCGCGACGATCGAGTTCGGCGTGGCCGTGACCGGCGTCGAGCAGGACGCCGAGGGCGTCGACGTGGAGCTCTCCGACGGGCGCACGGTCCGCGCTGACTACCTGATCGGCGCCGACGGCGTCAACACGGCCGTGCGCGGAGGCCTGGGCATCGGCACGACCGGGCCAGGCGAGATCGGTGACCCCACGCTGAACATCCTGTTCGGCGCCGATCTGGTCGGCCATTTCGGCTCGATGCCGATGATGATCGAGATCAGCCATCCGGACGCACCCGGAATGCTGCTCGCCGTCGGGGAGGGGCGCTGGGTGTTCCACACCAAGCCGCCCGCCGACGGCCGATTCACCGACGAGACGTGCGCCGCCACGATTCGCACCGCCCTGGGCGCGGACGTGCCGCTGGAGGTCATCAGCGTCCTGCCGTGGCGGGCGACGATCCGGATGGCCGACCAGTTCCGCTCCGGGCGTGCTTTCCTGGTCGGTGACGCAGCACGCGCCATCTCGCCTCTCGGCGCATTCGGCCTCAACACCGGAATCGCCGACGCGCACAACCTGGCCTGGAAACTGGCCATGGTGGTCACGGGGAAGGCGGGGGATCGGCTACTCGACAGCTATCACGAGGAACGGCACGCGATCGCCGAGATGGTGACGGAGCAGGCCATGCTGCGTTTGGCGAACCCGCGCCTGCACTGGGACCCGGCGGCGGTCGCTGAACGTACCGCTGCCGGAGCCTGGTACGCCCCGATGGTCACGATGGGCTATCGCTACGAATCCTCGGCGGTCATGGGCCCGGTGCCACCGCTGCCGTCCACCGAAGACGTCGTCGCGAGCCTCGACGGGGCGCCGGGCTCACGTCTGCGGCATCGGTGGATCGCCGGGGTGTCCACACTGGATCTCGTCGGCCCGGGGTTCACCCTGCTGACCGGCTCCGGGGAGTGGGACGACGCCGCGCGGGCGCTCGACCTGCCGGTGATGCGGATCGGCGGCGACTGGCCCGAGTCGGTCGGAATCGACGACACGGGAGCGCTGCTCGTGCGGCCGGACGCGTTCATCGCCTGGCGTTCTCTCAAGGCCGACGCGGACACATTGCCCGCCGTTCTCGCGGCCGTCACCGGGCGGAAGAACGGCGCCGTGGGGTAGCGATCAGGAAGAGGAGCTGTCAGCGGGCGTACGAAGTTCAGGGCGGGCCTGGACGGCATCGGCCCGGCGAACCTCGGCCGGGCCCGTCGCGGTCAGGGCGGCCGCGGCCTGGTTCGCGGCCTGCGCCGCGTCCACCTCCCGCACGACCTGCTTCACCCCGGCGACCGCGGGGGCAGCCACGCTGAGCTCGCGCACCCCGAGCCCGACCAGTAACCGAGCGGCGAGCGGATCGGCGGCCGCCTCTCCGCAGACGGCCACCAGCACGCGCTCCCCCGCCGCCCGGCACACGGAGTCCACGAGACGGAGCACCCCGGGGTCGAGCGGGTCGGCCACCGCGGCGACAGCCGGGTTGCCCCGCTCGGCGGCGAGCGCGTACTGGGTGAGGTCGTTGGTGCCGATGCTGAAGAAGTCGACGTGCGGCACGAACGCTGCCGCCTTCAGCGCCGCCGCCGGGACCTCGACCATGATCCCCACCTCCAGGCCGGGCGGCGTGCCCCGGCCCTCGCGGGCGATCGCGGCGTCCAGCGCACGGCGGGCGACGACCAGCTCGTCAAGCGTCGTGACCATCGGGAACATCACGCTGATCGGTGCGTCATGCGCCACCCGCACCGCAGCCAGCAGCTGGTCGGCGAGCAGCTCGGGGAACGCCGCGGCGAGCCGGATCCCGCGCAGGCCGAGGAACGGGTTGGCCTCGGCGGGCAGCGGCAGGTAGGGCAGCGGCTTGTCCCCGCCGACATCGATGGTGCGTAGCGTCATGCGCTTTCCGCCGAGCGCGATGGCGAGGGCGCGGTAGGCCGCCTCCTGCTCGTCGACGTCGGGGGCGGCCGCCCGGTCGAGGAACAGGAACTCGGTGCGCACCAGCCCGACGAGGTCGGCACCCTCGGCCGCGGCCGAGGTCGCGTCGGCAGGGGAACCGACGTTGGCGCCGACGAGCACGGTGATCGGCATGGAGGCCCTGGGGACGCTGCGCGAGTGGCTCCCCGGGCCCCGGTCGGTCTACGACGCCGCGGGCAGGCAGTACCGCATCGAGCACGTGGGCGACGAGACGGGCTCGATGCAGGTGCAGC
>JAODNO010000540.1 GCA_025465235.1 Pseudonocardia sp.
TCGGACGGCGTGAGCCGCAGCCCGACGGCCGTCCGCCCCGCGACGCGCCGGGCCGGCAGCGGGGCCACGGGATCGGCCGGTGCGAGGCGCAGCAGCCGGCGCGCGAGCTCGGGCGGGAGCAGGTCGGCTGCGCGGGGAAGCCGCAACGGGGCCTGCCCGACCACCCGCGTGAGCTGGTCGGCCCCGAAGTCCCAGAGGTACTCCGTCCCGTCGAGGTGGTAGGTGTCGCGCTCCCCGGCCGGCGTCAGCTCGTCGACGCGCCAGCGGTCCGCCGCTGCAACGAACGCGCGGATGCGGGTCGTGGAATCGAGCAGCGAGCCGGTCGACTCCAGCTGCGGGATCTGCGGCAGCCCGAGCCGGCCCGTGCTCTCGGCGTAGCCGACGTGCGGGGGCACCCCGGCGAGGATCCGACCGCGCAGCGCGGCGGCGTCGACCTCCACTGCGGCGGCGGGCCGCGGCACAGCGCCTGCGGCGACCAGGCCTGCGGCGCCGGCAGCAACGAGGAGCCAGCGCCGGCTGAAGCGTTGCGTGGCCACGCCGTCCCACCCTGCCACTGTCGTTGTGAACCCCGGGTGGGCGGCCCCGGAGGCGTCAGCCGCGGAAGGCCCGCCCACGGGGGGAGAGCCGGTAGCCGACATCGAGGCTCTCCGTGAGGCCGAGCTCCTTGAGCTTGCGCACGTCGCGCTTGAACGGCAGCGTCTCCCGGCCCAGCCGCGCGGCGAGGTCCGGCGCCCGGGTGCCGGGGTTCGTGGCGATCAGCTCCAGCACCGCCGCCGTCCACGGCCCGCTCCGCGAGGCCCGGTCCAGGCGGTCCAGCCGGCCGGCCAGCTCCGTGCGCTCCTCGGCGCTCAGCGTGGCCTGCGACCGCAGCTCCACCCGCGGGTCCGGACCGGCCAGCCGCAACCGGACGCGGTAGAGCTGCCCCTCGCCCTCCTGGGCCTGCCGCAGTGCCGGAAGGTCGGCGAAGCCCGCCGCGCGTGCGTCCTCCGAGGTGAGTGCGGACACCTCGACCGGCTCGACCGCGGTGAACTCCAACACACCCACGGCCGTGCGCTGCGTCCCGCCCGGTCGCACCCGCGGGCCGTCCCAGCGGCGGAAGACGACCGTGACGGTTCCGGCCGCGATCGCGTCCAGTGTCGTGCGCCGCATCAGCACGTCGAACAGTGTGGCTCAGCCGGGCTGCTCCCCAGCCGTCACCGACCACCCGACCAGGCGACGCGTCATCCACCATCGACCATGCCGATGCGACGACCGCTCCTCCCGCGCGGAGAACACATAGACTGGACGGAACACCACGAATCGGGGAGGAGCGCCGCGTGAACGCCGACGAGCGTCGCTTCGCGGTCCTGCGGGCGATCGTCGCCGACTATGTGTCGACCCACGAGCCGGTCGGCTCGAAGATGATCGTCGAACGGCACAACCTGGGCGTGTCGAGCGCCACGGTCCGCAACGACATGGCCGTGCTGGAGGAGGACGGGCTCATCGCCCAGCCCCACACCAGCGCGGGCCGAGTGCCCACCGACAAGGGCTACCGCCTGTTCGTCGATCGATTGGCGCAGGTCAAGCCGCTCTCACCGGCCGAGCGGCGGGCGCTGCAGGCGTTCCTCGACGGCGCCGTCGACCTCGACGACGTGCTGCGGCGCAGCGTCCGGCTGCTGGCGCAGCTCACCCGCCAGGTCGCCGTCGTTCAGTACCCGACGCTCACCCGCTCCACGGTGCGCCACTGCGAGATCGTGGCACTCACCCCGGCGCGCCTGATGCTGGTGCTCATCACCGACAGCGGACGCGTGGACCAGCGGGTCGTGGACCTCGGCGAGGTGCTCTCCGACGACCAGGTCGCCCAGCTCCGCACCCTGGTCAACGGGTCGCTCGCGGGCCGGCCTCTCGCGGCCGCTTCCGTGGCGGTGGCCGACCTGCCCGACACTGTGCCCCCCGACCTGCGCGACGTGGTGATCACGCTCTCCACCGTGCTCATCGAGACCCTCGTCGAGCACCCCGAGGAGCGCCTGCTGCTCGGTGGCACGGCCAACCTCACCCGCAACGCCGCCGACTTCCCGGGGTCGCTTCGGCAGGTCCTCGAAGCGCTCGAGGAGCAGGTGGTGGTCCTCAAGCTGCTCGCCTCCGCGCAGCACCCGGGCACCGTCACCGTGCGGATCGGGGAGGAGAACGAGGCCCAGGAGATGCGCGACACGTCGGTGCTGTCGATCGGGTACGGGCCTGGCACGGTGCTGGGTGGGATGGGAGTCGTCGGGCCCACCCGGATGGACTACCCGGGCTCGATCGCGGCGGTCCATGCGGTCGCGCGGTACGTGGGTGAGATCCTGGCGGGGCGCTAGCGCAGCCCGCGGAGCGCAGAATTGGCACGTATCCGGCTCGACCGGCTTGCACGACCTGAATGGGCACGACCTGACTGACACTGTCGGACCCGGGAAACCTCGGATCCGGGCACGACCGAGTTGATGAACGGCTGAGCGAGAAGGACCATGGGGAACGCCAGGGTGGCACGGGACTACTACGGGATCCTGGGCGTCGACACCGACGCTGGGCCCGACGAGATCAAGCGGGCCTACCGGAGGCTCGCGCGCGAGCTGCACCCCGACGTCAACCCCGACGCGGTGGCGCAGGAGCGGTTCCGCGAGGTGAGCGCGGCTTACGAGGTGCTGTCCGACCCGGAGAAGCGCCGGATCGTCGACCTCGGCGGCGACCCGCTGGGCAACGGCGCCGGCGCCGGTGGGGGCGGCGGCGACCCGTTCAGCGCCTTCGGCTTCGGCGACATCATGGACGCGTTCTTCGGCGGGCAGGGCGGCGGTCGCGGGCGCGGTCCGCGCAGCCGCGTGCAGCCAGGCGCCGACGCGCTGATCCGGATGCACCTCACACTGGAGGAGTGCGCCACGGGGGTCATGCGTGACCTCACCGTCGACACTGCCGTGCTCTGTGCGGAATGCACCGGCTCGGGCTGCTCGCCCGGCAGTGCGCCCGCGATGTGTGACATCTGCAACGGCCGCGGTGAGGTGCAGAGCGTGCAGCGCTCGTTCCTC
>JAODNO010000545.1 GCA_025465235.1 Pseudonocardia sp.
TGCGAGCGGCGCGACCCGGTGACCGGTCGCCACCTGCCGTCCCGCTGCGCGACCGACGAACGCTGTCGCCACGCTGAAGATGAAGAATGCCGGAATAAGGAGCAGGACCCCCCACAGGTCGAGTGACTGGCCCGGTGGTCCGCGGGTCTCGATCATGTACCGCAGCGTGCAGGCGATGATCAGCAGGGAGGCCGTCACATCTGTCCAGAACAGCCATCGCCACAGCGGAACGACCAGGGCGGCACCGACTCCCTGGAGCAACCGGCCCCCGATCAGCACACCTGCACTGGGAGCGAGCGCGCAGGCGAGCGAGGCCAGCCCGTAGAGGATCATTCCTGCCAGGAAGAGTCGGCGCCGACCGAATAGGTCGCCGATGCGGCCGCTCACGGTGACGAAGGCGGCGATCGGCAACAGCGCTCCGATGATCACCCAATTGACGGTGTCGCGCGGTACGTGGAACTCGTTCTGGAGGTGCGGCAAAAGGACCGCGATACTGGTCACTCCAGAAAATATCAGCGCATTGGCCGAGATCGTCGCAACGATGACCATTCGTTGCGAACGGGTCAAGTTCTGTGTCGCGGCCATGCGCAAGAGTAGGCGACGGAGTAGAACGGGAACCGGGTTGTGCCCACCAGCACCATGGTCCGGGGCCGTGATCTCCGACCACAGCTGCGTCCTGACCCATGGTCGACCGACGCGCGCCGAGGAAGCTGGGGGAGAGGCGCTGTTCTCTGCGCTGGAGCCGAGGAGCTGGACATGACGAAGGTGCACCCCCCGTTCGATCCCGACGTGGCCGCGGCGCTGGTCGCGGTCAACGAGGCACTCCCGTCGTCCATCACCCCGGATCTCATCGGCCGACTGCGCCAGATGACCGAAGCCGGCTACACGATGGACCTCGATGAGATCCGGCGGCACGTACATATCGAAGAGTTGATGGTTCCCGGAGGGGGAGGAGACCCGGACGTGGCGCTGCTCGTCATGCGTCCGAAGCGCAGCGACGCCGCTACCCCCTTGCCCGGCCTGTACTTCATCCACGGCGGCGGGATGATCGCCGGCAACAACCGCAGCGGCATCGACTGGGTGCTGGAGTGGATGGCGGCGATCCCGATGGTGGCGGTCAGCGTCGATTACCGGCTCGCCCCTGAGCACCCTCACCCGGCACCCGTCGAGGACTGCTACTCCGGGCTCGAATGGGTCGGCAACCACGTCGTCGAGCTCGGGATCGACCCCCACCGGCTGGTGATCGCCGGGGGCAGCGCCGGAGGTGGCCTTGCCGCCGCCACCGCCCTGGTCGCCCGGGACCGCGGAAGCCCCGATGTGAGAGGGCAGATGCTGGTCTGCCCGATGATCGACGACCGCGCCATCACGCCGTCGAGCACCGAGCTCATCGGCGAGGGCGTCTGGGACAGCATCTCGAACGCCACCGGGTGGTCGTCTCTGCTCGGCCTCGCGGCTGGAGGACCCGGCGTCTCCCCGTATGCCGCACCGGCGCGCGCCACCGATCTCTCCGGGTTGCCATCGGCCTTCATCGAAGCCGGATCCGTCGAGACCTTCCGCGACGAGTCCGTCGAATACGCTTCCCGCATCTGGCAGGCAGGCGGGCAGGCCGAGGTCCACATCTGGCCCGGCGGCTGCCACGGCTTCGACGAGCTCATTCCTGACGCTCCATTGTCGCGCGAGGCTCGCATTGCCAGGATCAATTGGCTACGTCGCATTCTCGCCGGATGAATACACCGTCTTGGACGTGCTCGTACAGGCACGTCGTGTCGCTGAACGCCTGCCGGCGTGGTTCTGTCGGTGGTCGCGGGGCTGGTGCGGGACGGGGTGTTCGCGGCCCGCGGCTACCGCAGCCCGGCCCAGGCGTTAGCGGATCTGTTGGGCTGCGACACGTTGGTGCGAGGTGCACCACATCATGTCGTGGGAAGACGGTGGGGAGACCTCCGAGCACAACTGTGTGATGTTGTGCCGGTTCCACCACCGCCTGCTCCATCGTGACTTCGGGTGGCTGGTCCGGATCCGCAACGGGTTGCCGGAGTTCTCCACCGAGATGGATCGACCAGACCGTCCCAAACCCCCACCACTCACGACACTCCGCGGCTAGCGCCAGTGTGAGGGGCGGCTACCTGCCGCGCTCGTCGGGTCTTGCTGCGAAAGCGTGCAGGAAGGTTCGCACCGCGGCTCGCGCAACGGCCCGCAGTTCGTCGTCCGGAACACGGCGGGTGCCCAGGCGGGCGCGTGCCTCCACCGGGCCGGTGAGCAGCGCGATGAGCTGTTCGGCGGCTTCGTCCGGATCGAGTTTGCCCAGCCGTCCGGCCAGGGAAAGCCGCGCGAGTTTGTCGGCAAGTGCGTCGGTGACGCGATCCGCCGCGCGTCCCCGGACGATGTCGATCAGGTCGGGGAACTGGGCGAGCTCGGCGTAGACCAGGCGGCGCAGCGCGCACGAACGATCGTCGCAATAGCACACGAGTAGGCGGTGCGCCACGTCCTCGAGCATCGTGGGGACGTCGCCGTCCCGGTCCTGCAGCCGCTCGACCACGGCCAGGTTCTCGGCCAGTTCCCGGTCGGAGTCGGCTGTTATCGCCTGGCGGAACAGGGTCTCCTTGTCGCCGAAGTGGTTGTAGACGGTGGGTTGGGCCACGCCGGCTTCCGCCGCGATCACGTCCACCCCGGCCTGGGCGTATCCCTCGCGGGCGAACACGGCGATCGCGGCGCGCAGGATCGCCTCCCGCTTGTCGATGCGTCCACGTGCGCCGTTGCGCTCGGCCGTGCCTACGGTCCCGCTCACGCGCGCAGCGTACCGGCCTGCGTGAACGCTGGAGTTCACTCAGCTGAGCGAAGCTTCGTGATCACGGGTGGCGCGGACGGCATGGGACGGGCGGTTGCCCTTGCGTGTCTCCGCCGACGTGGGCCGGACGCCGCCGGCACGACCTCGGTCGCGAACACGACTACCACGGCGTGGACGCGCAACTGCAGGGCCGCCTGCTCAATGACCCCGGCGTCGGGTTCGCCCAGAACCGGCCGTCGCGGAAGGTGCGGTACGTGCTGTTCAACGCGGGCACGGTGAACGCCGGCTTCTCCGGCGAGTACGACGCCGAGACCGAGGCCAGATCGAGTCGCTGCGCCTGGCGGCAAGCCGGTCGAGGAGGGAGCGAGCCCGTCCGCGTCACGCCCGACAAGGCTGCCGGGCGGGGTGTGACGCGGGTCGGCGCTCAGTTCTCGCCGGCGATCTGGATGAGGTTGCCGCAGGTGTCGTCGAAGACGGCGGTGGTCACCGGCCCCATGTTCACCGGCTCCTGCACGAAGTGGACGCCCGCCGACCGGAGGCGTTCGAACTCCGCGTTCGCGTCTTCCACCGCGAATGAGGTGAACGGGATGCCGTCGGCCACCAGTGCCTTCTTGAACGGGCCGACGGCCGGGTGGCTGTCCGGCTCGAGCAGCAGCTCCGTGCCGTTCGGCTCCGTGGCCGAGACGACCGTCAGCCACCGGGCCTCACCCAGCGGGATGTCGTTCTTCTTCACGAAGCCGAGCACCTCGGTGTAGAACGTCTCTGCCTTCGCCTGGTCGTCGACGAAGACGCTGGCGAGGTGGATCTTGAGCATGGGTCTCTCCTCATGGGTTGATCGGCCACCGTTCGATGATCGAGCGCAGCGGGCCCGTGTCGAGGTGGTGGAACTTGTAGCGGCCTTCTCGCCTGGTGGTGACCAAGCCTGCTTCCTCGAGCACCGCGAGGTGCTGGGAGATCGCCTGTCGCGACGAGCCCAGTCCGTGCTTCATCGTCAGGCGGCTGCAGATCTCGAACAGAGTCTGGCCGTCCTTGTCCGTGAGCTCGTCGAGGATCGCCCTTCTCGTCGGATCGACAAGAGCCTTGAACAAGGCGCTCACGGAAGATTTATAGGCAAGTGGCGACTTGCCTGTCAAGGCAGTAGGTTCGGCCGACGGGCGGAGCAGCAGGAGGCACGGTGCTCGACTGGACGAAGCACGTCATCTGGTGGCACGTCTACCCGCTCGGCTTCACGGGCGCCGAGGGCTCCGCTGCCGACGCACCCCACCCGGTACCGCGGTTGCGCGCGCTGGAACCGTGGCTGGGCTATCTGCTCGACCTAGGCTGCAACGGCCTCGCGCTCGGCCCCGTGTTCGCCTCCGGTACCCACGGCTACGACACGACCGACCACTTCCGCGTCGACCCGCGCCTCGGCACCTCCGACGACCTCCGGTGGTTGCTCGACACGTGCCGCGAGCGGGGTGTGCACGTCCTGCTCGACGGGGTGTTCAACCACGTCGGCCGGGATTTCCCCCAGTTCCGGGACGTGCTGGAGCACCGAGGTGCGTCACGTTGGGCCAACTGGTTCGACCTGGATCTCGAGGCGGGCGGACCCGACGGGTTCGGCTACCGCGACTTCGAGGGTCACCACGAGCTGGTGGCGCTCAACCACGCCGAACCGGAGGTGATCGACCACATCACGACCGTGATGAACCACTGGCTGGACGTGGGCGCGAGCGGGTGGCGACTCGACGCGGCCTATGCCATCCCGCAGGATGCGCTCCGGGCGATCAGCGACGCCGTTCACGCGGAACACCCCGACGCCTGGCTCGTCGGTGAGGTGATCCACGGTGACTACCCCTCGTTCGTCCGCACGGGTGGGCTGGACTCGGTGACCCAGTACGAGCTGTGGAAGGCGATCTGGAGCTCGCTGAACGACCGCAATCTGTTCGAGCTGGCCTGGGCGCTGCAGCGGCACGACGCACTGCTGCACGATCTCGTGCCGTTGACCTTCGTGGGCAACCATGACGTCACACGGCTCGCGAGCAGGCTGGCCGATCCAGAGTTACTGGGGCATGCGCTGGCCGTGCTCTTCGGCGTGGCCGGGGTACCGGCCGTGTACTACGGGGACGAGCAGGCGTTCCGGGGAGTGAAGGAGGATCGGGCTGGGGGCGACGACGCGGTGCGGCCCGCGTTCCCGGAGACGACGGAGGGGCTCGCGCCCCACGGTTGGCCGGTGTACCGGACGCACCAGGAGCTGATCGGGATGCGCCGGCGGAACGCGTGGCTGACAGGGGCACGCACCGCGGTCGACCACGTGGCGAACGAGCAGCTCGCGTTCACCAGCCGAAGCGGCGACGGGGAGGTGTCGGTGCTGCTCAACCTCGCGGACCGGGAGCACCGCTTCGACCCGCGTGGCGATGCTCAGGTGCTCGCGTCGAGCGGGTCGGGTGGCGATCCCTGGCTGCTGGCGCCGCGCTCATGGGCGGTCCTCGCAGGCAGTGACAAGTCGGGCGGCACGGTCTCGACGGCCACCGATCAGTTCTGACCCGCCGGGCGGTCTCCTCTCCGCATGCCCGGACGACGGAGGGACCCCCCAGTGGACGCGAGCCCGACCTTTGTGCTGATCCCCGGTGCCGGGGGCAGCGCGTTCTACTGGCACCGGCTGGTCGAGGAGCTGCACCGGCGTGGTCGTGGGGTCATCGCCGTCGACCTGCCCGCCGCCGACGACTCCGCGGGGCTCGCGGAGTACACGGATGCGGTGGTCGCTGCCATCGGTGACCGTTCGCGGATCGTCCTGGTGGCTCAGTCGCTCGCCGGGTTCACCGGGCCGCTCGTGTGCGAGCGGGTACCGGTCGAACTGCTCGTGCTGCTCAACGCGATGGTGCCGACGCCGGGGGAGGCGCCGGGCGACTGGTGGGAGAACATCGGGCAGGCGCAGGCGGCCGCCCAGCTCGCTGAGCGCGAGGGACGGTCGTCCGGGGACGGGTTCGACCCGGCCGTCGAGTTCTTCCACGACGTGCCGCCCGAGGTGACGGCCGCGGTCTTCGCGCAGCCGGAGCCGGTTCAGGCCGGCACGCCGTTCGAGAAGCCGTGGCCGCTGGAGAGGTGGCCGGACGCTCCCACGCGGTTCCTGCAGGGCCGCGACGACCGCTTCTTTCCGCTGGAGTTCCAGAGGCGGGTGGTGCGGGAACGACTGGGCATCCCTGTCGACGAGATGCCGGGAGGTCACCTCGTCGCGCTCAGCAGGCCCCGGGAGCTGGCGGACCGGCTGGAGGCGTACCTGTCCTGACACTTTCTCGGTCGAACTGTCGATCCTGGCGTTTCCCGATTGTCGTTGTAGCGACCGGACGAACGAAGGAGGATCCGTGCAGTACCTGCTGATGATCTGCGGAGTCGAGGACGCCGAGCCCGTGCCCGGTGTGGACATGGCCGCCGCCGGTGAGGCGTGGGCCAAGGAGATGGACGGACGCGGCGTCCGCCTACAGGGCAACCGGCTGCGCCCGATCGCGGACGCCACGACGGTGCGGGTGCGCGAGCCCGAGGTGCTGGTCTCCGACGGCCCGTTCGCGGAGACCAAGGAGCAGATTCTCGGCTACGACCTGCTCGACTGCCAGGATCTGGACGAGGCGATCGAGGTGGCGTCGAAGCACCCGGTGGCGCGGTACGGGTCGATCGAGGTGAGGCCGTTCTGGACCGGGTGACGGGCGTCGAGGCGGCGGCCGTCGAAGCCGCCGTCGTCGCGGCGTTCCGCGCGGAGTGGGGCCGGGTCGTCGCGACGCTGATCCGGATGACGGGCGACTGGGATCTCGCGGAGGAGTGCGCCCAGGAGGCGCTGGCGCAGGCGGTGGCGCGCTGGCCCCGGGACGGTGTCCCGCGCAGCCCCGGCGCGTGGCTCACCACGACGGCGCGCAACCACGCGCTGAACCGCCTCCGGCGCACGGCGCTGGAGGCCGCGAAGCTGCGGGAGGCCGCAACGGAGCCCGTCCAGGGGGACCAGGACGACGGGAGCGCCGTGCAGGACGACCGGCTCCGGCTGATCTTCACCTGCTGCCATCCTGCGCTCCCGCTGGAGGGCCGGGTGGCCCTCACCCTGCGCTCCCTCGCCGGCCTCACCACCGCGGAGATCGCCAGGGCGTTCCTCGTGTCGGAGTCGACGATGGCGCAGCGGCTGGTGCGCACCAAGCGGAAGATCCGCGAGGCCGGGATCCCGTTCCGCGTACCGCCCGACCACCTCCTGCCCGACCGGACGGCCGCCGTGCTCGGTGTGATCTACCTGCTGTTCAACGAGGGGTATGCCGCTGCCGCCGGTTCCGAGCTGCTGCGCCACGACCTGTGCGCGGAGGCGATCCGGCTCGCCCGCACGTTGGCCCGGCTCATGCCCGACGAACCCGAGGTCCTCGGCCTGGCCGCCCTCCTGCTCCTGCAGGACTCGCGCCGCGGCGCGCGGCTGGACGACACGGGCGAGCCGGTCACGCTGGAGGACCAGGACCGGTCCCGGTGGGACGCCGCCGCGGTCGCCGAGGGGCTCGAGCTGCTCGACGCCGCACTCCGGCGCGGGGGTCCGGGCCGGCGGCCGGCGGGTCCCTACCAGGTGCAGGCGGCCATCGCGGCGTGCCACGCGAGGGCAGGGCGGGCGGTGGACACCGACTGGCCGCAGATCGCGGCGCTCTACGGCAGGCTCGTCGAGATGACGCCCTCGCCGGTCGTCCGGCTCAACCGTGCTGTGGCCGTCGCCATGGCCGACGGACCGGCAGCCGGGCTGGAGCTGGTGGACGCCCTCGGCGGGGAGCCGGCGGGCTACCACCTGCTCCCCGCAACCCGGGCCGACCTGCTCCGGCGGCTCGGCAGGTACGGCGATGCGGCCGACGCCTACCGCGATGCACTGCGGCTCACCGGCACCGACGCCGAGCGCCGGTTCCTCACCCGCCGCCTCGCCGAGGTCAGCCCGCCGCCACCGCTCGCCTCTACTGGTACGCCTGCCGGTCGCCTGTAAGGCGCCCGACCTCATCGAGGCGAGCCGGGACGCGGCCGAGCGCGGCGAGCGCCTCGACGACGAAGTAGACCCCGCGGAAGAACTGCAGCACGTCGCCGCGCTCGAGCCGGACCCGCCGGTAGATGAGCATGCGACCCGCGTCGGCCCCGTCGAGCAGCTCGCGCCACGCCTCGTGGGTGGCGCGAAGGACATAGGTCGCCCCCGCGGCCTCCTCCGGCCCCACGATCGCGGCTCGCGTGCACCGTCCCCGCTCCCACTGCAGCAGCAGGTGGGCCGGCCCACCGCCGAACTCCGCGGGAAGGTCGGGGTCGACGAGCGCCCACGAGTCGTCGTAGCCGGCCCGGACCTCGTCGATCCACTCCCAGTACGTCGGGAGCTTCTCGGCCCGCAGCTCGTCGCTCGGACCGCGGTCCACCGCATCCCGCACGGCTTCGGCCCACTCAGGGCTGAACAGTGCAGGCGCGCTGGTCGTCGTCGTGGGCATTGTCAGCCTCCCGCCAGCTCGGGCTGGAGGCGATCGATCTGCTCCCTGAGGTCGGGAGGGAGGTCGATGCCGACGTCGGAGAGCTTCATCGTCAGCTGCCGGATCATCAGCCTGCGCACCTCCTCGGGGGTCCAGCCGAGCGACTCCAGAGCGAGCCGACGGCTCACAGCCCCGTTCATCCGCAGGATCGTGCGCAGCGTCTCGTGGATCTCGTGGAGCATGGCCGGGTCGGACTGGACGGCGTCCCGCAGGATCCGCATGCCCCCCTGCACATGGCGCGCCTCGTCCCGACAGGTCGCGGTGAACCCCGAGTAGTACGCGGGGAGGAGCTTGCGGGTGCGGCAGTAGGACAGCGTGATCTTCATGACCGACAGCGCGAGCACGCCCTCGATCCACAGGAAGTAGGTGGTGCCGTAGCGGACGCGCGCCGCAGGGTCCTCCGGGTCCCGGCGCAGCTCGTCGGCCTGATGGGCGAGCAGCCCGAACGGCCCCACGAACGTCTCGGAGACGTGCGGGTAGGAGGCGTCGAGCACGTCCTGGATGCTCGTGCCGGGGAGCGCCACGACCTCGCGGTAGAAGCGGTCGAAGAAGATCGTGTGCCGGGCCTCGTCCTCGATCTGGCTCGACATGTAGATCTTGGACTCCTCGCTGCCGCCGAGCATGAACACCGGCAGCTCGACCTCAACCTGGCGTTCGCCGTGGTGGAAGCCTGAAGAGATCGCGACGAACGCGGTGCGTTCCTCGGCGCTCATCCGGGTGCGCCAGTCGATGGCGTCCTGGCCGAAGTCGAGCTCATAGACATCCCAGCGCTGCCGGAGGTAGCGCCGGTACAGATCGAGGTAGTCAGGGAGCTTCTTGAGGTCCGCGTGCAGGTAGTCGAGCACGTCGTCGATGTCGACGTCCCGGATCTGGGCGAGGGTGGAGTTCGCCACCCTCTCCTGCACCGTCTCTTGCCGTGTGACCATGCCGTCGCCCCCCGTCAGCGCGGCGTGCGGCCGCCCTTCGACCGTCCCGCGCTCTAGAACCGCCTTCACCGTAGGTCAATCGGCGCCGGTCCGGCACTGCCGAGCGCCGTCCGGTCGCGCTCCACCTCGGCGCGGTGCTCCGCGACCTCCCGTGCCTGCCGGGTCTCGTCCCAGCCGAGCAGCGGCGCGAGGAGACCGGCCACGGCCGGGGCGGCCGCCGTGCCGCCGTCCGTGCGTTCGATGACCAGGTGCGTCCGGCGGGTGAGGACATCGGACAGGGTCGCGGCGCCCTCGTGGGTGACCGCGTGGCGGAACTCCACGGGCAGGTAGCCCTCCGCGCCGGGCAACGGGCGGCCGAGCGCCGGGTCGTCGCGGACGGGTGCCAGCACCGCGGGCAGCTCGGCGCCGTAGCGGTGCAGCATGCGGTGCAGATGGTCAGCGGGAACGCCGTGCTCCACGGCCAGCCGCGGCACCTGGTTGCCGACCGCGCGCCAGCCGGTGGCGCCGAGGAGTGGCATCTCGGCGGTCGGCGACGGCGGAAGCGCCCGGCCCAGCGCGCGCCCGGCAGCGTCCACCGCATCGCGGGCCATCCGCCGGTAGGTCGTGTACTTCCCGCCGACGACCGTGACCATCCCGGCCGGCTCCGCGACGACGGTGTGGTCGCGGGAGAGCGCAGACGTCGTGGTGGCGTCGCGGGCCACCGGCGCGAGCAACGGGCGCAGCCCCGCGAACGCACCGAGCACATCCGAGCGGGAGAGTGGGCGGCCGAGGTAGCGGTTGACGTTGCGCAGCAGGTAGTCGACGTCGGCCTGCTCCACCGTGGGAGCCCGGCGATCGCCGGTGTAGGCGGTGTCGGTGGTGCCGAGCAGCCAGTGGCCGAACCACCTGCGCAGGATGATCACGGAGTCCTCGGCGCGGGCGAGCAAGCCGGTGCGGGAGTCGAACGCGCCCTGCTCCACCAGCAGGTGGACGCCCTTGGCGGGGCGAACGGCGAACGAGGCCGATCCGGCCATCGCCTGCACGTCCGCCGCCCACACGCCGGCCGCGTTGATCACCACGGACGCCGTGACGTCGAACCGGTCGCCGGTGAGTGCGTCCTCGACGACGACGCCTGCGACCCGTGGGCCCTCGCGGAGCACGCCGACCACCCGCGCGTGGCTCAGTACGTGCGCCCCGAGCGCTGCCGCGGTGCGGGCGACGGCGAGGGTGTGCCGCGCGTCGTCCATCCGGCCGTCGTAGTACTGCACGGCGCCGGTGACGACGTCGGCGGCCAGGCCGGGGGCCTCCCGCAGCGCGCCGCGGCGCGTCAGGTGCCGGTGGTGCGGTACGCCACCGCGCCCGCCGGTGCGCCCTGCCGCCGCCATCAGGTCGTACAACAGCACGCCCGCGCCGATGTAGGGCCGCTCCCACGGCGTGGTGAACGGGACGAGGAAGGGCTCGGGCGTCACGAGGTGTGGTGCGGTGGTGCGGACCATGAGGTCGCGCTCGCGCAACGCCTCGGCGACGAGCGAGAAGTTCAGCTGCTCCAGGTAGCGCAGCCCGCCGTGCACCGTCTTGCCCGACCGCGACGACGTGCCCGAGGCCAGGTCGCCCGCCTCGACGAGCACCACCGACAGGCCCCGGCTCGCGGCGTCGAGCGCGACCCCGGCCCCGGTCACCCCGCCGCCGACGACCACGACGTCGAACCTCCCGGTGCGGGCGGCCGCGACCGCGGCGCGTCGGCCGGCGGGGGACAGCCGCCCGGGCTCCGACGTCCGGTCGGACGGATCGGCTCCGGCACCGCTCACCGGGAGACCGTCGCCAGGGACGCCTGCCTGGTGGCCCAGAACGGCTGCGCGGCCCGGACATGGTCGAGGTAGCGCCCGTATCCGTCGTCGTAGTGGGCCTGCACTGCGCCGTCGGGCTCCACGATCCCCTGCGCCGCCGTCCACGTGCCGACGTCGAGCGCCTCGCCACGCGCGGCCGCCGCGGCGAGCACGGCGCCTCGAGCGCCCACCTCCGGTGTGCGGGCCAGCTCCAGCGGCACGCCGAGAACGTCGGCGAAGACCTGGAGCCACGGCCGTGACCGGCCGCCGCCGCCGCAGGCCACGAGCCGCGCCACGCCACCCGCCGCCTCGAAGCAGTGCCGTGCCGCGTACGCCAGGCCCTCACACATCGCCCGCACCAGATCGTCGCGGGTGGTGGTCAGTCGTACGCCGGTGACCTGCCCGCAAGCCTCCGGGTCGACGAACGGCGCCCGCTCCCCGGACGTCGCGAAGTAGGGCAGCACCTCCACACCACCCGCGCCAGGCGGGCTCGTCGCCAGCGCGGCGTCGATCGCCTCGACGCCGAGTCCCAGTGTGGTGAGCATCCAGTCCATCGACGCCGTACCGACCATCGCGGGCATGGCCCGCAGCCAGCGGCCGGGCTCCCCGGTGGCGACGGAGAACCCGGCGGGGTCGCCGTCGGTGGCGAGCCGGTCGACGTGGACGAGGCAGCCGAGCGTGGTGCCCACGATCAGCAGGGCGTCGCCGATGCCCCGCACGCCGCCGCCCAATGCGCAGGCCGGGAAGTCGAACGGACCGGAGCTCACCGGAACGCCAACGGGGAGCCCGAGCAGGGCGGCCCCGGCCGCGGAGAGCTGGGCCTGGGGCACGGGCGTGGAGATCGGCGCGAGCAGGTCGCTGCGGTGGGCCAGCCCCATCGCGTCGAGGACCGCGTGACTGTAGCCGGTGCCCGTGCCGTCGCCGAAAGGTAGCGAGCTGTCGCTGGGGTCGGTGGCCCGCACGCCGGTGAGCCGCATGAACAGGGCGTCCTTGCAGGTGCCTGCCGTGGCGGCCGCGTCGAGCGACTCGGGTTCGTGCGCGTCGAGCCAGCCGAGCAGGGCCCCGGGCGCGCCGGGGAACATAGTGGTGCCGTTGGTCCGGAACACCCGCTCGGTGACGCCGTCGGCGGTCCAGCCGCCGAGCAGCTCCGACGCCCGGCCGTCCAGCCAGGACATCGCCGGCCGCACGGGTGCGCCTGCCGCGTCGGTGAGCCAGAGGCCGTCGCCCTGGCCGGTCAGGGCCACCACGCCCGGCGTGCGGCCTGCCGTCGCGACGACCTCCTGCACGACCTCGCCGAGATGGGCGAGCACGTGCTCGAGGTCCTGCTCGACGGCGCCGTCCGCGCCGTGCACGAGGTCGAGGGGCCGGCCCGCAACGGCGAGCGCCCCGCCGTCATCGTCGAAGAGGGCGGCCTTGACCACCGATGTCCCGGCGTCGATGCCGAGCCAGGTCCGGGGGCTCATGACCGCGCGGGCACCGACTGCCCGTAGCTGCCGAGTTTCTCCGCCACCCTGGCGATCTCGTCGAGCTGCAGCAGGTTCGGCTCCCCGAGCAACCGGGCCTGGTAGTACATCTGGCAGACCCATTCCAGGTAGACGCTGCGGGTGTAGGCCTTCGCGAGGCTGTCGCCGTAGGTGGTGGCGCCGTGGTTCTGGAGGATCGCGCCGAACCTGCCTTCCATCGCGCGCACGCTGTTCTCGGCCAGCTCGGGGCTGCCGTACGTGGCGTACGGAGCAACCCGTACCGGCCCGCCGAGCAGCGCCACCATGTAGTGCACCGGCGGCAGCTCGTCGACCACGGCGGAGAGCGTGCTCGCGTAGAGCGGGTGGGTGTGCACCACGGCCTGCGCCGAGGTGTGCCGGTAGACCGAGGTGTGCATCGGCACCTCGGACGAGGGCTCGAGCCCGTCCTCGACCGGCGTCCCGTCCAGGTCGATGACGCAAATGGACTCGGGAGTGAGGTCCTCGTAGGCGGCGCCGCTCGGCGTGATCGCGATGTGGTCGCCGGACCGGACGGAGAGGTTGCCGGAGGTTCCGACGGTGAGCTGGTCGGCCTGCATCCGAAGGCAGTACTGCACCAGCTGGACGCGTTCGTCGTGGAGGAGCATGTCGGGCGGGTTCCTTCCCGGTGGGCGACGAGTGCGGTCCGGGCTCATTCGGCCCGGCCGGCCACCTCCACACGCACGTCGTTCTCCCGCAGCGCGGCGAGGTCGCGGGCGGGAACGTCGGCGTCGACGATGACGGAGGCGAACCGGTGCAGGGGCAGCAGGCGGTGCAGGGCGCTGCGCGTGAGCTTGCTGTGGTCGATGAGCAGGTGAGTGCGTGCGGTGACCTCGACCATCGCGCGCTTCACCGCGACGATCTTGTCCTCCTGGTGGAAGGCGTAGCCCTCGCTCACCGCGGATGTGCTGACGAAGGCGACGTCGAACCGCATCGAACGCACGGCGTCGATACAGCCGGAGCCCAGGAACGAGTCGTGCTGCACGTCGTAGTGCCCGCCAAGGGCCATGACCTGGACGTCGCGGAGCCGAGCCAGCTCGACGAGCGCGGCGAGGTAGTTGGTGGCCACCGTGAGCGGCGCGAGCGCGGCGAGGTGGGGGAGCATCTGCGCCGCGGTGGTGGAGTCGTCGATCAGCACCGACATGCCCGGTTCGACGTGCCGGCAGGCGTGCTGCGCGATCAGTCGCTTGGCCTCGACGCTGGCCTTCGCGCGGAACTCCACATTGGACTCGAAGGTGCCGCTGGGCCGCGCCGTGGCGACCCCGCGAGCCTTGCGCAGCACGCCCTGGTGCTGCAGCTCATCGAGATCGCGGTGGATGGTCATCACCGAGACGCCGAACGCCTCGGCAAGCTCCTGTGCGGAGACCGTTCCACGGCGCAGCACCAGGTCGGTGATGCGGGCCTGCCTGCCCTCGGGACGGAGCGCGCGTGCCGGAGGAGTGTCCTCGGACGGCTCGTCCGAGTGCCCGGCCGCCTCCGCCACTGTCTTCTCCTTCGCTCGAACTGCTGCGTCTGGCATCACAGCCCCTCGCGCCCGATCCGTCAAGCAGAGATGTGATAGCGACAGAAATCGGTGTGATTGTTGGAGGCCGGCCACAGCCGGCGCGAGTCTCCCCGGGCTGTGGCCTGCACAAACGCTCCGGCTCGGCAGAACAGACATCACACACAGGTCTGTGACAACCACGTATTGACGTGAGATGTGCTCCGCCATAATGTGGCGCCTCGCGGCTGGTCCTCGTGAAGCGGGTCACACGCCGTGTCCGAGGAAGGAGCAACGGTGCCCGGTCCGGAGCCTGCTGACGGCCCTGCAGCCGACGTGCTGTGGCTGGGCGTCGATATCGGCACGCAGGGAGTCCGGGCCGTCCTCGTCGACGGCGCTGGGGCCGTGCTCGGTACCGGCTCCGCGCCCCTTCATCGCGATGTGCGCGACGGCGACAGGCACGAGCAGGACCCCGCGGAGTGGTGGAGTGCCACCTGCACCGCCACCCGTGCCGCGCTCGCCGGCCCCATCGGTCGCCAGGTGGGCGCGGTGAGCATCGACTCGACCTCGGGCACGCTGGTCGTGCAGGCCCCGAGCGGGCTCCCGGCCGGGCCGGGCCTCATGTACGACGACCGGCGTGCCGCCCTCGAAGCCGCCCGGGTGCAGGAGGTGGGCGGTGCGCTGTGGAACGCGCTCGGCTACCGGATGCAGGCGAGCTGGGCGCTCCCGAAGGTCGTCCAGCTGGCGGGGCGAGGCTCGGTGCCCGCCGCGCACCGGTTCGCCCACCAGGCCGACCACGTCGCCGCGCGGCTGGCCGGGCACCCCGTTCCCACCGACTGGAGCCACGCCCTCAAGACCGGCTACGACCTGCTCGGCGACACCTGGCCCATCGCGGTGCTCGACGCCCTCGGCGTCGACCCGGCGTTGCTGCCGCCGGTGGTGACCCCGGGGCAGCGGGTGGCCGTCGTGTCGGCCGCGGGTGCCGAGGCGTCCGGAATCCCGGCCGGCACGCCGATCGCCGCAGGCATGACCGACGGCTGCGCGGCCCAGGTGGCGACCGCGGCGCTCGCGCCCGGTGAGTGGTGTTCGGCCCTGGGTACCACGCTCGTGCTCAAGGGCTCCACGCGCGAGCTCCTGCATGATCCCACCGGCGCGGTGTACTGCCACCGCAACCCCGACGGCGGCTGGCTTCCGGGTGGCGCGTCGAGCACCGGGGCCGGCGTCCTCTCCCGCGACCTCGCCGGGCAGGACCTCGACGCGGTCACGGAGCGCGCGCGGGATCGGGGAGTCCCTACGGGCGCAACGTATCCACTGGCGGGCACGGGGGAGCGGTTCCCGTTCGTCGCCCACGACGCGGCGGGCTTCGACGTCGGCGGCCCCGTGGACGGCGACGCGGCCACCCGGCTCCAGCGGGTGGCCCACGGGGTCGCCTACGTCGAGCGGCTGGCGTTCGACCTGCTCGCGGGCCTCGGCGCCGACGCCACCGGCCCGGTCGTCACCACCGGCGGCGCCAGCGGCAACGACTGGTGGACCCAGCTGCGAGCAGACGTGCTGCAGCGCCCGGTGGCGGTCCCCGAGCAGTCCGGCTCGGCGTTCGGCTCGGCCGTCCTCGCCGCCGCGCCCGTCGGGCGGCTCGCGGAGACGGCCCGCGCCATGGTGGGGATCCGGCGCCGGTTCGATCCCGAGCCCGGCCGGGCGGGGGAGCTGACCGAGGGCTACCACCGGTTGGTCGGTGCGCTGCGCGAGCGCGGCTGGCTGGATACGGACCTCCCGGCGGTGACGTCGTGACGGCCGCGACCGAGCTCACGCTCGTCCGCCACGGGCAGACGATCTGGCACGCCGAGAACCGCTACGCCGGCGTCAGCGACGTCCCGCTCGACGCCACCGGTCGCGCCCAGGCCCTCGCACTCGCGGAATGGGCCCGCGCCCACCCGCACGACGCGCTCGTCTGCTCCCCGGTCTCGCGCGCACGGGAGACGGCGGCCCCGGTGGCCGCTGTCCTCGGCGTGGACGTCGAGGTGGTGCCGGAGCTGGCCGAGGTCGATTTCGGTGTGGCGGAGGGGCGGACGCTCGCCGAGCTGCGCGAGCGCGACCGGGCCGCCGCCTATGCGTTCGTCGCTGATCCGGTGCGCCACCCGTTCCCCGGCGCCGAGCCGCCGGCCGAAGCTGCGCAACGGGTGCTCCACGCGCTGCGCGCCGTGGCCGAGCGGCACCGCGGCAGGTCCGTCCTGGTCGTCGGGCACAACACCGCGCTGCGCCTGGCCCTGTGCGCCTGGCTTGGCATCCCCGTTTCGCGCTACCGCGACGTGCTGCCGAGGCTGGACAACGCCAGCATCACGCAGTTGCGCGTGCCATCCGAGCCGTCGCGGCGCCCCACGCTGCTGAGCCTCAACGTTCCGGCGGTCCCCGTCCCGGCCGCCGGCATCCCGACCGCCCCGGTGCCCACCCACGCAGCCCCCACCGCCGCAGTCCCCACTGTCCCGGCCGACACCGCCGTCGCACCGGACCCCATCGCAGGGAGGACCCCATGACCCGCCGCGAGCTCTGGATCCCGAGCCCGACCCCGTCCCCACGGTGAATCGGGCGAAGCGTCGTAATCCGCATGCTCGTCCTCGGCGGCGCCGCCGCCGCATCGAGCGGCCTGCTGGCCGCGTGCGGTGTCGGCACCGGCGGCGGCCCGGCGGCAGCGAACGGGGCCGCCGAGGTCACCGGCTCGTTCGACTGGCGCAAGGCCGCAGGCACCGAGATCTCCGTCCTGCAGACGCCGCACCCGTACCAGGTGGCGTTCCAGCCATTGCTCGCCGAGTTCACCCAGCTCACCGGCATCACGGTGAAGGCGGACCTGGTCGCCGAGGCCGACTACTTCACCCGCCTCAACACCGAGCTCGCGAGCGGTGCCGGCAACTACGACGCGTTCATGACCGGTGCCTACTTCATCTGGACCTACGGGCCCCCCGGGTGGATGGAGGACCTGCGGCCCTGGATCTCCAACTCTGCCGCGACCAAGGGCGACTACGACTTCGAGGACATCTACGAGGGGCTGCGCCGCTCCACCTCGTGGGACTTCAAGGTGGGCAGCCCGCTGGGCTCCGGCGGCCAGTGGGCGATCCCGTGGGGCTTCGAGACCAACGTCATCGCCTACAACAAGGCCGAGTTCGACCGGCGCGGCATCCGGCCCGCCGAGACGTTCGACGAGCTCATCCAACTGGCGACCGACCTCACCGACCGCGCGAACAACAAATACGGAATCGCGTTCCGCGGCTCGCGGTCCTGGGCGACGATCCACCCCGGCTTCATGACCCAGTTCACCCGCGAGGGCTGCAAGGACTACACGCTGCAGGGCGACCAGCTGACCGCGACCATGAACTCGCCGGAGGCGGTGAACTTCACGCGGAAGTGGGTCGACCTCGCCCGGACGGCGGGCCCCACGTCCTGGACCACCTACGACTATCCCGACTGCACCGCCGACCTCGGCGCGGGCACGGCGATGATGGTCTACGACGCCGACTCGGCCACCTACCCGCAGAACATCGCCGGCAACAGCGCGCAGGCCGGCAACCTCGCCTGGCACCCGGGCCCCGCCGGCCCGGACGGCAACTACGCCACGAACCTGTGGACCTGGTCGCTCGCCATGAACTCGGCCTCGAAGAAGAAGCTGGCCGCGTGGCTGTTCATCCAGTGGGCCACGGGCAAGGAGGCCCAGACCAAGGCCGTGCAGACCGGCAAGCTCGGCTTCGCCGACCCCACCCGGGCCTCCGTGTTCGACGGCGCCTTCAAGCAGACGCTCGGGAAGTTCCCCGGCTACCAGGAGACGTTCGAGCGCGTCATCGGTTCCACCGACATCAAGTTCACACCGCAGAAGCAGTTCTTCCAGACCACGGAGGACTGGGCCGTCGCGCTGCAGGACATCTACTCCGGTCAGGACGCCAAGACCCGCCTCGACGCGCTGGCCGCCGCCAACACCGCCGCCGTCAACCGGGCGAGCTGACCGGGAGGGAGACCGACGTTGACGACCACCGCCCCGCCGCGCCCGAGCGGCACCGGCACCCCGCCCCGCGCCCCGCGCCCGGTGCCGGGATGGCGCCGCGGCCTGCGGCCCTACCTGTTGTCCATCCCCGCGGTGCTGATCATCGTCGGGATCCTCTATCCGTTCGTCCTCGGCGCGTACTACGCCTTCCTCAACTACGCCGCGGTCGTGCCACGGCCGGTGTTCGTCGGGCTCACCAACTTCGTCGAGGTGCTCAGCGACCCGGTGTTCTGGGCGAGCGTGCGGGTCACCGCCATCTACGCGGTGACGGCCACCGTCGTCGAGACTGTGCTGGGCGTGGGCATCGCACTGCTGCTCAACCGGTCCAGCCTGGTCGGACGGATCTTCGAGCGGGTGCTCATCCTGCCGCTGATGATCGCGCCGGTGATCGCGGGCGTGATCTGGGGGCTGATGTTCAACCCGCAGTTCGGCGTCCTGAACCACGTACTCGGCCTGGGGTCGACCTTCGACTGGCTCGGGGAGGGCCGCGCGCTCTGGTCGGTGGTGCTCGTGGACGTCTGGATCTTCACGCCGTTCGTCGCGATCCTCGTGCTGGCCGGGATCCGGTCACTGCCGAAGGAGCCGTTCGAGGCCTCCGCGGTCGACGGCGCGAGCTGGTTCTACATGTTCAGAAGACTCATGCTGCCGATGATGTGGCCCTACATCCTGGTCGCGGTGATCTTCCGCTTCATGGACTCGCTGAAGGTCTTCGACCACGTGTACGTGCTGACCGCGGGCGGGCCCGGCGACGCCACGCGCACGCTGCAGATCGGCGCCTACCAGAACTCGATCGTCAACCTGAACTACTCGCAGGGCAGCACCTACATGTTCCTGCTCTGGGCGATCGTCTTCCTCACCGCCCGCTACCTGGTGAGCGTGCTGGGCAAGGCCCAGCGGCGCGCCGCCGGATCGGAGGAGTAGAGCGTGGCCGCGAAAGAGCTCACGCCCGGGCAGCGACGGTTCTCGCCCGCGTCACTCGGAGCCGATCTCGTACTGCTCGGCTGGTTCGTCTTCTCCCTGTTCCCGCTGGTCTGGATGGTGCTGCTGGCGCTCAAGACCAACGCCGACCAGATCACCACCTTCTTCGCCTTCACGCCGACGCTCAAGAACTTCGGCATCGTGCTGAGCGACGAGGGCACGCGCCTCACCAGCGTCAACTTCACCGACGCGCTGTTCAACAGCGTGATCAACTGCGTCGGGGCAGTGCTGGTCTCGCTGGTGATCGGCATTCCCGCCGCCTACGCCGCGGGGCGCTGGCAGTATCGCGGCTCGAACGACGTGATGTTCACGATCCTGTCGTTCCGGTTCGCGCCGGAGCTGATGGTGATCGTGCCGCTGTTCGTCATCTACAACCAGCTCGGCCTGTTCGACACCAACGTCGGCATGATCTGGGTGCTCCAGCTGGTGACGATGCCGCTGATCGTCTGGATCCTGCGCTCCTACTTCCAGGACCTGCCGGCCGAGTTGGAGCAGGCGGCACTGCTCGACGGGTACACCCGCCGCCGCGCATTCATGATGGTGGCGCTACCGCTCGTGCGGCCGGGGATCGCCGCGTCGGCGCTGCTCGCGTTCGTCTTCGCGTGGAACAACTATGTGTTCCCGCTGATCCTCACCGGGAGCCGGCACACGCCGGTGACGGTGGCCGTCACCCGCTTCCTCGGCGGCGGCGGCCAGGCCTACTACAACCTGACGGCGGCCGCGGCGCTGATCGCCGCCCTCCCGCCGCTGATCGTCGCGCTGTCGATCCAGCGCTACCTGGTGCGGGGCCTGTCCTTCGGGGCGGTGAAGGCGTAGTGGGTTCGCTCGCCATCCGGGGGCTCACGGCGCGCTACGGGAAGACCGTCGCCCTGCACGGGATCGACCTCGAGCTCACCGACCGGGAGTTCTTCGTGGTCCTCGGTCCGTCCGGGGCGGGGAAGACCACCACGCTCAAGAGCGTGGCCGGCCTCGTCGACGGAGCAGCGGGGGAGGTACGCATCGCCGGGCGCGACATGACCGGCGTCGAGCCCTACGACCGCGGCGTCGCGATGGCGTTCGAGAGCTACGCGCTCTACCCACAGCGCACGGTGGAACAGAACCTCGCCTCGCCGCTGCGGTCGGGCCGCAACGGAACGTGGACGCCGGCGCAGCAGGCCGAGCGGATCCGGCAGGTCACCACGACGCTGGGCATCGACCACCTGCTGGGGCGGTATCCGCGTGAGCTGTCCAACGGGCAGCGACAGCGCACGGCGCTCGGCCGGGTGCTGGTGCGGCCCGCCGAGGTGTACCTGCTCGACGAGCCGTTGTCACACCTCGACGCCAAGCTGAGGGCCGCGATGCGGGCGGAGCTGAAGCAGCTTGGCGACCTCTCGGGCACGACGACGCTGTACGTCACGCACGACTACCAGGAGGCGCTCGCACTGGGCGACCGGATCGGGGTGCTGCGCGAGGGCAGGCTGGTACAGGTCGGGACGCCCACGCAGGTATGGACCGAGCCGGTCGACACCTTCGTGGCGCGCACGATCGGCCAGCCGGAGATGAACCTCCTCGACGCGGTGGTCGACGGCGGGGCAGCCCGCACCCCCGGCGGTGGTGTCGTGCTGGGGGTGGGGCCCGAGGTGCCGGCGGGCGACGCCGTCCGGCTCGGGATCCGGCCCCGCGACCTGGAGATCGTCGACAGGCAGGCCCCGGACGACCGGCTGGTGCTGCGCGGGCGGGTGGTGCTGGCCGAGCGACTGGGCCGGTCCGTGGAGCTCAGTATCGACGTCGCGGGGGTGCAGGTCATCGCCGTCACGGCCGACCACCGGACGCGGGAGGGTGACTCCGTCACTCTCGTGGCCGAATGGGCGAACGTGCACGTCTTCGGTGCGGGGGAGCCTGCCCCGCGGCTCGGCGCCGCCTGCAGGCCCGAGCCCGCCCAGCTCGCAGGAGGAGCCCGATGACCGCCACCGTGGAGGCCCCCCCGCAGGCACAGCGGCTGCGGCTGGAGGCCCTGCGCAAGACGTACACCGCCCGCGGCCGAGAGCCGTTCGAGGCCGTGAAGGGGATCGACCTGGACATCGAGCCGGGTGAGCTCGTGGCGCTGCTCGGCCCGTCCGGTTGCGGCAAGACCACCACCCTGCGGATGATCGCCGGGCTGGAGACGGTGACGTCCGGGCGCATAGTGATCGGCGACCGTTCGGTGGGCGACCTCGCGCCGGGCAAGCGCAATGTCGGCGTCGGGTTCGAGAGCTATGCGCTCTATCCGCCGCTCACCGTCCGGGAGAACCTCGCCTACGGGCTGCGGGCCCGGCGTGCGCGCGACGCGCGGGCCCGGGTGGACGCGATCGCCGAGCGGCTGGAGATGACCGACCTGCTCGGCCTGCGCCCGGCCAACCTCTCCAGCGGGCAGAAGCAGCGCGTTGCGCTCGCCCGCGCGCTGGTGCGCAACCCCCCGGTGCTGCTGCTCGACGAGCCGCTGTCACACCTCGACGCCACACAGCGCCAGCGGGTGCGCCGCGAGCTCAAGGTGCTGCAGCGCGAGTTCGGCTACACGACGATCGTCGTCACCCACGACCAGCTCGAGGCGCTCAGCCTCGCCGACCGCATGGCCGTCATGGACGCCGGCGTGATCAAGCAGTTCGGTACGCCGGACGAGGTCTTCGACGCGCCCGCCGACCGGTTCGTCGCCGACTTCGTGGGTGAGCCGTCGATCAACCTCCTCGACGGGGTGGTGGTCGAGGGCGGTCGGGCCGTGCGCCTCGGCCGCGCGGGCACCCTTCCGGTCGCGGTGCGGGTGGAGGAGGGCCGTGAGGTGCTGGTCGGCCTCCGGCCGCAGGACTGCCGTGCGCTGCCCGAGCGACAGGGGCACGCCCTCACCGGCACGGTGCGCGTCTTCGAGGACCTGCTGGAGTTCGGGCTCGCCACCCTGGACCTGCCCGGGGTGGACGCCCGAGTGGTGGCGCAGGTCGACGACGGGCGGGCGCACGTGCCCGGCGACGGCGTCACGATCACGGCGGCGCCCGAGCGCGTCCATCTGTTCGACCCGGCGTCAGGGCAGCGGCTGCGGTGACGGGGAGCATGCACATCCTCTGTGCAGGTGACGAGTTCATCTCCGCCGACCTGCTCGCCCGCGCGCTCGAACCCGCGCTGGAGCGGGTGGGGCTCGCGGGGGATTTCATCCGGGTCGACACCCCGTGGCCGACGGAGCCGTTCACGGCGGTCGACGGCGTGCGGGAGGCCGCAGGTGACCCGCGAAAGATCGCGGGGCTGGTCCGCGGTGCCGACGCGCTGGTCACCCACCTCGCTCCGGTGACGGCGGAGGTGCTCGACGCGGGTCGGGGCAGCCTCCGCGTGGTCGGCGTCACCCGCGGTGGCCCGGTGAACGTCGACGTCCCCGCCGCCACGGCGTCCGGGATCCCCGTCGTCCACCTCCCGGGGCGCAATCTCGGCGCGGTCGCCGAGTTCTGCGTCGGCACGATGATCTGTGCCATGCGGGGGCTGCCGGCCGCCTCGGCCGAGCTGTCCGCCGGGCGCTGGGACGGCGCCGGGTTCCGCTACGACCGCGTGGGCCTGGAGCTGCGCGCGGCGACCGTCGGCCTGGTCGGGCTGGGGGCGGTCGGGCTGCGGGTGGCCGAGCTGCTGCGCGGCTTCGGCTCCCGCCTGCTCGCGCACGACCCGTACGCCGAACCGGCCGCGGCCGACCGCGTGGGCGTCCGGCTGGTGGACCTGCCCGAGCTGCTGCGGGAGAGCGACGTCGTCAGCCTGCACGCCCGGCTCACCGGCGAGACGACACGGATGATCGACGAGGCCGCACTCGCCGCGATGCGACCGGGATCGGTGCTCGTCAACACCGCCCGCGGCGAGCTCGTGGACACCCGCGCCCTGGACGCGGCACTGGCCTCCGGGCACCTGCGGGCAGCGGTGCTCGACGTGTTCGACCCTGAGCCGCCCAGCCCGGACGACCCGCTACCCCGGCGGCCGGGCGTGCTCGCCACACCCCACCTGGCCGGTGCCTCCCGGCAGGTGGCGGAGGAGTCGGCGGATCGCATAGCCGCCGAGGTAGCACGGGTACTGACAGGGGCGCGACCAACGGCCTGCATCAACCCGGAAACGCTGACGGCCTAGGCGTCCTCGCAGAGGTGGTGTGTTCCTCGCAGCGGCTGCGGACCCTGCGATGACGACAGCGTCTCTGCGACGACGCCTCGGCGCTCAGCGGCGCGCCGCTACCGACTCTGCCAGCTCGTCCAGCAGGGTCGCTGTCGTCTGCCAGTCCATGCAGGCGTCGGTGATGCTCTGGCCACGCGTCATCGACGGCCCGAGGTCCTGCCGACCGGCCACGAGGAAGCTCTCCATCATCACGCCGGCGACGCCCGGCTCGCGCGTCGCGATCCGGCCGGCGATCTCCCGCACGACCTCGGCCTGCCGGACGTGGTCCTTGCCGCTGTTGCCGTGACTCGCGTCGACGATCACCCGGGCCGGCAGGTCGACCGCCCGCAACCGGTCCAGAGCGGCACCGACCGATGCGGCGTCGTGGTTCGGACCGGACGAGCCGCCGCGCAGGATGACGTGGCAGTCCGGGTTGCCCGCCGTCGTGATGAGCGCGGCGAGGCCGTCGGGGTTGATCCCCATGAACACGTGGCTCGCCGCGGCCGCGCGGACGCCGTCCACCGCGACCTGGACGTCGCCGTCGGTCGAGTTCTTGATCCCGACGGGCATCGACAGCGCGCTGCACAGCTGCCGGTGCACCTGGCTGGCCGCGGTCCGCGCGCCGATCGCGCCCCAGCTCACGACGTCGGCGAGGAACTGCGGGGTGATCGGGTCGAGGAACTCGCACCCGACGGGGAGCCCGAGCGCCGAGACGTCGAGAAGCAGCCGCCGTGCCGTCCGGAGCCCGGTGTTGACGTCGAAGGTCCCGTCCAGGCCGGGGTCGTTGATCAGGCCCTTCCAGCCGACCGTCGAGCGCGGCTTCTCGAAGTAGGCCCGCATGACGATGCGGAGCTCGCCGGCGACCCGGGAGGCGTGCTCCGCAAGTCGGTCGGCGTAGTCGAGCGCGGCTTCCGGGTCGTGGATCGAGCACGGGCCGACGACGACGATCAGCCTGTCGTCACGGCCGTCGAGGATGTCCACGACCTCGGCGCGAGCCTGGGTGACGGTCTCGGCCACCGTCTCGTCGATCGGGAGCTCGTGGCGCAGCAGGGCAGGGGACAGCAAAGGGCTGATCCGGGCGGTACGGTGCTCGTCCAGCGCGGGGACGGCGGTGCGGGTCATGACGTCGGCTCTCTCTCAGGCGAGCCGGACCCGTCGACGATCCCACCGAGCCGGCTCGTGATCCGGCTCGTGGGGGGAAGGTCAGCGCAGCGGTTCGCCCGCCGACCCGTCACGGGCCGGAGCGGTAAACCAGTACTGGCGCTGCACGAGATCGACTCTAGCCGATGGGCTCCGGCATGCGCTCCACCGCGTAGGAGAGCTCGAGCAGCGCGCCGGTGACCGGGTCGGCGAGCTCCACCCGCCAGCGGTCGGCGAACTGGTCGACGCCCGGCAGCATCGCTACGGTGCCGGACAGCAGCACGGTGCCGGGCACCAGGAGCTCACCCAGCTCATCGAGCCAGAACCGGGGCGGCAGCAGGGCTGCCAGCGGGGCGTCCTGGATCAGCTGCTCCGGGCCGCCGTCCTGCGCCACCCACGCACGCAGCCGCAGATCGTCGAGATGGTCCTCGACGTCCACGAGCCGCCACGCGCCGCGCCCCAGCACGTCGAGGCCTGCGTTCTTGCTCCACGCGACGCCGTGCACCTCAAGTTCCCGGTCGGTGTGGTCGCAGGCGACGGTGAGCAGCAGGTCCCCCGGCGCCTCGCCCGCGACGACGAGCGCCCACTCGGCCTCGCCGGACGTACGCCCGTGCTGCACGGGCACGCCGTCGACCTGTGCGGCCAGGTAGGGCGCCACGGGGTAGAGGGCGGGCGTCACCGCGGGCGCGGGGATCCCGAGCTCGGCCAGCTCGGCGACGTGCGCCGCGACTTCCTCCTGCTCACGGCCCGCGTAGCCGCCGTTCAGCAGCCGGATGACAGTGACGGCGGCGGTGGTGCCGTCGGGCAGATCGAAGATCAGTTCGCTCATCGCTCTCCCTCGCTGCGCTCGGTCCGCGCTTCGCGGACGGCGCTGTGTCAATGGTTCGCTCGCAAGCTCGCTCACTGCCGATCATCCCAGGGCTTGCGCATGCCGCTTGTATACCGAAAGTATGACGGCGCGCGCCACCCAAGGTGTGGCAAGCCACCTACAGGAGGACCTGATGGCCGACCCGACGTCCGGCCCACCGACACCGGAGATCAACCGGCGTTCCCTGACGAAGGCCTTCGTTGCGAGCCTCACCGGCACGTCCCTCGAGTGGTACGACTTCGCCGTCTACTCGGCCGCCGCAGCGCTGGTGTTCCCGCACCTGTTCTTCCCCGGCTCCGACCCGCTGACCGGCACGCTCCTGGCGTTCTCGACGTACGCCGTGGGCTACGTCTCGCGCCCGCTCGGCGGCTTCGTGTTCGGGCGGCTCGGCGACGTCATCGGCCGCAAGCAGGTGCTCGTGCTGACGCTGCTGCTGATCGGCGCGGCCACGTTCCTGATCGGCCTCCTGCCGACCTACGCCACGATCGGTGCGGCCGCGCCGATCATCCTGGTGCTGCTGCGCTTCGCCCAAGGTGTCGGCGTGGGTGGGGAGTGGGGCGGCGCGGTGCTGCTCTCCAGCGAGTTCGGCGACCCGCGTCGGCGGGGGTTCTGGTCCTCCGCCGCGCAGATCGGGCCACCGGCGGGCAATCTGCTCTCGAACGGTGCCCTCGCCGTCCTCACCCTCTCGATGTCGGACGAGGCATTCCTGGCATGGGGCTGGCGGATCGCGTTCCTGCTGTCCGCGGTGCTGGTCGGCTTCGGGCTGTGGATCCGGTTGAAGCTGGAGGACACACCCGTATTCCGTGCGATCAAGGAGCGGGGCGACCAGCCGGCGGCGCCGGTCCGCGACGTCTTCCGCACCCAGCGCCGCGCGCTGCTCGCCGGCGTACTCAGCCGCATCGGGCCGGACGTCACCTACGCGCTCCTCACCGTCTTCGTGCTCACCTACGCCACCACCGTCGTGGGCATGAGCCGCGGCCAGGTGCTCGCCGCGATCCTCGTTGGCTCGGCGTTCCAGCTCGCGCTGATCCCGCTGGCCGGGGCCGTGTCCGACCGCGTCAACCGGCGCCTCGTCTACGCCGTCGCCGCCGCTGGCGCAGCCGTCTGGCCGTTCGTCTTCTTCCCGATGATCGCCGGCGGCTCGCAGCCACTGCTGATCCTCGGCGTGGTCGTCGGGCTGGTGCTGCACTCGTTCATGTACGGACCGCAGGCCGCGTTCGTCACCGAGCAGTTCTCCACCCGGCTGCGTTACACGGGCAGCTCGCTCGCGTACACGATCGCGGGCGTCTTCGGCGGGGCGGTGGCGCCGCTCGTGTTCACCGCCCTGCTCAGCAGCTGGGGGAGCTGGGTCCCGGTGGCGCTCTATCTCCTCGTGGCAGGGCTGGTGACGCTGGCCGGGCTGGCGTTGGGTCGCAATCCCGACCCGGCCGAGGACGAGGCCTACCTCGTCCAATACGCGGCTTCGGTCACGCCTCCAGGAACAGCTGCAAGGTGATCCGCAGGTGGTCCTCGATCGCCGCATGGGCCGCGGCCTCGTCGCCGGAATCCAGTGCCTCGAGGATGGACCGGTGCTCCAGACACACGGCGTGCTGACGGTCGGTGGCCCGGAACAGGGCTGCGACCCCGACCCGTACCTGACGGGTCCGCAGGCCGGCGTACGTGCGGGCGATCAGCTCGTTGCGTGCGGCGTCGACCAGGCACTGGTGGAAGCGCCGGTCCCACTCGATGAACACATTTGCGGTCTCGGCCTCGGAGCCGGCGTCGACGAGTCGCTCCTGCTCGGCCAGCGCCTCGCGCATGAGCGCCAGCGGCACCGCGCCTGCGGCGAGAGTGACGGAGGCGGCGTGCCGTTCCAGCAGCCCCCGCAGTTCCATCAGCTCCTTGATCTGCCGCCCGGACAGCGGCGGCACGTACGCTCCGCGCTTGGGCACCATCTCGACCAGGCCGTCGGCTACCAGCAGCAACAGCGCCTCTCGCACCGGTGTGCGCGACACGCCGATGTCCTGCGCGAGCTCGATCTCGTTGAGGAAGGTTCCTTGCACCGCCGGATCGACCAGTACGGTCTCCCGCAGGTGGCGGTAGGCGCGGTCGCGCCCCGACTCTCGGGACGCGGTCGATACCTGCATGCACCATGTATACATTAACTGGAGGTTTCCTGTGCGGATCGCACTCGCCCAGGTCGTGTCGACACCCGACCCGGCCCACAACCTCGGCCTGATCGAGGACGGCGCACGCCGGGCCGCGGCGGCGGGGGCACGGGTCGTGGTGTTCCCGGAGGCGGCCATGTGCTGCTTCGGGGTACCGCTCGGTCCGGTGGCCGAGCCGCTGGACGGGCCGTGGGCGGGGCGGGTCCGGGCGATCGCCGACGCCGCAGGCCTCACCGTCGTCGCCGGCATGTTCACCCCGGCCGAGGACGGCCGTGTGCACAACACGTTGTTGGTGACCGGCGGTGGCGTGGAGGCGACCTACGACAAGATCCACCTGTTCGACGCGTTCGGGTTCGCCGAGTCGCGCACTGTCGCCCCAGGGTCGAAGCCGGTGAGCATCGTCGTCGACGAGGTCACGGTCGGCCTCGCCACCTGCTACGACCTGCGCTTCCCGGGGCTCTTCCAGGAGCTTGCGGGCAACGGTGCCACCATCGTGCTGGTGCCGGCGTCATGGGGCGCCGGCCCGGGCAAGCGCGAGCAGTGGGACCTGCTGGTCCGGGCCAGGGCCCTCGACAGCACGGCGTTCGTGGTGGCGTGCGACCAGGCCGACCCGACGACCGTCGGCCGGGATGCGGGCAGCGCGCCGACGGGGATCGGGGCGAGCCTCGCCGTCGGGCCGCTGGGCGTCGTGCTCGACCAGCTCGGCGCCGAGCCCGGCCTGTTGCTCGTCGACCTGGCCCTGGACGAGGTGGAGCAGGCGCGCCGCGCGGTACCGGTGCTGGCCAACCGCCGGTTCTGAGCGCCTCTGCCACGGCCGGCCGAGACAGCACGGTGGTCGTCAGCTCATGAGCGTGGCCGCGTGGTCGGGCACCTCATTGAAGCGATCGCGTGGCGGTCGCTGGTAGCCGCGCTGCGGTGGCCGTTGCGGGAGCTCCAGGTCGCGCGATGGCACCGGCTGCCACGGGACGGTCGCGAGCAGGTGCGCGATCATGTTGATCCGGGCGCGCCGCTTGTCCTCGGCCTCCACCACGAACCACGGGGCGACGGCGGTGTCGGTGTGGACGAACATCTCGTCCTTCGCCCGGGAGTAGTCCTCCCACCGCGTGATCGACTCGAGGTCCATCGGGGAGAGCTTCCATTGACGCATCGGATCGCTCATGCGTCCGCGGAAGCGGCGCTCCTGCTCGGCATCGCTGACCGAGAACCAGTACTTGCGTAGCAGGATCCCGTCCTCGACGAGCAGCTCCTCGAACACCGGGCACTGGCGCAGGAAGCGGGCGTACTCGTCGGGAGTGCAGAACCCCATCACCCGCTCGACGCCGGCGCGGTTGTACCAGCTGCGGTCCAGCAGCACGATCTCCCCCGCCCCGGGGAGGTGCTCGGCGTAGCGCTGGAAGTACCACTGCGAGCGTTCCCGCTCCGACGGTGCGGGCAAGGCGACGATGCGGCAGATCCGCGGGTTCAGGAACTCCGACACGCGCTTGATCGCCCCGCCCTTGCCTGCGGCGTCGCGGCCCTCGAACACCACCACCAGCCGTGCGCCACTGGTGCGGACCCACTCCTGCATCTGTACCAGCTCACTCTGGAGGCGCAACAGCTCCTTCTCGTACGGCTTGCGGGGGAGGCGGCTCATGCCGGCATCGTCCCTGGTGCACGGTTCCGCGACCAGGGGTGAATGAGTCAGCGGGGCGCGGCCAACACGCCGTCGAGCAGGCCGGGGTACAGCGCGTCGAGGTCGTCACGGCGCAGTGTGCTCATCCGCCGCGTGCCCTCGGTGCGCATCGAGATCACACCCGCCTCGCGCAGGGTGCGCAGATGGTGGGTGCGTGTGGACTTGGTGACGGGTAGCGGTATGACCCCGCAGGCCACTCCCTCGGGTGCGGCGGCGAGCGCCTGCACGATCATGAGGCGCACCGGGTCGCCGAGGGCGTGCAGTACCTGCTCGACACGCATCTCCTCGCGGGTGGGCTGCTGGAGGATGGCCTGGTCGGCGGTGGACACGAGACCGATTGTACGACATCTGTCGAAGTTCGACTAACGTCGTAGTACGATGCATGTCGTACCAGTCCTCGTCCAGCACTGCCCGAGAGGCCCATCGATGTCCGCACGCACCTACCTGCTCGCCGCCGGCGCCTTCGCCGTCGGCACGAGCGCCTACGTGGTGTCGGGCGTGCTGCCCGCCGTCAGCTCCGAACTGGGCGTCTCGCTGACGGCCGCGGGCCAGCTCGCCACCGCTTTCGCGCTCGCCTACGCCGTCGGTGCCCCGCTGATCGCCACGCTGGCCGGGCGCTGGGATCGCCGCACCTTGCTGCTCGTCGCGCTCGTCGCGGCCGCGGTCGGGAACGGGCTCTCCGCCGTGGCCACCACCTATCCGCTGCTGATCGTCGGCCGGATCATCGCCGCGATCGGGGCGGCCGCCTACACGCCGGCCGCCACGCTCGTCGCCACCGCGCTTCTGCCGCCGGCTCAGCGCGCACGTGCTGTCGCCATCGTGTTCGGCGGGCTGACGCTGGCACTCGCCATCGGCGTTCCCGCAGGCGACCTGCTCGGCAGCAGCATCGGCTACGGCGGCGTCTTCGCGGCGGTGGCAGTGGTCTCGGCGCTGGTCGCGGCCGCCGTTCCGATCTGCCTGCCTCGAATGGCGGCGCCCCCGGCGGTGCCGCTGCGCGAGCGCTTCGCCGTCGCCGCTGACCGGCGCGTGCTGACGGTGCTCGCGATGACCGTGGTCGGCGTTCTCGCCGCCATGGTCGTGTTCATCTACGTGACACCCCTGCTGAACGCCACGGCCGGCATCCACGGCGCCACCATCGCGCTGCTGCTGGTCGTCTACGGCGTCGGGGCGATGGTCGGCAACACGTGGGGCGGTCGCGCGGCCGACCGGTTCGGCACCGTGCCCACGCTCTACGCCGTGCTCGCCGGGATCGCCGTCACGGTCGTGACGCTGTCGCTCACCGCCGGCACCCTCGTGGGAGCAGCCGTGACCCTCGTCCTCTGGGGCGTCTTCAGCTGGGCGTTCAACCCCCCGTTGCAGTCGCTGCTGCTGGAGCTGGCCCCCACCGGCGGCCTGGTGCTATCTCTCAACGCCTCGGCGATCTACCTCGGCACCGCCCTCGCCGGGGTGGTCGGCGGCGTCGTGATCGACATGGGCGGCCTGCTGGTGCTGCCGCTGGTCGGTGGAGGCCTCGTCCTCGTGGTGATCGCCCTGCTGCTGACGCTTCAGGTCGGCCGCACGCGCGTCGCGGAGGCGGAGAAGGTGTCCGTGCCCGCCTGCGCGGGGCTGGCCACCGCCGAGTAGTGGGGCTCAGCCGCCGGCCGCGTCGATCTGCTCCGAGATCGACGCGGCCAGGGCCGTGTCCTTCTCCGTGATCCCGCCCGCGGAGTGCGTCGAGCAGCGGAACGTGAGCGTCCGCCAGCGGATGTCGATGTCGGGGTGATGATCACGGTCCTCCGCGATCTCGGCCACCCGGTCCACCACCGACACGGCGGCAGGGAACGAGGGCAGCTTTGCGGTTCGCACGATCGCGTCGCCGTGGCGCTCCCATCCGGGCAGGTCGGCCAGGGCGGCGGTGACCGCCGCGTCGTCCAGCAGTTCCGTCATGGCGTGCATCCTGCCCGGCACCCCTCGAGTGGGGCCGGAACTGCGCGGGCATTCGGATGACTCGCGTGGGGTTCCGGGCGACTCGTGGGCGGATTTGGGGCGACTCGCGCAGGTGTGGGTGTGTCAGGCGTCGCGGCGGAGCATGCGGTGGATCGTCAGGCCGGCCCCGATGGCGACGTAGCAGAGGGCGCGCAGCGAGCTCGCGGCCATGTTGTCGAGCGGGAGGGGGTCGCGCAGGGCGTCGGCGCCCGCCGTCCAGCCGCTGGTGAGGAGGTAGGGCTGCAGCCACTCCAGGGCCGGGATCGCGCTGAGCACGCCGAACACGATCAGCCCGCCCAGCACCGACGCCAGCACGACGAGCGGATGCTCGGTGAACGACGAGATCGCGAGTGCGATCGCGCCCACCGCCGCGAGCTGCCACACCGTCCAGATGACGACGAGCGCCACCCTGGCGAGCGCGTCCCCGAGGCTGACGGCCGTGCCGGAGAGTGTGACGAGCTGGCCGTCGGCGCCGCCGACCACGACGAGCCCAGCGAGCACGCCCATCACCGCGAGGGCGAGTGTCGCCAGCGTCGCGACGACGAGCACGCCGAACGCCTTCATCGCGACGAGCCGCAGCCGCCCCACCGGCGCGATCAGCAGCCCGCGCAGTGTCCCGTGCGCTGCCTCGCCCGCGATCGCGTCAGCTGCTGCCATCGACACGGCGAGCGGCAGCAGGAGGGCGAGGGCCAGCGTCATCGCAGCGACCGGCAGCACGAGTCCGTTCCCGGCCACTGCCCCGATCAGGCCGGCCCCGGGTCCGGGCGTGCGGTTCGCGACGGCCACCCCGATCGAGATCAGCACGGGTACGAGCGCGAACAGCCCCAGCATCACCAGCGTGCGTGGGCGGCGCAGCACCCAACGCAGCTCGGCGGCGAGCAGCCGGCCCAGCGGTGCGTTGTGCGGCGCGGAGAGCGACTCGCCGGTGAGCACTGCGGAGGTCATGACGGCTCCTCGGTCAGCCGGGCGAACAGGTCGTCGAGGTTGGTCCGGCTGCGTCGCGCCTCGTGCACTGCGACCCCTGCACGCACCAACAGCGCGATCACCTCCGGCGCAGCCGGGCCGTCATCGCCCACGACGACAGCCTGCTCCTCTGCGGGCGACCGCTCCGCCCGGTAGGCCGTGGCGCCCGCGCCCCGCAGGGTCCGCAGCGCGAGCTCGACGTCGGGAGTGGTGATCTCCAGTCCGCCGGTGCCGGTGGCCAGCAGCGCGTTCAGCTCGCCCGCCGCCACGAGCGAGCCCGCCTGCAGGACGGCCACGTGCGTGCACGTGGCCTCCACCTCGGCGAGCAGGTGCGAGGAGACGATGACCGTCGCGCCGCCTGCGTGCAGCTCGGCGATGATCTGCCGGACGTCGCGGGTGCCGGCGGGGTCGAGACCGTTGGTCGGCTCGTCGAGCACGACGAGCGACCGGGGGAGCAGCAGCGCCGCAGCCAGGCCGAGGCGCTGCTTCATCCCGAGTGAGTAGCCACGGAACCGTCGGTCCGCCGCGTCCCCGAGCCCGACGCGGTGCAGCGCCGCATCGACCGCCTCGCGTATCTCCCCGGTACCGAGCAGCGGCTCGGTGGCCGCGGCCCGGCGCAGGTTCTCCCGTCCGGACAGGAACGGGTGGAACCCTGGCCCCTCGACGAGTGCGCCGACCTGCGGCAACGCCCTGGCCGACTCCTCGGGTATCGGGTGGCCGAGCAGCTCGGCGGCTCCCGCGGTGGGCCGTGTCAGCCCGAGGAGCATGCGGATGAGCGTGGTCTTGCCCGAGCCGTTCGGTCCGAGCATGCCGAGCACCGAGCCCGCCGGGACGTCGAGATCGATGCCGTCGACCGCGACGGTGCGGCCGAAGGTCTTGCGCAGCCCGACGGCCCGCGCGGCCATGGGACGGACCGAGGCGGCGCCGGCCGGAGCAGGCGCCGCGTCGACCCGGGGGCTGCTCGTCACTGGGAGAGGGCCTCGGCGAGGACCTGCTCGGGCACGGCGCCGGCAGCGATCCGGCCGTCGTCGGTGACGATGGCGCCCGCCACGGTCGTGGTGATCAGCCGCCCGCTGCCCCACGGTCCGCTGACTGGCGTGCCCAGTGCGGACAGGTCGGCGCTGCCGCCGGACCGGTCGCCCTCCGCTCCGCGGGCGGGGGCCTGCGCCGGTTTCTTCGTGACGATCACCGTGTCCCAGCCCTTGCCGACGACCGTCGGCCCTGCAGCCTCGTGCTTCCCGGCCTGCCCGCCCTGGGGACGTTGCTCGTCCTGGACCGTGGCGCCGGGCGGCGGCGTGAACGTGAACAGCGACGGGTCCTGCGCACCGAACGTGAGATTCGTGAACCCGAGCTGCAGCGCGGGGTCGGACGAGCCGTTGGCCAGCACCGTCAGCCGCAGCGGCACGCGCTTGTCGGCGTCGACGGCGATCCGGACCTCGCGCAGCAGTGTGCGTTCCGACGGAACCGGGGCGAGCACGAGCTCGTACGCCGGGCGGCCCGCGACCTCGGCCGTGCCGTCGACGCTGATCTCGCTGGTGGGCTGGAGCGCGGCGAGCGCCTGGGTGGCCGCGGCCGTGGGGTCGGTGGTGGCGTCCGGGGCGGCGGGCTTGCGCTCCGCGTCCTCGGCGGCCTTCGTCACCGTCTTGTCGGAGGAGTCCCACGACCAGAACGTGGTGCCGTCGGCGACGAACGTGCGCTCACCCGACGCCGACGGCACCTGCGCGCGGGCCTTGCCCGTGCCGTCGGACCAGATCCGGGCGGTGCTCGTGCCGTTCGCGGCCTGCGGGAGGCCGGGCAGCGCGGGCAGCCCCAGGTTGTTGTCGAGCT
>JAODNO010000583.1 GCA_025465235.1 Pseudonocardia sp.
CGGCGCCAGGATCGGCCGCGGCACCACCATCCTGTCGCGCACCGTCCCCGTGGCCACCGATCTGATCACCATCGGCCCCGACACCATCATCCGCCGCAACGTCTTGTTCAGTGGCTACCACGCCACCAGCGGCGTCATCCGTACGGGGCCCGTCACCCTCGGCCGGGACGTCTTCGTGGGGGAGACGAGCGTGCTCGACATCCGCACGACGATGGGGGACGGCGCCCAGCTCGGCCACAGCTCGTCGCTGCACCCCGGCCAGACCGTCCCGGCAGGCGAGCGTTGGCACGGCGTCCCGGGCGAGCCCACCACCACCAACTACCGGGTTGTCGAGCCGGCCCGCAGCGGTGCGCTCCGCCGGTTCGCCTTCGGAGTGGCGTATCTGCTGGGGGCGCTGGTGCTGGTCTCGGCCGGGTTCGGTGCCGCGGTCACGCTGCTCATCGGGATCCCCGCAGTCACCGACTTCTTCGATCCCACCGTGGCGTCGCTCGGCGGTGCGCCCTTCTACCTGTCCATGGCAGCCCTCTCGGCGGTCGTGTTCCTCGGCGCCGTGATCGTGGGCCTCGTCCTGATGATCGTCCTCCCACGGCTGCTCGGCCCGTTGCTGCGACCCGGCAGGACCTACCGCCTCTACGGTTTCCACCACATCGTCGCGCTGGCGATCGTCTGGCTGACGAACTCGAGGTTCTTCACGACGATGTTCGGCGACAGCTCCGCCGCCGTCACCTACTCACGGGGCATCGGCTACGACCTCTCGGAGGTCGAGCAGACGGGGTCGAACTTCGGCACCGAGCTGCGGCAGGACTCGGCGCTCCTGACGACCATCGGAACCGGGACGATGATCTCGGATGGTCTGTCGATCATGAACGCGGACTTCTCCAGCAGCTCCTTCCGGATGTCGCGGGTCGCGATCGGCGAGCGGAACTTCTTCGGCAACAACATCGCCTTGCCGACGAACGCCAGGATCGGCGAGAACGTCCTGGTGGGAACGAAGACGATGGTGCCGATCGACGGCCCGGTTCGGGAGAACGTGGGCCTGCTCGGCTCTCCGCCCTTCGAGATCCCGCGCTCGGTCGCCCGCGATGCCGCCTTCGACCACCTGAAGAAGCCACGGGTCATGCGCAGGCGCCTCGCCGCCAAGAACCGGCACAACGTCCGCAGCATGGCGACGTTCCTGCTGTTCCGGTGGATACAGCTCCTCGCGCTCGTGCTGATCATCACGATCAGCTCCAGCTTCTACCCGCAGTTCGGTAGCGCGGCCACGGCAGTCGGCATCGTCGCGGCCTTGGTGTTCAACACCTTCTTCATGGCGCTGGCGGAGCGGGCCGTCATGGGCTTCCACGCCCTCACCCCGCGCTTCGTCTCCATCTACGACCCGTACTTCTGGCGCCATGAGCGGCTCTGGAAGGTGCTCGCGACGCCCCTGTTCAACGGCACCCCGTTCAAGAACGTGGCCTGGCGGCTGCTGGGTGTGCGGGTCGGGCGCCGCGTGTTCGACGACGGCTGCGGGATCTCGGAGAAGACGCTGGTCACCATCGGCGATGACGCGGTGCTCAACGCCGGCAGCGTCATCCAGTGCCACTCGCTGGAGGACGGCACCTTCAAGTCCGACTACACGGTGCTCGGCGCGGGGGCCGTCCTCGGCGTGGCCGCGTTCGTGCACTACGGGGTCACGATGGGGGAGGGCTCGGTCCTCGAGGCCGACGCGTTCCTCATGAAGGGCGAGGAGACGGCCCCGTTCACCCGGTGGGGAGGTAACCCGGCCACGGAGATCCAGGCCGAGGCCCCCGTCGCCCTCCCCGCCACCGCGATCTGCCCTGCCCCCTCCGCCATCGCCGCATAGATCAGCACGACTCGGCAGCCGCTCGTCCTCGGGACGGGCGGCTGCCTCGTGCGTAGCGCCGTCCCGCTCGACAGGCACGGGCGAACCGACCCGGGCTGCCGAACTTCGTCGCCTGTGCCTGTCGAGCCCTGGGCGAGCTACGTCACCGGGGGCGGTCGTGGCCATCGACGGAGGGCGAACCGCGACCCAGGGGCCGAGCAGTGGACGTCATCGGCCGCCGGAGGACGCGGCGGGAGGAGCTGTTGGCCAGGAGCACGGCGACCCACGGCAGAACTCCGGTGAGGACGACGGCGATGACGCCGGCGACCGGCCGCCAGAGGTACAGCGGGTAGGACGACGCGAACCCGACGATGTGGACGCCCATGAGGATGACGTAGGTGCGTCGCCGGTGCGCCTGTTCCTCGTCGAAGGACGGGACCGCGTCGGTGATGACGGGCGGCTTCCTGGACATCATGGCCTCCTTCGAGCTCCGACGACGATGCTCCTCCGGGTTCGAACGTCGCCCGTGCAGCAGATCCTCCCGCTGGCACTACTCCTCCCGGCGGAGCGTCGCTCCGTACCAGCGCGACGCCGTGACGCCACGTCCGTTCGGCCCTATCACGGCCTCCGTGCCCGGCATACTGTGAGGTGGTTCGGAGGCCCGGACACGTAGTGAGATGTGATGGCGCAGGTCGAGTACCGCTGAGCGGAGTGCGGCACCTGGATTGCCGCACTCCCGTTGGACAGGGCCGGGGCGGCGCGAAAATGCCCGCCTGCGGATGGGCATGGCGGCGCTGGATCACGCCCTCACTCTCCCTGATGGACGAGCCCTCGTCAGGCACCGGCTGCGCGAGGAGGTCAGCCGGGACGTCCCCGAGGTGGTCACGCGGATCCGGCCGACCGCCCGCCGTCGCCCCAGCTCGGCCCTCCGACCCGCCGCGCTGCTGTTGCCCTCATCGGCGACCGGCGCCACGGCGCCGGGTATGTGCGCAGCGAGGAGGACGGAAATGGCCATCTTACCTGTGGGTCTGCTGTACGTCGGAGCGGTGCTGTTCCTGAACGGCCTGCTGCTGATCGGGGTCGTCGAGGGTAGAGCCGCTGCGCCGCTGAACCTCTTCGTCGGTGCACTGCAGGTCGTCGTCCCGACCTACTTGATCTTCACAGCGAACGGCGATCCGCGGTTGATCCTCGCCGCGTCGGGCCTCTACCTGTTCGGCTTCACGTACCTCTACGTCGGCATCGGGCTCCTGGCAGGGCTCGACACCACCGGTGTCGGCTGGTTCTCGCTGTTCGTCGCCGTCGTGGCGCTCGGCTACTCGGCCGTGAACTTCACGATCTTCAATGACCGCCCGTTCGGTGTCATCTGGCTCTACTGGGCGTTCCTGTGGTCGCTGTTCTTCGTGGTGCTCGGGCTCAAGCGTGAGTCCCTGACGCGGTACACGGGGTGGGTGACGATCATCACGGCCTGGGTGACGGCCGCGATACCCGCGTTCCTGCTGCTCACCAATCTGTGGCGCAACCCGAATGCCATCGCGCTCGGACTCGCCATCGGCGGCGTCGTCGTGTTCGGAGCGCTGTTCGTGGTCATGCGCCGGGCACCCCGGGAACCGGCGCCGACTCCCGCCCCGTCCGTCCCGGCGAGGGCACGCTGACCGACCGACCAGGTCCGATGAAGGAGGATTCGAGATGCCCGAAGTGGTTTTCACCGTCGACCAGTCCAAGTCGATGCGAGACCAGGCGGTCCCGGGGCACAACCGCTGGCACCCGGACGTGCCTGCCGCGGTGACGGTCCGGCCGGGGCAGCAGTTCCGCGTGGAGTGCAAGGAGTGGACCGACGCCCAGATCGGCAACAACGACTCGGCGAACGACGTCCGCGATGTCGATCTGACCCACGCGCACATGCTGAGCGGACCGATCGCCGTCGAGGGCGCGGAGCCGGGTGACCTGCTCATCGTGGACATCCTCGACCTGGGCCCGGTACAGGCACCGCAGGAGTACGGGGACGCCCCTGGCCAGGGCTGGGGCTATACCGGCGTCTTCGCGAAGGCGAACGGTGGCGGCTTCCTGACCGACTACTTCCCCGACGCGTACAAGGCGATCTGGGACTTCGCCGGGCAGATGGCCACCTCGCGGCACATCCCCGGTGTGCGCTACACCGGGATCACCCACCCAGGCCTGTTCGGCACGGCGCCGTCGGCAGACCTGCTTGAGCGCTGGAACCGCCGGGAGCGCGCACTGATCGATCGCGAGCCGGACCGCGTGCCGCCGCTCGCGCTCCCGCCGCTGGTGGACAACACGCTGGGCGGCACGGCGACGGGCCAGGAGGCCGACGCGATCGCCCGGGACGGCGCACGGACCGTGCCCGCCAGGGAGAACGGGGGCAACCACGACATCAAGAACCTGACCCGGGGCTCCCGGGTCTTCTATCCCGTGCATGTACCGGGCGCGAAGCTCTCGGGCGGAGACCTGCATTTCAGCCAGGGCGACGGCGAGATCACATTCTGTGGTGCGATCGAGATGGGCGGTTTCATCGACTTCCATGTCGACCTGCTCAAGGGCGGCATGGAGACCTACGGGGTCACGACCAACCCGGTCTTCATCCCGGGCAATGTGGCACCTCAGTACTCGGAGTTCCTGACCTTCGTCGGTGTGTCGGTCGACCGCGAGACCGACGAGAACCACTACCTCGACGCGACCGTCGCCTATCGGCGGGCGTGCCTCAACGCGGTCGAGTACCTGAAGAAGTTCGGCTACTCCGGCGAGCAGGCATACCTGCTGCTCGGTTCGGCGCCGATCGAGGGCCGTGTCAGCGGCATCGTCGATATCCCCAACGCCTGCTGTTCGCTGTACCTGCCGACCGCGATCTTCGACTTCGACCTGAAGCCGTCGGCGAGCGGACCTGTGATGCAGGACCGGGGGCAGGCCGCCATGACGTCGTGAACATCCTCGGCTGAACCGGGTGACCCGTGCGCTGTACTCGGTGCACGGGTCATTTCCGGTGTGCGGATAATTTCGTCATACGGGTTGTGTTGATCTGGAGGCCCTCGAATGACCAAGGACACGCCGGAGCTGCCTCCGGTCCACCCGAAGCACCTGGCGCGTGACCGTTTCGGGAAGGAGGCGTTGCTGGCGGCCCACGACATCACGGAGGCGCTCGCCGAAGCCGGCGTGGACGATGACGGCGTGGTCGTGCTGCGTACCGATGGGCGGCGCCACAGCCTCGCCGAGCTCGAAGCGCTGATCGACGACGCGCTGGCCGAGGACGCGGCCGCCGGGGAGGACCCGAAGGCCAGATGAGTCTCGTTTCTGCATTCCCGGCGATCAATCGAATACAGCCGTGACGCTACGCATTCACGTGTGCAGTTCTCGGGTGGCCGCGTCCCTCGAATAGGTGTCCTGGCTGTGGAGTTCTTGCCGCCGGGGAGGACCCGAATCAAACTGACGTCGGCGGCTCGCCCCCCATGCGCGGTGTCGCACACCCGCGCTTGAGGGGATGGCGATGGCAGTAGTCGATGACAAGCCGGCCGACGAAGCGGCGACGGTGATCATCGGGCAACGCGTCCGGGAGGGTTGCGAGGCGGAGTTCGAGGCCTGGCAGACCGCGCTGAACGACGCGGCGGGACGCTATCCGGGGTTTCTCGCCGCTGCGGTCACGCCGCCGACCGCGGTGCAACCCGAGTGGG
>JAODNO010000584.1 GCA_025465235.1 Pseudonocardia sp.
GGCACATCGACGCCGACGGCTACGTCTACGTCACCGACCGGATCAAGGACATGATCATCAGCGGCGGGGAGAACATCTACCCTGCCGAGATCGAGCGGGTGCTGGCCGAGCACCCGACCGTCGGCGACGTCGCCGTGATCGGGGTGCCGGACGAGCGGTGGGGCGAGGTCCCCAAGGCGATCGTCGTGGCTGCGCCCGGCGTGGAGTTCGACGGCGACGCGCTGCTGGCCTACTGCCGCGAGCAGCTGGCCGCGTTCAAGTGCCCGAAGTCGGTGGACGTGCTGGACGAGCTGCCGCGCAACCCCACCGGAAAGGTCCTCAAGAAGGACCTCCGGGCGCCGTACTGGGAGGGCAAGGAGCGCCGGGTGGTGTAGCGCGCCGCCCTACCGACGGGGAGCACGGGCGTCGGCGGAGGTGGCCCCGTCGAAGCCGAAGCTGATAATTGGCGGCAGGTCCCCTCTCCGCAGCCCCGCCAGCACGAAAAGCTCGTGCGGCACCACCGGCTCCGGCAGGTCGTCGAGGCTGCACCAGCGCAGATCCGCCGACTTCGCCTGCTCCACGCGCCGAGGCTCCCCCGTCCAGGTGCGGCATGAGAAGAAGAAGTCGACCCGTTCGTCGATCGCGCGGTGGTTGCCGTGCGTGCGGTGCATCACGGTGAGCGGCACGAGGTCGGCGGGGACGAGGCCGATGCCCAGCTCCTCCTCGGCTTCGCGGCACGCGGCTGCGTGCACCGACTCGTCGGCCTCGACGTGACCCGCCGCGGCCGCCGCCCAGTGCCCGTCCATGTAGCCCGTGCCGCATCGCAGCTGCAGGAGCACCTCGTCGGTCCGTCCGACGCGCCGGAGGGGGAGGACGTACGCGGCCGGGACGACGCGGAACCTCACGGCGGCAGCCTAGCTAGGCTGCGCACCATGGTCAGCTCCCACTACGAGAAGATCACCGCCGCGGACGGGGGTGTCTTCGACGCGTTCTGCGCGGTCCCGGAGGCCGGGCCCGCGCCCGGCGTGCTGATCTTCCAGGAGATCTTCGGCATCAACGACAACATTCGCGGCCTGGCGGAGCGGCTCGCCGCTGCCGGATACCTGGCGCTGGCCCCCGACATGTTCTGGCGGATCGAGCCCCGGTTCGAGCGCAAGGACGAGTCCGGCATGGCCGACGGCATGGAGCGCGGCGGGCAGCTCGACCTCGACCTCGCGGGTGCCGACATCACCTCCACCTTCGCGCACCTGCGCGCGATGCCCGGCTGCAACGGCCGGGTGGGCGGCGTGGGGTTCTGCCTCGGCGGCACGCTCGCCTACCTCTTCGCCGCCACCTCCCGCGTGGACGGCCACGGGCCGACCGCAGTGGTCTCCTACTACGGCTCCGGGATCAAGGGCATGCTCGGGCTGGCGGAGCGGATCGAGTGCCCGATCCTCTTCCACTACGGCGACCGCGACCCGTTCATCACCGGGGAGGACATCGACGCCGTCGAGCGGGCCGTGGCCGGGCGACAGGACGCCACCGTGCTCCACTACGACGCCGGGCACGCCTTCTCCAACTGGGACGCCCCCTCGTTGTACGACGAGACCTCGGCGCGGGTCGCCTGGGACCGCACGATCGAGTTCTTCGACGAGCACCTGCGCAGCTGATCAGGGACGGCCCGATTCGGACGGGCTCGAATCCCTCGGCAGGAGCGATCGAATCAGCCTGCTTGACTCGCCAGTAACCCCTGTGTTGGCTAGCCCGATGCTGCTCTCGACACAACTCCAGTACAGCGACGACCCGATCCGGAACGCGGATGCGGTGGTCGCCATGGAGCAAGCGGGCCTGGACGTCGTGTGGGTGGCCGAGGCCTACAGCTTCGACGCGGTGTCCATGATGGGGTACCTGGCGGCGAAGACCGAGCGCGTGCAGATCGGCTCGGGCATCCTGCCGATCTACAGCCGCACCCCCGCGCTGACGGCGATGACGGCCGCGGGTCTCGACGCCCTCTCCGGTGGTCGCGCCATCCTCGGCCTCGGCGCGTCGGGCCCGCAGGTGATCGAGGGGTTCCACGGCGTGCCCTACGACAAGCCGGTCGCCCGCACCCGCGAGATCATCGAGATCTGCCGGAAGGTGTGGCGTCGCGAGCGGCTGACGAACGAGGGCCTCTACCCGATCCCGCTGCCGGAGGACCAGGGCACTGGACTCGGCAAGCCGCTCAAGCTGATCAACCACCCGAAGCGCCCCGACATCCCCATCTGGGTGGCATCGCTCGGCGACAAGAACGTCGAGATGACAGCAGAACTCGCGGACGGCTGGCTGCCGACCGTCCTGATGCCGGAGAAGCTGCGCGAGGTATTCGGACCAGCGCTGGACGCGGGCACCGCCAAGCGCGCCCCCGAACTCGGTCCGCTGCAGATCACCGGCGGCGGGATCCTCGCGCTCGAGGAGGAGATGTTCGAGCCCGCGCGTCAGCTCGCCCGCGGCATGCACGCCCTCTACATCGGCGGGATGGGCGCGCGCGGCCGCAACTTCTACAACACCGTCTTCCAGCGGCAGGGTTACCCTGACGAGGCGAAGCTCGTTCAGGACCTCTACCTGGACGGCAAGAAGGAGGAGGCCGCCGCGGCGCTGCCGGACGACTTCATCGAGAAGGTCACGCTCGTCGGCACCCCGTCCCACGTACAGGAGCGCATCGCGGCGCTGCGCGAGGCCGGCGTGACCCATCTGCACGTCAGCCCGGTCGGCACCGACCCGCTGAAGCTGCTGGCCCAGGTCAAGGAATGGATCGCCTGAGCGAGGGGGGCCCCTGCGAGTGACGGACGGTCATCAAGCCACACTCTGAGGTGACCAGCCGCCATGACCGCGGGAGCGTGCGTTGCTCGACCTTGCCATCGCCGTGTCCGATCGACCGATGGCGCCCGACCAGTACCGGTACGTCGAGACGCATGCCTGGTGGCTGGGGACCTTCGGTCCGCACCAGCACATCACCGAGCACCGGCTTCGGCAGTGGGTGCCTGCGCGTACCGAGCGCGAGTGGGTGCTGGATCGGGAGCTGACGGGCGCCCAGACCTGGTTGACGGGCTCGGCGCAGGAGGCGGCGGACGACGGCTTCGACCTGCGGGACGTGGCGCCCGTCGGCCGGTTCCGGGCCCTGTACGGCGAGTTCCGGACCGACGGCAGCGCGGAGTCCGAACACCTCTGCGGGCCGGTCACACCACGCCGGGGGAGCTGGCAGTCGCCGACACCGCAGTTCATCCAGGAGCTTCCACTGGACCCGGCCGAGCTGCTCGCGCGCCTGCGGGAGGACAACCCGGGGAGCTGGTTCGGGCCGTTCGCCGCGGCTGTCACAACCCTGCGCACGGCGCTGGTCCCGGCCGGGCTGCGGGCGACGTTCTACCGCGCGCTGACCGGCCTGGAGGGCGTGGAGGTGGACGAGCGGGTGCCGAACGTCGACGGGCACGCTTGCCTCGCCATCGTCCACGACGCCGGCCGCACTCGCACCGAACTGCTGATCGACCCGGCCGACGGCCAGTTCGCGGGCGAGCGCGACACCCTGCGCTCGGCCTCCCGCTGCGGGCTGCCCGAGGGCACCGTGATCAGCACCACGGCGGTGCGCACGGCCGTGGTCGACGCCCCGGGCGAGATCCCGCGCAGCTGAGCACTGGTAGCGGCAGGACATGCTACGCCCAGCCCAGCGCGCGGTACCCGCTCCTGATCCCGGAGGACTAGCCTGGCGTGCAGTCCTCGGCGATGACGAAGCGATCCGATCAAGGCGGTCTTCAGCGTGTCCAGCAGCAGTACCTCGAATCCAGCAGGCCAGTTCGGCCCCAACGAATGGCTCGTCGAGGAGATGTACCAGCGCTTTCTCGACGACCCTGACTCGGTCGACCCGGCGTGGCACGAGTTCTTCGCCGACTACCGTCCCGCCGACGACACCAGTGCTTCCACCGGCAACGGTGCGGCCACCCGCACCGTCGCGCGATCGACCGCCCCCGCGGCGCCGGCACCCACCCCCACCGCCGAGCCTGCCGAGGCCACCGAGCGTCGCCGGGTCGGCGACCGCAAGGCGATGACACCGCCCCCCACCGCCTCCTCCCGCACGGGCACCGCCTCCCCGAACGGCACCACCTCCAACGGCACGGCCACCGCGACCGGTCGCCGCACGGCCGCCGAGAAGACCCCCGCCACGAGCTCCGCTGCGCCGACCGGCACCACCGACAAGCCGGCCGCCGGCACCACCTCCCATGCCGCGAAGCCCAGCCCGGTGAGCAGCGAGGGCAGCGCCACACCGCTGCGCGGCGCCGCCGGTGCCGTGGTCAAGAACATGAACGCCTCGCTCACCGTGCCCACGGCCACGAGCGTCCGCGCGGTGCCGGCGAAGCTGCTCGGCGACAACCGTGTGGTGATCAACAACCAGCTCACCCGCACCCGCGGCGGCAAGATCTCCTTCACCCACCTCATCGGCTTCGCCGTGGTGAAGGCGCTCGCCGACTTCCCGGTGATGAACCGGCACTTCGTCGAGACCGGCGGCAAGCCCACGGTGGTCCAGCCCGCGCACGTCAACCTCGGGCTTGCGATCGACCTGCCGGGCAAGAACGGGCAGCGCTCACTCGTGGTGGTCTCGATCAAGGGCTGCGAGGCGATGAACTTCGCCCAGTTCTGGTCGGCCTACGAGGACATCGTGCGCAAGGCCAGGGCCGGCAACCTGCAGTCCGAGGACTTCGCCGGCACCACGATCAGCCTCACCAACCCCGGCACGCTGGGCACCAACCACTCGGTGCCCCGGCTCATGCAGGGCCAGGGCACGATCATCGGCGTCGGCGCGATGGAGTACCCGGCGGAGTTCCAGGGCGCCAGCGACGAGCGGCTCGCCGAGATCGGTATCAGCAAGATCATCACGCTGACCTCCACCTACGACCATCGCATCATCCAGGGCGCGGAGTCAGGCGACTTCCTGCGCCGGGTGCACGCGCTGCTGCTCGGCGAGGACGCCTTCTACGACGACATCTTCCGGTCGCTGCGGGTGCCGTACGAGCCGGTCCGCTGGGTGCAGGACATCCCCGACGGCGCCGTCGACAAGACCGCCCGCGTCATCGAGCTGATCGACGCCTACCGCACGCGCGGGCACCTGATGGCCGACACCGACCCGCTGAACTACCGCC
>JAODNO010000595.1 GCA_025465235.1 Pseudonocardia sp.
CGGCGCCAGCCGGCCATGTCGAACGCGGCGATGTCGGTGGCGGCGATGTCGCTGCCCGGCGCCCCGGCCGGGCCGGCCTCGACCCGCCCCCCGGTCGGCTCGGCGAACCGCAGCAGCAGCGACAGCAGGCTCGTCTTGCCGGCACCGCTGGGCCCGGTGACGAGGAGGGTGGAGCCGGGTCGCAGGGTCAGGTCCACGCCCGCGAGCGCGGGGTCCGCCCGCCCGGGGTAGGTGAGTACGACGTCATGGAACCGGACCCCGGCACCCGGCCGCGCCGCAACGTCGGGCGACTCGGGGGCGGGAACCGGGCGACTCGCGGGAAGTACCCGCGAGTCGCCCGTTCCGGACGCGCGAGTCGCCAGGGTCTGCGGTCGCTCCAGCGCGGCGAAGACCTGCTCGGCAGCGGCCACCCCCTCCGTGCTCGCGTGGAACCGGGCGCCCACCTCGCGCAGCGGGAGGTAGGCCTCGGGGGCGAGGATCAGCACGAGCAGGGCGGTCTCCAGGTCCAGCCGGCCGTAGAGCAGCCGCAGGCCGATCTCGACGGCGACGAGCGCCACGGCGAGCGTGGCGAGCAGCTCCAGCACGAACGCGGACAGGAAGGCCACCCGCAGCGTGCCCATCGTCGCGGCGCGGTGCTCCTCGGTCACACGCCGGATCAAGGCCGCCTCGGCCTTCGCCCGGCGGAAGACGGCCAGGGTCGGGAGGCCCTCGACGACGTCGAGGAAGTGGCCACCGAGGCGTTCCAGCAGCCGCCACTGCCGGCGGGTGCGAGCCTGCGTGTGCCGGCCGACGAGCGCCATGAACAGCGGGATCAGCGGCAGCGTCAGGGCGATCACCAGCGCCGAGACCCAGTCGGCACGGGCCACCACCACGAGCACGGCCACGGGCACGAGCGCGGCCAGCACGAGCTGCGGAAGGTAGCGGGCGACGTAGTCGTCGAGGGCGTCCAGACCGCGGGTGGCGAGCGTGACGAGCTGCCCGGCGTCGGTGGAAGCGGGGTCGCCGCCCGTGACGTGCCGGACGAGGCGGCGGCGCAGGTCCGACCTCACCACCGCAGCGCTGCGCAGCGCCATGGTCTCCGCGCCGTAGGACAGCGCGGCGCGGGCCAGTGCGACGAGCGCGACCGCGCCGACCGTTGCCCCCAACGCCCCGGCTCCGGCTCCGGCTCCTGCCCTGGCGACGGCGTGTGCCACGAGCCAGGCCTGCAGCAGGATCAACCCGGTCAGGGCGACGCCGCAGCTGACGGTGACGGCCAGGTGCACGCGCACCGCGCGGGTGGTGCGCACCAGCCGCGGATCAAGGGGTCTCATCCGACGTGCGCCCGGGTCACCCGGCGCCGGAACACCCAGTAGCTCCAGGTCTGGTAGGCGATCACCAGCGGCAGGAACACCGCGCCGATCCAGCTCAGCACACCCAGCGTGTAGGGCGCCGAGGCGGCGCCCGCGACCGTGAGGTCGAACGCCGGGTCGACGAGCGAAGGGAGCACGACCGGGAACAGCGAGCCGAAGAGCGCTGCCGTGAACGCCGCGACCCCGACGGCCGTTGCCGCAAAGGACCAGCCCTCCCGCCGGCGGACCGCGAGGACGAGGCCGGCGAGCACCGCGGCGACCGCGACGGCCGCGGGGACCGCCGGCACGCCGTGCCGGGCTCCGGTCCAGAGCAGGAACCCGGCCACCGCCAGCAGCGCGACAGGCCCGGCCCTTCGCGCGACCGCGCGGGCTCGATGGCGCACCGGGCCGTCGGTCTTGAGCGCCAGGAACACCGCGCCGTGCAGCACGAACAGCGTCAGCGTCGTGAGTCCGCCGAGCAGCGCGTACGGGTTCAGCAGGTCGGCGAGATCCGAGGTCACCACGCCGTTCGCGCCCAGCTCCACCCCGCGGACGATGTTGGCGAACACGACGCCCCACAGGAAGGCGGGCACGGCACTTCCGGTGACGATCGTGACGTCCCAGCGGGCCCGCCATCGGGGGTCGTCCACCTTGCCGCGGTACTCGAAAGCCACGCCGCGGCCGATCAGGGCCAGGATGATCAGCAGCACCGGAACGTAGAACCCGCTCAGGGTGGCCGCGTACCAGGCCGGGAACGCGGCGAACATGGCGCCGAGCGCGGTGATCAGCCAGACCTCGTTGCCGTCCCACACCGGCCCGATGGAGTTGATGACGACGCGCCGGTCGGCCTCCCGGTCCCCGGCGCTGGGGCCCCTCCCGAGCACCGGCAGCAGGATCCCGACGCCGAAGTCGAAGCCTTCGAGCACGAAGTAGCCGGTCCACAGCACGGCGATGGCGACGAACCAGACGGTCGGCAGATCCATGACCACTCCTAGTAGCTGAAGGCGGGGACGTCGTCGGGCTCGCGCTCACCGTGGCCCGGGTAGGGCATGACGTTGCCCGGGCCTGCTTTGACGTAGCGCCAGAGCAGCCGGGCCTCCACCACGGCGAGCACGCCGTAGAGCGCGGTGAAGGCCGAGAGCGAGAGCGCCACCTCGCCGAGACTGACGCCGGGGGAGACGCTCTCGGCGGTGAGCAGTTCGCCCACCACCGTCCAGGGCTGGCGGCCCATCTCGGTGAGCACCCAGCAGAAGATGTTCCCCATCAGCGCCGCGGGCAGGGCCGCCATCGCCACGCGGTACATCCACCGCTGCTCGGGGAGAGCGCCGCGCCGGGTGACCCAGAGTCCGAGCAGGCCGATGACCACCCCGGCCATGCCCAGCCCCATCATCAGGCGGAACGACCAGTAGATCACCGGGATGTTCGGCGCGTAGTCGCCGGGACCGTACTGGGCCTCGTAGCGTTGCTGCAGGTCGTTGATGCCGTGCACCTCACCGGACGGCGACCCGGTGGCGAGGAAGCTCAGGACGTAGGGCACCTGCAGGTCGAGGATGTTCCCTCCGGGGCCTGCCGCCCCGACTGACGGGTCGCCGATCGCGAAGAGCGAGAAGCCCGCGGTGTCCTCGGTGTTCCAGAGCGCCTCGGCTGAGGCGAGCTTCATCGGCTCGTACCGGGCCGTCAGCTTGGCCTGGTGGTCGCCGGAGTAGATCAGGACAGCCCCGGCCAGCACCGTGGTGATCAGGCCGGCGCGCAGTGCCTTCTGGAACATCCCGGGCTCGCTCGCATGGGGGGCGCGGTCGCGGTGCAGCAGCTTGTAGGCACTGACGGCCACCACGAACAGGCCGGCCACCACGAACGACGCCGACACGACGTGGAGGTAGGTCGACCAGGCCTGCGTGTTGGTGAGCACCGCCCAGATGTCGGTGAGGTGCGCCCGCCGGGTGACCGGGTCGACCGCGAACCCGACCGGGTGCCGCATCCAGGCGTTGGCGGCGAGGATGAAGTACGCCGACAGGTTCGAGCCGATCGCTGCCGCCCAGATCGTGGCCAGGTGCACGCGGCGCGACAACCGGTCCCACCCGAAGATCCACAGTCCGAGGAAGGTCGACTCCAGGAAGAACGCGAGCAGCGCCTCCAGCGCCAGCGGGGCGCCGAAGACGTCGCCGACGAAGGTGGAGTACGTGCTCCAGTTCATCCCGAACTGGAACTCCTGGACGATCCCGGTGACCACGCCCATCGCGAAGTTGATCAGGAACAGCTTGCCGAAGAACTTCGTGGCGCGCAGGTACTCGGCCTTCCCGGTGCGGTGCCACGCCGTCTGCAGTACGGCGACGACGACGGACAGGCCGATCGTCAGCGGCACGAACAGGAAGTGGTAGATCGTGGTGATCCCGAACTGCCAGCGGGCCAGGTCCAAGGCGTTCACGCGGTACCTCCAGCGCCGAACTTCTACCGTCTGTAGTAGTTCTACAGTACGTAGAAGTTGTCCGGTGCGGGAGGTGTCCCGGATCTCTGCGCCGAGCGGCGGGAAAGTTAGGCCAGCAGCTCCGCGAACTGGCGGCCCGCCTCGTTCTCCACGACGACGGAAGCGACCTGGTCCGGGGGCACGATCGCCGAGCCGTCGAGCGTCACAGGCTCTCGCCAGCCCGCCTGGGGCACGAGCCAGCTCCCGGCCACCGTCCGGCTACCGTCGCGCGACACCACGATGATCCGGCACCGCTCGCCAGCTGGGATCCCCTGCACGGTCGCGCTGAGGCGGACCCAGCCCGTCGCCGGGGTCAGCCTCGCGGTCATCACCACGCCGTCCGGTCCGGTGCCCGTCAGCACGCGGGCGTCCGCGGGCGCAGGCGCAGGCGCGGCGACCACGACGTCGGGGGCGGCCGTCCGGCCGACCGCGATGCCGCCGCCGAGCACGACGCCGACGCCGATCACAGCGGCAGCCGCCAGCCCCAACCTGCTGCGTCGCCGCCGGGCGCCGGTCTCGGAACGGATCTGGCGCAGCGTGCGCTGCAGCACCAGGTCGCCGTCGGGAGGGCCCTCCAGGAACACCTCCGGGGGTACCTCGCCGAGCAGGTCCGTCATCTCCCGTAGTTCCTCCCACTCGCGACGGCACGCCGGGCAGACGGCCAGATGCTCCTCGACGGCGCGGGCCCGCTCCGCGTCGAGGAGACCGAGGATGTGTGCCCCCATCTCCTCCGGGTCGTGAGGTCGGTAGGCGTGGGTCATGCCGGCACCTCGTCCCCAGTCATGTCTCGTGCTGTGAGGCCTTCCCGGAGGGCGCGAAGCGCGTAGTACGACCGCGACTTGACCGTGCCCGCCGGGATGCCGAGCGCGGCGGCGGCCTCACCGAGGCTCCGCCCCTGGAAGTAGATCTGGTCGAGCACCCCGCGATGGTCGTCGGAGAGCCCCTCGAGCGCGGCCAGGACGGTGACCGAGGCGACGACGCGGTCGGCGTGGTCGCGCTCCACCGGCGGGGAATCCGGCATCTCGCTCACCTCCTGCGGCCGCGCCGCCCGGGCCCGGACCCGGTCGGTGACGAGGTTGCGCGCCACCGTCAGCAGCCACCCGCGGGTGGAACCCCTGCCGTTGGTCAGCACCTCGGGGTGGCGCCAGGCGCGGATCAGCGTTTCCTGCACGACGTCCTCGGCCGCGGCGCGGTCGCCGGTGAGCCGGGTGGCATAAGCGATCAGTGCGCGCCCGTGCTCCTGGTAGATGGCGCGCACCAAGGCCTCGTCACGAGCGCGAAGATGTGCGTCTGGCATGGTCTCCCGGCTCCTGAGGGGCGGACGGCGCGGACCCTAGCGGAGCCGGGCCCACCTAGGACACGCATGTCGGGCCGCGGCGGTTCACCGTTCTGGCGGGATCCGGCGAAATGTCCTGAACCGTTGCGAGCCGAGCGCCGTGTGGGAGGTGACCACGCCCGGCGAACGGCCGGGTCTCGACTCTCGCGGGGAGAACATGAAGAGGTACGCGCCCCTGGTGACGCTGGCCGCGGTTGCCGCGCTCGGTGTCGGGCTGTTCGTCGCCAACACGCTCAACCAGCAGGGCGCGGCGCAGCTGTCGGCGTCGGCGGCGATCGAACCGGCCTCCGCCGCAGCAGGCCAGGCGCCAACCGTCGTCGACCTGGGCCGGCTCACGCCACAGTCCGCGTCGCCACCCGCGGCCACCGGTGCGGAGGACCAGGCGCAGCAGCAGGGCGCCGACGCGCCCGCGGTTGCTGAGAAGGCCTACGCCGGTTGGTCGTCGGGTAAGGAGGTCTCGGTGGCGATAGCGGTGAAGGCCGGCCGTGCGGTCGCCTACGTGTGCGACGGCAAGAAGGTCGAGGCGTGGCTGGAGGGCACCGTGGCGGGCGACACGCTCTCGCTGGAGAGCAAGGACGGCTCCGCGACGATCAACGGCACCGTGAGCGAGTCCTCGTCGGACGGCACCGTGACCGTCGGCGGGAAGACGTGGCCGTTCACGGCGGAGGGTGTGACCGCTCCCGCAGGGCTCTACGAGGGACGGGCCGACGTCCGCGGTGTGGCCGCGCGGGTCGGCTGGGTCGTCAGCGGTGACGGGGAGGTGACCGGAGTGGCGTCGGTGGCCGGACAGAAGCGGTCCGCACCCGTGCTCAACCCCGCCGACCCTGGCGCCGTCACGATCGACGGGGCGCCCGTCGAGGTCAGCGCACTCGACGGCGGCTCGACGGTGATCCGCCGGTGAACGCCACGATGCGCGCCTCCCACGCGGTCGGGCGTCCCCGCGGGTCCGGGGGGCTGCTCGTGGCCTCGGCGGTCGGCTCGCTGGTCACGGTCGGGCTCGGCGTGTACGGGCGGCTCCACGAGCCCACCTTCGTCGCGATCAACCTCGCCGGATTCTCCAGCGGCGTCGCCGCGAAGGCATGGCTCGCGACCGCGGCCTTCGTGTTGGTCCTGGTACAGCTCGTCACGGCGGCGGCGATGTACGGACGGTTCCCCCGCATCGTCGCCCCGTCATGGGCCGGCGCGCTGCACCGCTGGTCCGGCCGGGCCGCGGTGTTGCTGACCGTGCCGGTCGCGGTGCACTGCCTCTACGCCCTCGGGTTCCAGGGCGGCACCACGCGCACGCTGCTGCACTCGCTGTTCGGCTGCTTCTTCTACGGGGTCTTCGTCACCAAGATGCTGCTGCTGCAGCGGTCACACGCTCCCCGGTGGAGCCTGCCCGTACTCGGAGGAGCGGTCTTCACCGTAATGACCGCCCTCTGGCTGACATCCTCGGTGTGGTTCTTCACCACATCAAGGCTGACCTTCTGAGGAGATCTCTCGTGCACGTCGACCACACCACCCCCACCGTGACCCGGCGCGCGGTCGTCGCCTGCGCGTGCGGCGCGGCATGCGTCGCCGCGCTGAGCGCGTGCAGCAGCTACGGCTCGGGGGGCGCCCCTGCTCCTGCGGCGCCTGCACCCACCCCGGGTGCACCAGGTGCTGCGCCGTCGGGTCCCGGGCGGCCCGGTGGTTCGGCCGACGCGCTGACCAGCACTGCCGACATCCCCGTCGGTGGCGGCACCGTATTCGCCGACCAGCAGGTCGTCGTCACCCAGCCGACGGCGGGGGAGTTCAAGGCGTTCTCCTCGACGTGCACCCATCGGGGCTGCACGGTCGGGGAGGTGGCCGGCGGGACGATCAACTGCCCGTGCCACGGCAGCCGGTTCGCAGTGGCCGACGGTTCGGTGGTCCGGGGACCGGCGACGTCCCCGTTGGCGGAGAAGAACATCCAGGTGGAAGGCAACTCGATCGTCCTCGCCTGAGTCCGGCCCGGAGGTGCGCCGCATCACGCAGCTCACAGCGAGCCCCTGACCGTCGGGGGTCATTAGACTCCCGGCGATCTGACCCGTACATGGCGTGGTGGCCGGGGGTGGCGGAGGAGTTGCAGTGACGAGCACGCGGGTAGTGACGAACACGGCGAAGCGATGAACACGGCGAAGGTCGACAGCGAGGCGCTGGACGAGAACGCGCCGGCCGAACCGGAGCACCTGGCGCTGGCGTCGGAGTTCCCCACTCCCACGCGGGACGAGTGGGTCGGGCTGGTCGACCAGGTCGTCCGCAAGGCCGGGCTCATCGAGAAGAACCCCAGCGGGGAGGACGCCCGGTCCGGTGCCGGTGTCGAGAAGCTCAGCTGGACCAGCCCCGAGGGCATCCGTGTGCAGCCGCTCTACACCGCGGAGGACGCCCCGGCCACCGGCATCGGCGTGCCGGGCGCGGCGCCGTTCGTCCGTGGTGCGCGGGCCGCGGGTCCGGCGCCGGACGGGTGGGACGTTCGCCAGCGCCATGCCGAGCCCGACGCGGAGCTCGCGCACCGGGCGGTCCTGGCCGACCTCGAGAACGGCGTGCGATCGATCTGGCTCGCCGTGGGCGACGGCGGGAGCGCCGTCGCGGACCTGCCCGCCGTGCTCGCCGACGTGCACCTCGACCTGGCCCCCGTGATCCTCGACGCGTCCGCAGCCCCGGCCGACGTCGAACCCGCCGCCGCGGAGGCGTTCCTTGCGCTCGCCGCCGCGCGCGGGGTCCGGCCCGCCGAGCTGCTCGGCACGCTCGGACTCGACCCCGTCGGCCGGCGGGCCCGCACCGGCGAGGGCCCGGACATCGCCACCGTGGTCCCGCTCGCCCGGCGCGTCGCGAAGGAGTTTCCGCAGGTCCGCGCCATCGTGGTGGACGCGCTTGCGGTGCACGCTGCCGGCGCGTCCGATGCGCAGGAACTCGGCTGGTCGATCGCTGTGGGACTGGAGTACCTGCGGGCGCTGACCACAGCGGACGGAACCACCGCGGCGCTGGACGTGGGCATCGCGGCACGGCTGCTGGAGTTCCGGTACGGGGCCACCGCCGAACAGTTCCCGACCATCGCGAAGCTGCGGGCGGCGCGGCGCCTCTGGGCGCGCGTCACCGAGGTCTGCGGTTCGCCGGCAGCCCAATGCCAGCACGCCGTCGGCTCGCCGGTGATGCTCACCCGGCGCGACCCGTACGGGAACCTGCTGCGCGGCACCGTCGCATGCTTCGCCGCCGGGGTGGGCGGCGCCGACGCCGTCACGGTGGCGCCGTTCGACGCCCCGCTCGGCGCCTCCGAGCCGTTCTCCCGCAGGGTGGCCCGCAACACGCAGTCGCTGCTCGTGGAGGAGGCACACCTGGCCCGGGTGATCGACCCGGCCGGTGGATCGTGGTACGTCGAGGCGCTGACCGACCGGCTCGCCACGGCGGCATGGGCGTTCTTCCAGGAGATCGAGGCCGCGGGCGGGGCGCTGGCCGCGCTCGACTCCGGTTTCGTCGCCGAGCAGGTGGCCGTGGTCCGCGAGCGGCGGCTGGCCGACGTCGCCACGCGCAGGGTTCCCATCACGGGCGTGAGCGAGTTCGCCGACCTCGCTGAGAAGCCGGTGAATCGGCGTCGGGTGCCCGAGCCACCCAGCGGTGGCCTGCCGCGGTTCCGGCTCGCCGAGCCCTACGAGGCCTACCGCGACCGGTCCGACGCCCGGCTCGCCGAGACCGGGGCCCGGCCCCGCGCGTTCCTCGCCACGCTCGGCCCACTCGCGGCCTACACCGCGCGGGCCGGCTTCGCCCGCAACCTCCTGCAGGCAGGCGGGATCGAGGTCACGGAGGCGGGCCCGACCGAGACGGCCCGGGAGGTCGGCGCCGCGTTCGCCGAGGCAGGCACCTCCGTCGCGGTGCTGTGCTCGACCGACACGCTCTACGGCGAGCGGGGTGCGGAGGTGGTGGCGGCGCTGCGGGACGCGGGCGCCCGGTACGTGCTCCTCGCCGGCAGGGCCGACGTCCCGGGCGTCGACGACCTGCTCTTCGCCGGGGTGGACGCGCTCGCCCTGATCGAGTCGGTGTATGCGGCCCAGGAGAGCTCGGCCCAGGAGAGATCGGCACAGGAGAGATCGGCACAGGAGAGCTCGGCCCAGGAGAGATCGGCACAGGAGAGTTCGGAGGAGGAGCGATGAGCGAGCTTGCGAGCGAATCAGTGTCACTGCGCCCTCGCGAAGCGCCGCCCGAGCGCAGCGAGGGCGAGCGATGAGCCTGCCGGACTTCACGAGGGTGCGCCTGGAGAGCGATGCGGCCCCCGCCGAGGAGTGGGTTGCCGACGTTCCGACGTGGGACGCGCCAGAGGGGATCGGGGTGCGGCCGCTCTACACGGCAGCCGACCTCGCCGACGTCGACTTCCTCGCGACCTACCCGGGAATCGTGCCGTACCTGCGCGGGCCCTACCCCACGATGTACACGAGCCAGCCCTGGACGATTCGCCAGTACGCCGGGTTCTCCACCGCTTCGGAGTCGAACGCGTTCTACCGGCGCAACCTCGCCGCGGGGCAAAAGGGCCTGTCGATCGCGTTCGACCTGGCCACACACCGGGGCTACGACTCCGACCATCCGCGGGTGGCCGGTGACGTCGGCATGGCGGGTGTCGCGATCGACTCGATCTACGACATGCGACAGCTCTTCGACGGGATCCCGCTCGGCGAGATGTCGGTGTCGATGACGATGAACGGCGCGGTGCTGCCCGTGCTCGCCCTCTACATCGTGGCGGCCGAGGAGCAGGGTGTCTCCCACGACAGGCTCACGGGGACCATCCAGAACGACATCCTCAAGGAGTTCATGGTCCGCAACACCTATATCGACCCGCCGCAGCCGTCGATGCAGATCATCTCCGACATCTTCTCCTTCACCTCGCGGGAGATGCCGCGGTTCAACTCGATCTCCATCTCCGGCTACCACATCCAGGAGGCGGGTGCGACCAACGATCTGGAGCTCGCCTACACGCTGGCCGACGGGGTGGAGTACCTGCGGGCCGGGCTCGACGCCGGGTTGGACATCGACCGGTTCGCCCCGCGCCTGTCGTTCTTCTGGGCGAACGGGATGAACTTCTTCATGGAGGTCGCCAAGCTGCGGGCCGCGCGCCTGCTCTGGGCGAAGCTGGTGGCGCAGTTCTCGCCGCAGAACGACAAGTCGCTCAGCCTGCGCACCCATTGCCAGACCTCGGGCTGGTCCCTGACCGCGCAGGACGTCTACAACAACGTGATCCGCACCTGCACCGAGGCGATGGCCGCGACGCAGGGCCACACCCAGAGCCTGCACACCAACGCGCTCGACGAGGCGCTCGCCCTGCCGACCGACTTCTCGGCCCGCATCGCGCGCAACACCCAGCTTCTCCTGCAACAGGAGTCGGGCACGACGAAGGTCATCGACCCGTGGGGCGGCAGCTACTACGTCGAGCGGCTGACCTATGACCTCGCGCGACGCGCGTGGGCGCACATCCAGGAGGTCGAGAAGGCGGGCGGGATGGCGCAGGCGATCGACGCCGGCATCCCGAAGCTGCGTGTGGAGGAGGCGGCGGCGCGCACGCAGGCGCGCATCGACTCCGGGAAGCAGCCGGTGATCGGCGTCAACAAGTACGCGGTGGACCAGGACGAGGACGTCGATGTCCTGAAGGTCGACAACGCCGGGGTGCGCCGCGAGCAGCTGGAGAAGCTGCGTCGCCTCCGCGAGGAGCGCGACTCCCGCGAGGTCGACGCCGCCCTCGACGCCCTCACCGCTGCGGCCGCCGCGATCGCGGAGGGCTCACCGCGCGCCGACGAGCAGAACCTGCTCGCCCTGTCGGTGAACGCCGCCCGCGCGAAGGCGACGGTGGGGGAGATCTCCGACGCGCTGGAGAAGGTGTTCGGGCGCCACGCCGGTCAGATCCGCATCATCTCCGGTGTGTACTCCCAGGAGGCCGGCACGAGCCCGGCGATCGAGCGGGCCCGCGAGCTGGTGGACGAGTTCGCAGCCGAGGAGGGGCGCCAGCCGCGCATCCTCGTGGCGAAGATGGGTCAGGACGGGCACGACCGCGGCCAGAAGGTGATCGCCACGGCGTTCGCGGATCTCGGTTTCGACGTCGACGTCGGGCCGCTGTTCCAGACCCCCGGCGAGGTGGCACGGCAGGCGGTGGAGGCCGACGTGCACGTCGTCGGCGTCAACTCGCTCGCCGCCGGACACCTGACGCTGGTGCCGGAGCTGCGCGATGAGCTGGCGAAGCTCGACCGCCCCGACATCATGGTGGTGGTGGGCGGGGTGATCCCGCCGGGGGACCACCCGGCGCTGCGCGACGCGGGGGCCGCCGCGGTGTTCGGCCCGGGCACGGTGATCGCGGAAGCCGCCGTGGACCTGCTGGAGAAGCTGGCGGCCCAACTGAGGTCGTGACCTGTCATCGAGCTCGACGGCAGCGTGCTACCGCGCACGGCGGATCACGCTGAGGTCGATGTCGGTGGTCGGACGCTCGGGAGGAGGGCCGTGGCCCGCGAGATCGATGTGCCTGCCCTGGCCAAGGGCGTGCTCGGCGGGTCGCGCGCGGTGCTCGCGCGGGCGATCACCCTGGTCGAGTCGCACCGCCCCGACCACCGGCAGGCGGCGCAGCAGCTGCTGATGGAGCTGCTGCCGGCAGCGGGCGGAGCCCGGCGCGTAGGGATCAGCGGCGTACCCGGTGTCGGGAAGTCGACGTTCATCGAGACCCTGGGCACGCGTCTCACCGGGGCGGGCCACCGGGTGGCGGTGCTCGCGGTCGATCCGTCGTCCACCCGGACGAAGGGCTCGATCCTGGGTGACAAGACGCGGATGGCGCGGTTGGCGACCGACGAGAACGCGTTCATCCGTCCCTCGCCCAGCGCAGGGACGCTCGGCGGCGTGGCGCGCGCGACGCGGGAGACGATCGTGCTGATGGAGGCGGCCGGCTATGACGTCGTGCTCGTCGAGACGGTGGGGGTGGGCCAGTCGGAGGTGGCCGTGGCCGCCATGGTCGACACGTTCCTGCTGCTCACGATGGCCCGCACCGGCGACTCCCTGCAGGGGATCAAGAAGGGCATCCTGGAGCTGGCCGACGTCGTCGCCGTCAACAAGGCCGACGGCCCGCACGAGAAGGAGGCCACCGCGGCTGCCCGCGAGCTGACCGGTGCTCTGCGACTCGTGACGCCCACGAGTGCGTCGTGGCGCCCCCGCGTGCTGCCGTGCAGCGCGCAGACCGGCGCAGGCATGGCGGAGGTGTGGGCCGCGGTGGAAGACCACCGCGTGGCACTCGAGGAGGCGGGCGAGCTTGCCGGCCGGCGTGCTGACCAGCAGGTGCAGTGGATGTGGCGGATGGTGCGTGACCAGCTGATGGACCGGCTGCAGGCCGACCCGGACGTGCGCGCCGCGATCCCGCAGCTGGAGCGCGACGTGCGTGACGGGGAGCTCACCCCCACCCTCGCGGCGCAGGCGGTCCTGGACCGTCTGGGTCTCTGATGCATGGCACCGTCCCGGGCGGACCGGCGCGCCTCGCACCGTCCGCCGCCGAAGATCGTTAACGTCATCCGGTGCTCGGGGTCAGCCATGCAACGTCCGGTGCGGCCCTCGGCCTCGCCGTCGCCGGTTTCGCGCCGCGCTGGGTGGAGATGGATCCGAGCGCGGGGACGGTGCTCACCTTCGCTGCGGTGTGCGCTGGCGCCGCGCTCCTGCCGGACCTGGACCACCCGTCGTCGGTGGCAACCCGACGGTTCTCCGTCGCGTCCTGGGTGGCCTGCCATGTGGTCCGGCCGCTGTCCGGGTTCGTCTACGACCTGACGAAGGGACGCCGCGACACCGGGAAGGGAACGCACCGGGGCCTCACCCACACCGTGGCGGCCGCCGTGCTGCTCGGGCTGGCCGTCAATCTCGCCTCGGCGCGGTGGGGCACCCCTGTGCTTGTCGGAACGCTCTTCGTCTGCCTCGCCCTGGCGATCAAGGGTCTCGACGCGATGGTGCCCGGCCCGCCGTCGCTGGTGATCGCGGCTGGGCTGACCTACGCCGTGGAGGAGTTCGTGCCCGGCGGTACGGCGGGCACGGCCGGCTGGCTCGGCACTGCCGTGGCGCTGGGCATGGTCGTGCACTCGATCGGTGACGCGATCACGGAGTCGGGCGCGCCGCTGCTGTGGCCGATCCGGATCCGCCGCCGCAGCTGGTATCCGGTGGGCACCCCGCGCCCGTTGCGCTTCCGCACGGGCGGCACGGTGGAGGCCTGGGTGGTAGCGCCCGCGCTGACCCTGGCGACGTTCCTGCTGGCCGTGTACGTCGTACCCGGGGTGGCGCCACTCCTGCTGGACCTGCGAGCCGAGGTGGAACGGCTGATCGGCCGCGCGTGAGCTGATCGACCCGCGGTATGCCGATGGACCCGGTGACGTCCGCGGGTGGCGGCAGGGTGGGCGTCCGGAGGTTCTGGAGGGGAGCGTCGTACCGCCGTCCGCGATGGTCGATGATGGTCGGGTGGACGAACTCGCAGGGCTCCCGGCCCGTCCGGTGGTCGGATTGCTGCACCCCGGAATGATGGGTGCCGCGCTCGGGTCGGCGATGAAGCGAGCCGCGGGTGCGGTGATCTGGGCGGCCGCAGGCCGCAGTGATGCCACCTCCAAACGGGCCGAGCTCGCCGACCTCGTCGGCGTCCCCGACGTCGCCGAGCTCGCGCGCCGCTCGGACATCATCGTCTCGATCTGCCCCCCGCATGCGGCGACGGAGGTGGCCGAGCAGGTGGCGGCGGCGCTGGGCGACCGCGCCCACCGCCCCCTTTTCGTCGACGCCAACGCGGTGTCGCCTGCGACGGTCCAGGGGATCGGGGAGCTCCTGGGCGTCGCTCGCGTCGTCGACGGAGCGGTGATCGGGCCGCCGGCCTGGGAACCGGGTCGCACGGTGCTGTGGCTCTCCGGCGCCGCCGCCGCGGTGGTGGCCGAGTTGTTCGAGGGGTCGCCGTTCGAGGCCAGGGCGCTCGGCCCGGATCTGGGCGCGGCGAGCGCTCTGAAGGCCTGCTACGCGTTGCAGAGCAAGGCGATCCCGGCTGCCTGGCTGGCGGTAGAGGCGGCGGCCCGCGGATACGGCGTGCAGGACGCGCTGCGTTCCCAGCTGGCCCGCGACGGCGTCGACCTCGATGCCAAGCTGGACGACGTCGGCGCGCGCGCCGGTGCGAAGGCGTGGCGCTGGGTGGGCGAGATGGAGGAGGCCGCGGACGCGGTGGCCGCGGTCGGCGTGCCCGACGGGTTCTCCCGCTCTGCAGCCGAGATGTACCGGCGGATGGCGGAGGAAGGCCCGACCGGCCAGCACGAACGCTGAGGCGCGCGGCGATCGGACCGGCACGGATCCGGGAGACGGGGCGGAACGACGAACCGCCGCCGCACCGGGGGGAGGGTGGGCGGCGGCGGTCGACGGGGCGGATAACGCCCCGGTCTCGTGGGCTGGCTAGCGGTCGTCGGAATCGGATCCCGTGCCTACCTCCTGGCTCCAGCCCCGGTTGCCCGCTGCTTCCCAGCCTCGGTTGCCACGCACGTCGTCCGACGCCTCCGCCTTCGGCGCGTTACCGGGCAGAACCGTGCCGACCGCCGCAGTGGCGACGAAGGCCGCGGCGGTGTGTGACGTGCGTTGCATGTGGGACAGCTTGGACTGCGGCGTCGCTTTCGTCCC
>JAODNO010000636.1 GCA_025465235.1 Pseudonocardia sp.
CGGGCGGGTACTGGCCACCGTGCCGGTCGGTGCCGCGACCCGCTTCGCCACACCCGCGGTGAGCGGTGCTGCACTGTTCGTTCCCACCCGCGACGGCGTCACCGCGGTCGCGATTCGCCCCTGACTATTCGGTCACAGCCAGGGTGGAGGACTCGCTGCACACGTCGCCGACCGCGGCGCCCGAAAAGTGATGGCAAACAGTACTTCTGGAGCCACATGGGCTGCCGCGAGCACGGCGGGAAGACGCAACGCATCTCGTTTCGTGTGCCGGGGTGGTCGCGGTGCTGTGTGAGTGGCGCTCAACGAGCGTCGGTTGTGGGCGGAGTCAGGTACTGCGGTTCATGCGTCACCGGGATGTTTGCCGAGGATAAGGTCGGCGGCCTTCTCGGCGGTCATGACCGTGGGCGCGTTGGTGTTGCCCCGGGGCAGCCTGGGCATGACGGATGCGTCGATGACGCGCAGGCCGTCGACGCCGTGCACGCGTAGGGAGGAGGGGTCGACGACAGCCTGCTCGCCCGTGCCCATCGCGCAGGTGCCAGCCGGGTGGTACATCGTCTGCGTCCGTTGCCGCATGAACTGGGCGAATGCCTGATCGTGGAGGTCGTTCCGGTCCGGCAGGAGTGGCCGGTCCAGGAACCGCGCGAGCGGCCCCGAGCTGCTCATCTGGATGAACGCGCGTACCCCGGCGGCGATCGTGTCGAAGTCGGCAGGATCGCGGTAGAGCGCCAGGTCCAACTCCGGCCGGTCCTCCGGATCGGCCGAGTGCAGGCGCAGGGTGCCGCGGCTGCGCGGGTCGAGCAGCGAGACCGTCCCCGTGAACGTCGGCCGGTCCGGCCGGACGAGGCCGTCGGCGAACGCCGTAGGGGCGGTGTGTAGCTGTATGTCCGGCCTGGTCACATCGCCGGTGGTGGAGAGGAACGCGCCGACGCCGCAGAGGTTGGAGGCCAGCGGACCGGTCCGCGTGGTCTGCCACTCGGTCATCACCCACGGCTCCATGGCCTGGTCGATGATGTCGGTGGTGTCCCTGGTGAACCAGATGATGGGCACGGTGGGATGGTCGTGCAGGTTCTGCCCCACGCCTGGCAGGTCGACCACGATGTCGATGCCGTGTGCGCGCAGGTGGTCCGCGGGGCCCACCCCGGAAAGCATCAGCAGCTGGGGCGAGTTGATCGAGCCGCCGCACAGCAACACCTCCGCCGTTGCGTGCACCGTGACTTCGGCATTGCCGTCGTGATAGCGCACGCCGACCGCGCGAGATCCCTCGATTAGCACCGCGGAGACCTGGGTGTGTGTCCGCACCGTCAGGTTCGGCCGGGATGTGACGGGGTGCAGGTATGCGTCCGCGACTGACCACCGTCGACCGTCGTGGCAGGTGACCTGAAATGGTCCGGCTCCCAGCTGGGATTCGCCGTTGAAGTCATCGTTGCGCGTTAGGCCCCAGGTGATAGCGGAGTCCACCCATGCCTGATTCAGCTCGTGGAGGTAGGTCACGTCCTCGACGCGCAGCGGCCCGTGGGTGCCGTGCAGGGGGCCGGCGAGCCGGGAGTTGCCCTCTGCTCTGACGAAGTAGGGCAGGACGTCCTCGTACCCCCACCCTTTGGCGCCGAACTCGTCGCGCCAGCCATCGTAGTCAGCCCGGTTGCCGCGAATGTAGACCATGGCGTTCATCGAGGACGAGCCACCGACCATCTTGCCGCGCGGCACGGAGATCTGGGTGCCCGTGTGCGTCTGCTCGACCGTGCGGTAGCCCCAGTCCTTCTCACTGGCGATGAGCAGCGGGAAAAGAGCCGGTATGTGGACCTCGGGGACATCGTCCGATCCCCCTGCTTCCAGGAGTAGGACGCGGACTGTCGGGTCGAGCGTCAGCCGGTTCGCGAGCACACAACCGGCGCTGCCGCCGCCGACGATGACGAAGTCAAAGGATTCGGACCCGGACATGGCCGTCCTGCCCTTCGTTGTCAGCTTTGTCGGCAGCGTGCAGAAAGAGGTATCGAAGGACGAGTACGCGTGCCGAATGGCGGGCGACGGAGAATTGCCGTCTCCGGGAGCGGGCGGCCGTCAGGCGTGAACCGCGTGTACCGTCGCGGCTTCGGGGTCCAATTGCGGCGCTCCGCGTCGACCGAACATGCGATCCGCAGCCCTCGGTAGTCGCTCGTAGCCCTCGCTAGGACGCCGTCCATGAACAGCCGGCGCTCCTCGCGGTTCGGCGCCGCCGCCGAGAGTCGCGATGGCATTTCGACGAACTCGTCCCAGTCGTACTCGAGGCAACGCTGGGCCGTGCGGTTCGCGTAGCCGAAGGGCCGGTCCGCCGAGGTGTCGTGCGCGAGCAGGACGAACGTTGCGTCCTCCTGGATCCACCACGCTGTGTTCGTCCCGTCCACATGGGCAGGCAGAAAGGTCGACCCGACGAGCCGGACGAGGCTACCGGTCAGCAACTCCGCGAGCTGGACATCGGTCCGCCACGACAAGAAAAGCATGGCACCACCCCTGCGAGATAATGCACCAACAGGAAGAATAATGCACCAACAGGAAGAAAGCGGGACAGGTGTGACAAGTCAGGCCCGCCGATTCCAGGACTTGAAGGAGCTCATGCAGTACAGGTAGGGAGGATGTTCTTGGTCATGCTAATTGGCTGCCCGTAGGCCCCTTCAAGCCACTGTGCTGTAGATCACGGCGTAATCGTGAGCGACTCTCGCGCTTACCCCGCGGGCTTCGGAGGGCACCGGCGCGGCCGCGGTCGGGTGATCGCTCTCGGTAGCATAGGAATGAATTTGCGTAACCTATAAGGGCGAATGGGGAAGGGCGCTGTGCGGGAAGCTGGATTCACCGTGCCGGCTCGTTCTTCGCGTTTTGGACGCTACGCTCGTCGGGCAGCGTGGCGGCGGGCGCCGTGGTGTGAGACTGCACCCTTCAGGCACCCCCTGGAGGTGAGGTCCCCGGAGGTGACACGAAATTGTGGTGGCTGCTGTGATTGTCGAGGTCGTCGCAGCGGGGGCCGGTGCTGTAGTCGCTGGTTGAGGCCCTGTGAGGCACCTATAGCCATCCTCTTTTAGCGACTGTCCCTGATTGGTGATCCTGCGTTCCGCAGCTGAGAGGCGGATCTGGACACACATGGCGGCATCCCTGCAGGTCAGCGCGTCGCAGACCCTCCGGAAAGCCAAAAACCCCGACACAGGGCGCGTCAACCGTCGATCGGACGTCTGCGCGTGTCCAGGACGCGTGCCAGCTGCGGAACGCAGGCCCAACGCGGCGGCCGACCTGCCGGTATTCGAGGCCGGCGGCTTCACGGCGTAGCCCCTCGCATGGCAGGCAGGTCAGTCCGGCTGCAGTGGTAGCTCGACGAGGATCGCCGTCCCGTCCCCGGGGCGGCTGTTGACCTCGATCGACCCGTTCAGGGCCTGCACCCGGTCGCGCAGGCCGATCAGGCCCGAGCCGCGCGCGGGGTCGGCGCCGCCGGCGCCGTCGTCGCGGATCGACAGGTGCAGGAGGGTGTCGCGTTGTTCGATCGTGACCTGCGCGTAGGACGCGCGGGCGTGTTTGGTGGTGTTGGTGAGCGCCTCGG
>JAODNO010000667.1 GCA_025465235.1 Pseudonocardia sp.
CCACTTCAACGACCTGACGCTGGCCGGCACGCTCTCCGGCGTCCAGATGGGCCTGCAACTCGCCGGGGTACCGATCAAGCCCGGCGGCATCGACGCCGCACTGGACCACCTCAGGGACGCCGGATGAGCGCTCAGATCCCGCTGATCAAGGCCTTGAGGTGGCGCGCGTCGCCGACGCAGCGACCGCTGCGCCTTGATCGACGCCTCGCGTGGCGAACTCGGGGCGGCGAGCAGCAGTGACCGAGTTCGCCGACGCACTCTCCCGCGCGATCGAGGGGGACGTCTCCTTCGACGACTACACCCGCCACCTCTACTCCCGCGACGCCAGCATGTACGCCCTCACGCCACGTGGCGTGGTGGCGCCGCGCCACGCCGGTGACGTGGCCGCCGCGGTGGCGCTCGCCGCCGAGCACGACGTCGCCGTGCTGCCCCGTGGCGCGGGCACCAGCCTGGCCGGACAGACCGTCGGCGACGCGCTGGTGCTCGACTTCTCCCGGTACATGAGCACGATCCTCGAGCTCGACCCCGAGGCGCGCACCGCACGCGTCCAGCCCGGAGTGGTGCAGGACCAGCTCAACCGGGCCGCCGGGGCGCACGGCCTGATGTTCGGGCCGGACACCTCCACGTCCAACCGCGCCACGCTCGGCGGGATGATCGGCAACAACTCCGCCGGCAGCGGCTCGGTGCGCTACGGGATGACCATCGACCACGTCCGCACGCTCGACGTGGTGCTCTCCGACGCCACCACCGCACACCTCGCCCCGGTCGACCGGGCCGAACGCGCACGCCGCGCCGAGGCCGCCACGCTGGAGGGGCGGCTCTACCGCGACCTGCCCGCGCTGGTCGAGGAGCGCCGGGGCGCGATCGCGAGCGGGTTCCCCGGCTTCTGGCGCCGTTCGGGCGGGTACCGGCTGGACCGGCTGGCCGCGGCCACGGACACCTTCGACCTCGCGACGTTCGTGGTCGGCTCCGAGGGCACGCTCGTGGTGGCCACCGAGGCCACCGTGGGGCTGGTGCCCAAGCCGAAGCACACCGTGATCGCGGTGGGCCACTTCCGCTCCACGGCCGCCGCCATCGCGGCAACCGAGGACGCGCTGGGCTGCGACCCGTCGGCCGTCGAGCTGATGGACCGGACGATCCTCGACCTCTCCCGGGAACGCATCGAGTACGCGGCGCTGGGCGAGATCCTGCAGGACGACCCCGACGCGCTGCTCTTCGTCTCCTTCACCGGTGACGACGCGGCAGAGCTCGCCGGCCAGCTCGACCGGCTCGTGGCGCTCTGGGAGCGCCACGGCCACGGCTACCACACGCTGCGCGCCGAGACGCCCGCCCAGCAGGGCGCGCTGCTCAAGGTCCGCAAGTCGGGCCTGGGGCTGCTCATGGCCGCGAGCCAGGGCTCGAACCGGCCGCTCGCGTTCGTGGAGGACACCGCCGTCGACCCGGCCCGGCTCGCCGAGTACACGGAGCGCTTCGCGAAGGTGCTCGATCGGCACGGGCTGCGGGCCGGGTTCTACGGACACTGCTCGGTGGGCTGCCTGCACATCCGTCCGTTCGTCGACCTGTCCCGGCCCGACGAGGTGCTGCGGATGCGTGCGGTGGCCGAGGAGATCCGCGACCTCGTCACCGAGTTCGGCGGCGTCAACTCCTCCGAGCACGGCGACGGGCTCGCCCGCAGCGAGTTCAACCGGCAGCTGTTCGGCGACGAGCTCTACGCGGCGATGCGCCGGGTGAAGGGGATCTTCGACCCGGACAACCGGCTGAACCCCGGCAAGATCGTCGACGCGCCGGCGATGACGGAGAACCTGCGCGACCCCGCGCTGCCCCCGGCCCCGCCGCTGCGCACCGCGCTCGACTTCACGGTGGTGGCAGGCGGCACGAGCGGCATGCGCGGCGCAGCCGACCGCTGCATGAACATCGGCCTGTGCCGCAAGAGCGACGCCGGGGTGATGTGCCCGTCCTACATGGCCACACGGCGCGAGCACGACTCCACCCGCGGGCGGGCGAACGCCCTGGTCAAGGCACTGTCCGCGCCCGACCCGCGGGTCGGGCTCACCGACGCCGGGCTGCACGACGCCCTCGACCTGTGCCTGATGTGCAAGGCCTGCAAGAGCGAGTGCCCGCTGTCGGTGGACATGGCGACTCTGAAGAGCGAGGCGATGCACCAGGCCCACCAGGTGGAGGGCACACCCCTTCGCTCCCGGGTCTTCGCCGGTATCCGCGGGCTGAACCGGCTCGGCGCGGCCACCGCGCCGCTGTCGAACCTGCCCGGCCGGGTCCCCGCTCTGCGCGCGCTGCTCGGACGCACCCTCGGGATCGCGCCGGAGCGCCCGCTACCGGTGTTCGCGCGCCGCACGCTGCCACGGTGGTTCCGCAAGCGGAACACCGCCGGTGGGGACCGGGGTCCGCTGACGTTCCTCGCCGACTCGTTCACCAGCTTCACCGAGCCCGCGGTGGGGATGGCCGCGATCGAGCTGCTGGAGCGCGCCGGCTGGGACGTGCGCCTGGAGGACAGCGGGTGCTGCGGACGGGCGGCGTTCTCGAAGGGCCTGCTCGACCAGGCCGCGCGCCAGGCGTCCGGGCTGGTCGACGCGCTCGCCGGCACGTCCGGGCCGATCGCGGGCGTCGAGCCGTCCTGCCTGTTGACACTGCGCGACGAACACCGCGCTCTGCTGGGGGATGACCCGCGCGTCGCGGACGTGGCCGGCCGCGCCCGGCTCGTCGACGACCTGCTCGTCGAGGCGATCGACAGCGGGGCCCTGCACCTGCGGGAGGACGCCTGGCCCGCCGGGCGGCGCATTCTCTTTCACGGGCACTGCCACCAGAAGGCCGAGGTGGGCACGGCCGCCACGGTCGCGCTGCTGCGGCGGATCCCGGGCGCCGAGGTCGTCGAGCTCGACGCCGGGTGCTGCGGGATGGCGGGTTCGTTCGGCTTCGAGGCCGAGCACTATGACGTCTCCATGCAGATCGGTGAGGACCGCCTCTTCCCGGCGGTGCGCGCCGAGCCGGACTCCACGATCGTCGCCGCCACCGGGGTCTCGTGCCGTCAGCAGATCGCGCACGGCACCACGCGCCGGGCCCACCACCCCGTCGAGCTGATCCGGGCGGCCCTCGCCGAGCCCGGCACGAACGCGGCCCGCACGAACGGCGCGGTCGTCCAGTAGGTCCGTGCGAAAGTGCCGCTCGCCCGGGCGCTGAGGCACTCGATCGACCCGTACCGGACTGATGGCATGATCGTCGCGTCGTGGCCGTGGGCTCGCCTCGTCCCGGCAACCGGGATGGGAGCTACTGGGGCGTGCTCGGACAGCTCGTGCGGATGCCGGTGGCGCTCCTCGCGGCGCTGCTGCTGGTCATCGGCGTCGGCGGCTGCACGGTCACGGCCACGCTTCCAGATGCCCGGCCCGTCACGTCGGACGACGCGCACACCCAGCTCGCTGCGCTCGTAGAACGCGCACCCGGATCGATGCGCGGCTACTCCAGGGCCCGGTTTCCGCATTGGTCGACGCAGGGCAAGGGCGGCTGCGACACCCGTGACCTGGTGCTTCAGCGCGACGGCAGCGACGTCGTCGCCACGCCGCCCTGCAGGATCGTCAGCGGCGTCTGGAACTCGCCCTACGACGGGGCGACGCACACCGATCCGTCGGATGTCGACATCGACCATGTCGTTCCGCTTGCGGAGGCGTGGCGGTCCGGCGCCGCGGAGTGGGACGACGCCCGGCGGGAGGCGTTCGCGAACGACCTGAACGGCCCGGGGCTGCTCACCGTCACCGACAGCGTCAACCAGGCCAAGGGTGACCAGCCGCCGAACCTGTGGAAGCCCAAGAACACCGGCTACTGGTGCACCTACGCGGAGCTGTGGATCGCCACCAAGTCCACATGGGACCTCTCGGTAACCTCTGCCGAACGCTCTGCGCTCCTCGACATGCTGGACAGGTGCTGATGATGCCCACCGAGCACACCTCCCCGCTCACCGCGCCGCCCGGGGGCGTGTGGACCGACGACGTCGGAGTGATCACCGGAGCCCTGGAGCTTCGCACCACGTGCAGCGACGACGGTTCGGTGCAGGTCAGCGTCCGGTACGAGGAGGCCGACGAGTGGTACGCCGTGCGCGGCGGGGCGTGCCGGCTGCACGACCCGGCCGACGCCGAGGTCCTGCACACCGTCCTTCACGACGTGCTGCACCGGCCGGAGGGCTGAGCAGACCCACGCCCTACGCCGGGCGCGGTAGGCCTGCGCACTCCCGCAGGCGGACGTGGGCGGCGCGAACGCTGGCTACCGTGGGCGGGTGCATCCGCCGCAGCGTCCGAGGTGGTGGGGTTCGAGGTGGTGGGCCGGTGCGCTGCCCACCGTGGTCCTGCCGCTCGCCGTGGCCGCGTTCACGCTGGTCGGCAGCCATTTCGCCGCAAGAAACCAGCCCGAGGCCCGGCCCCTCGACGCCCTCGGGATCGTGCTGCTGCTGGCCGGTCCGGCCGCCGTCGTGGTGCGCCGGTGGCACCCGCCTGTCGTGTTCGCGGGCATCGCCGCCGTGCTGGTCGCCTACTTCGCTGCGGGGTACCCGTTCGGCCCGGTGTTCCTGGCCGCGTTCATCGCGCTCGGGACCACCGTCACGGCCGGACACCGGGTGGCCGCCTACGCGATCACCGGCGGCACGTTCCCCGTACTCGTGGCGGTCTACCTGATCAAGCACCCGGGGGCGGGCTTCCCGCTGACCGGTGGCTTCGCCTGGCTGGCGTGGCTCGCGGCACTGATCGCCCTGGCCGAGGTGTGGCGGGCGCGCAGCGAGCGCAGGGAGCAGGCCAGGACCGCCCGGGTCGAGGCCGACCGCAGACGCGGGAGCGAGGAACGCCTCCGGATCGCCCGCGACCTGCACGACGTGCTCGGCCACCACGTCTCGCTGATCAACGTCCAGGCCGGCGTGGCGCTGTACCTGATGGACGACGATCCCGAGCAGGCCCGCACCGCACTCACCGCGATCAAGCAGTCGAGCCGCGACCTGCTGCGCGAGATGCGCTCCACCCTCGGCGTACTGCGCGGCGTCGACGAGGAACCTCCGCAGCACCCGGTGGCAGGGCTGGACGCGCTGGACCACCTCGTCACGGCCACCCGTACCGCCGGGCTCCCGGTGACCGTCGAGATCGAGGGGACGCCGCGCGAGCTGCCGCCCAGCGTCGACTCCGCGGCGTACCGGATCGTGCAGGAGGCGCTCACGAACACGCGCCGCCACGCCGGGCCCGCCAGGGCGTCGGTGCTCCTGACCTACACCGAGGACGGCCTCACGATGCGGATCGACGACGACGGCGCCGGAGTGACGGGACCTACCGACGGGACGGGCGGCAACGGGCTGCCCGGGATGCGGGAACGCGCCATGGCGCTCGGCGGGTCCCTCACCGCTGGTCCGCGCCCTGGCGGCGGTTTCCGCGTGGACGCACACCTGCGCACCTCCGGGGCGAGCCGGTGATCGGGGTCCTGCTCGTCGACGACCAGGCCCTCGTCCGGGCCGGGTTCCGCGCGCTGCTCGGTTCGCAGCCCGACATCGAGGTGCTCGGCGAGGCCGCGGACGGCGCAGCAGCCGTGGCTGCGGCCCACGAGACCCGGCCCGACGTCGTGCTGATGGACATCCGGATGCCCGTTCGCAACGGCCTCGACGCCACCCGCGACATCGTCGCCGACCCCGGCCTGGCCGGCACCCGCGTGGTCGTCCTCACGACGTTCGCCGAGGACGCCTACGTGTTCGACGCCATCCGCTTCGGCGCCAGCGGGTTCCTGGTCAAGGACATCGAGCCGGTCGAGCTCATCAACGCGATCCGGGTCGTGCACCGCGGCGACGCGCTGCTCTCGCCCGTCGTCACCCGAAGGCTGATCGAGGAGTTCGCGGCACGGGCCAAGCCACCGCAGCCCGCGCGGCAGGTCGCCGCGCTGCTCGAGGCCCTCACCGAGCGTGAGCGGGAGGTGGTGGAACTCGTCGCGGCCGGGCTGTCGAACGACGAGATCGCGGAACGGCTCGTGGTGAGCAGAGCCACCGCGAAGACCCACGTCAGCCGGGCGATGGTCAAACTCGGGACACGGGACCGCGCCCAGGTGGTCGTGCTGGCGTACGAGAGCGGGCTGGTGCGTCCCGGCTGGACCGGGTGAGGAGATCGGTTGACATCCGCACACCGCTCCTCCCAAGGTGTCCGACGACGGACAGGGGGTGGCGGGTGGACCGGGACAGGACATCAGCGATAGCCGCGGCCGAGGAGGAGTCGCGCCCCGACCAGCTTCGGCGCGTGGCGTTCGCCAGCGCGATCGGCACGACGATCGAGTGGTACGACTACTTCATCTACTCCACCGCGGCGGCGCTGATCTTCCCCTCGCAGTTCTTCTCGACCCTCTCGCCTGCCTCCGCCACGCTGGCATCCTTCGCGACGCTGGGCGTCGGGTTCCTCGCCCGGCCGGTGGGCGGGATCCTGTGGGGCCACTTCGGCGACCGGATCGGCCGCAAGGGCATGCTCGTCGCGTCGCTGGTGCTGATGGGCGTCGCGACGGTCGGGGTCGGGGTGCTGCCGACCTACGCGCAGATCGGTGTCGCCGCGCCCATCCTGTTGGTCGCGATGCGCCTGCTGCAGGGGCTCAGCGCAGGCGGCGAGTGGGGCGGTGCCGCACTGATGGCCGTCGAGCACGCGCCGACCGGGCAGCGCGGCCGGTACGGGGCCTACTCGCAGATCGGGGTGCCGGCCGGGCTGATCCTCGCCCAGTTGGTGTTCGTGGTCATCGGGGCGACGCTCACCGACGAGCAGTTCGCGAGCTGGGGCTGGCGGTTGCCGTTCCTGTTGAGCATCGTGCTCGTCGGCGTCGGCCTGTTCATCCGCCTGCGGATCGAGGAGAGCCCGGTGTTCCGGGTGCTGAAGACCGAGCAGGTGCGCGCCCGCCTCCCGATGATCGACGTGCTGCGCGAGCGGCCGCGGGAGCTGCTCATCGCCTCGGTCAGCTTCATCGCCAACACCGCCATCGGCTACGTCTTCCTGGCCTACCTGCTCTCGTACGGCACCTCGGTGCTCCGCGTGAGCCGCACGACCATGCTGCTGGTCGTGATCGTCGGCAGTGTCTCGTGGCTGCTGAGCATCATCATCTCGGCGCGCTGGTCGGACCGGGTAGGCCGCAAGCCGGTCTACCTCGTGGGGTCCGTGCTGCTGGTGGTGTGGCCGGTGCGGTTCTTCCTGCTGGTCGACACGCGCTCGGCGGGCCTGATGGTGCTCGCGGTGATCGTCCTGTCGTTGGGGCTCGGCGCGTCGTACGGTCCCCATTCGGCG
>JAODNO010000672.1 GCA_025465235.1 Pseudonocardia sp.
GTCGCCCGCGTGACGCTCGCCCACCGCGTAGGCGTCGAAGCCAAGCCGCTCGGCCAGCACGGCGGTCTCCACCACGCGTGCGAGGCGCTCGTGCACGGAGATCAGCTCACCGGTCACGGGATGCGGCGCGTGCGGGACGATGTCGAGCACCTGGAACTTCACGGCTTGTACTCCTCGGGTCGGGTGTCAGAGCGTGGCGGGCGGGTTGACCTGCGATGTCGGGATCCCGGATCCGGAGATGCCCCACTTGGCGAAGATTTTCGCGTAGTCGCCGGTGGCGATCAGCTTGTTCACCGCGTCGCTCAGCGGCTTGCTCAGCGGCGATCCCTTGGCCGTCACGAACCCGACCGGCGTGGTGCTGATCTCGCTGAGGAACTTCGTGTTCGCGACGTGCGTCGCGTCGTACTTGAGACTCAGCGTCGGCCCGAAGTAGACGTCGACCTTGCCGTTCGCGAGGCCGAGGAAGATCGGGCCGCTGTCGGCGAAGTACTGCACACCGTAGGGCTTCTTGCCCGCTGCGGCGCACTTGGCTGCTGAGGTGGTGAGGATCTGCTGGAACGTCGAGCCCGGGGTGGTGGCGACGTTCAGCCCGCACAGGTCGGTGAGGTCCTTGACGGCGTTCAGGGTGACGGTGTTGGAGGCGAGGAACGCCTGGCCGTCGTTGAGGTAGGTCGCGAAGTCCACCACCTGCTCGCGGGCCTTGGTGACGCCGAAGTTGTCCTGCCCGACGTCGAACTTGCCGTTCTGCACGCCCGGGATGATCGTGGCGAAGGTGCCGTTCTCGACCTGCCAGTTCACGCCGAGCACCTTGGCCACGGCGTTGCGCAGGTCGACGTCGAGCCCGATGTTGGTGCCGTCGGGCGTCTGGCCGCCGTGCGGGAGCCCCGACGTGCCCGGGGTGAGGGTGGTGCCGAGCCGGAGCGCGCCGCTGCTCTGCACCGCGGCGGGGAGCTCTGCCTTCAGCGCCGGGTCGGCGGCGATCGACGACACCACGTCCTGAGTGGGGTAGGTGTCGGTCGACGCGCCGGCGGGGGCGCCGCTTGCGGCCGTGGACGAACCGCAGGCGGCCAGCAGTGCGGTGGCGGCGAGCGCGGCGACGGCCGCGATGATCCGGCCTGCGGTGCGACGACGGGGGGAGGTGGTCACGGGTGGTCCTTTCGGGCCTGGCGGGGGAGCGGGGTCAGAGGACCGCGGTGAGGAACGCGCGGGCGCGGTCGTTGCGGGGATGGGCGAGCACCTCGTCCGGCGGCCCGGACTCGAGGATCCGGCCGCCGTCGAGGAACACGACCGAGTCGGCCACCTCGCGGGCGAACCCGATCTCGTGGGTGACCACGACCATGGTCATGCCGCTGACGGCGAGGTCCTTCATGACGGCGAGGACGTCGCCGACGAGCTCGGGGTCCAGCGCGCTGGTCGGCTCGTCGAACAGCATCAGCCGCGGCTCCATGGCGAGCGCGCGGGCGATGGCCACCCGCTGCTGCTGGCCGCCCGACATCTGGCGGGGGTAGGAGTCCTCGCGCCCGGCGAGCCCGACCTGGTCGAGCAGCTCCCGGGCCTGGGCCACGGCCTCATTGCGGGGCTTGCGGGCCACCGCGATCGGGGCCTCGACGATGTTCTCCAGCACCGTCATGTGCGGGAACAGGTTGAACTGCTGGAAGACCATCCCGATCCGGGCCCGCTGGCGGGTGGCCGCCGAGGGCGAGAGCTCGTGGAGCCGGTGGCGGTCGTAGCGGTAGCCGATGATCTCGCCGCCGACCTCGACGAACCCGGCGTCGAGCTTCTCGAGGTGGTTGATGCAGCGCAGCAGCGTGCTCTTGCCCGACCCGGACGGTCCGAGCAGCACGGTCACGGCGCTCTCGGCCACGTCGAGGTCGACGCCGTCGAGCACGACGTTGCTGCCGAAGCTCTTGCGCAGTCCACGGATCCGCAGCAGCGGTGCGGCGGTCATGACAGGCCCGCCGGGGTGGTGCGACCGAACAGCGGCAGGTTCCCCCGGATGATCTGCCAGAACCCCGGACCGCCCCCGCCGCGTGCCGAGCCGCGGGCGTAGTGGCGCTCCACGAAGTACTGGCCGATCGACAGCAGCGTGGTCAGCACGATGTACCAGATCGTGGCCACCAGCAGCAGCGGGATGATCAGGAAGTTCTGGTTGTAGATCAGCTGCGCCGAGTAGAGCAGGTCCTGCACGGCGATGACGCTGACGATGGCGGTGGCCTTGAGCATCCCGATCAGCAGGTTGCCCGAGGCCGGGATGATCGCGGGCATCGCCTGGGGCAGCACGATCCGGCGGAAGATGCGCCGCCCGCTCAGCCCCAGCGACTGCGCGGCCTCGGTCTGCCCCTTCTCGACGGCCAGCAGCCCGCCGCGGATGATCTCCGCAGAGAACGCGCCGACGTCCAGCATCAGCCCGACGAACGCGGCGAGCAGCCCGGTGAACAGGTGCGCCGTCGGCACGGTGACGAACGACGGCCCGAACGGGATGCCCAGTGACAGCTGCGGGTAGAGCGAGGCCAGCTCGTACCAGAACAGCAGCTGGACGAGCGGCGGCACCGACCGGATCAGCCACACGTAGCCGAAGCTGATCATGCGCAGCACCGGGTTGCTCGACAGCCGCATCACCGCGAGGACGATGCCCAGCAGGTACCCGCACGCCATCACGGCCGCGGTGAGCCACACCGTGAGCAACAGGCCGCGCAGGATCGACGCCTCGGTGAAGTAGGCGGCCACCACGTCCCACTGGAACCGCGGGTTGGTGATCAGCGTGTTCACCACCATCGCGACCAGCACCAGCACCACGGCGGCCGCCGCCCACTGACCCGGGCGCCTACGCGGCACGACCTTGGCGGCGAGCAGGTTGGCGTCGGACTCCCGTTCGGGCGGGGCCGGGAGGGCGGCCCCGGCGACGTCGTCGAACGTCCGCGAGGTGGTCATGGGTCGTCTCCTCAATGTGGGAGGCCCCGCTCGTGGGATCTGCCCGTGCGGGGCCGGCCGTCAGCGCGCGTGCCGGATCTGCCGGCCCCGCCGCGACGACCGTGTCGGGCTGCTGGTGGGAACGTCGTGTCCTGATCGGGCGCGGTGCGGCGGGTGGTCCGCCGTCGCGGGTCAGGAGGAGCGGACCGGACAGCCCGTGGTGCCGACGTGGCAGTGGTCGATGTGCCGGCGGCGCGTCGGGACGATCACGACGTGCACCTCCGTATCGGGCCACCTGATCGGGCGACGGACCGATGGTAGGTCGGTGCGGCCGCCGGCACACCCTTGGGTGACCGCCGCGATCGCGCGAGGGCCACGGTCACACCGCCGCGGCGGTGGCGTAGGCGGTGTCCCGCCGCGGGTTGCGGGGGAGTGGGGGCAGCCCGAGGTTGTCGTAGAGCACCGGGTGGCAGGTGCGGATCTCCGGCGGCGACGCGGTTTGGTGCTGTCGCTCCACGTCCGCAGCGGGTGGACGTCGGGCACGATGGCCAGCCCGTCGAGCAGCCGCGTGAGAAGCGCCCGCTCGTGGGCGGGCGCGACCTCGTCGATGACGGGATCGAGGGCGCGGCACGCCTGCGCCAGTGCCGCGGCCCCCAGGACGTGGCGCTGCGGGGCCGGCGCCCACCCCACGGCGACCTCGTCCCCGCCTCGTGGAAGAAGTCCACGGCCAGCGTGGTCGTGGCCTGCGTCCGCAGGAACTGCCGCCATGTCGTGTCGGTGTGTCGGGATGGTGCCGAGGATATCCGCCGCAGCTTGAGAATCCGGCGGGTCGTCGATGCTCCGACGCGGTGGTCGAGCTTGAGCAGTTCGCCCGGGATTCTCTTGTAGCCCCAGGTCTGGTTCTGTCTGGCCATCCGTTCGATCAGCGCGGCGATGGCGTCATCGATGGGTGGGCGACCGGACCGGTTCGGGAGGTCCACCTCTTGGCGTCAGGCGGCGGTGCCAGCGCAAGACCATGCCCGAAGCGACCAGGCGGTGGTGATCGCACAGCACCCTGGGTAGCCGCCGGATCAGCGCGGCGAACACTGCCCGGTCGGCCCAGTCCAGGTGGGGCGTCGGGTTGGCTCTGCGGAGTACGGCGACCTCGTGGCGTAGGACGAGCAACTCGATGTGTTTGGAAGCCGGTGTGCGGCCGAGCAGCCAGCCGAGAAGCCGATCGAAGATCAGGTAGAGCAGGCGTAACGACACGTTCACGATCATGCCCCGCCGCGGGAAGGCACTGATCGGCGCTGGTCACAGGCCCCGGCCGACTTATGGAACCGACAGCGTACGGGTTGTCGGGGAGGGCGACGAACGGGGACACGCCGGGTGGGTAGCGCAGCACCGCGCCGCAGCGCTGGGCGAGATGGGCGTGCGGGCCGAGCAGCGACGCCCTGGCCGGGTTGTCGAGGGGATGGGCCACCGACGTCAGCCCGCGGTCCGGCCGTCGCCGGGCAGGGGGACGGTGGGAATGAGGGCGGTCGGCGAGCATGGGCGACCTTCGTTTCGGGCACGCGGCAGAGGCACGAGCTGTCTCGGACGGCGAGCGAGGACGCACCTTCCCGGCCTCACGCAGCTCGGGCGAGGAACAGGAAGTCGAACAGGCCGCGCTCGGCATTCTGAGCGAACGCGACGAACGAGGCGAAGTCGGTCTGGCTGCCCGACCGAGGATCACTCCACACCGTCGTGTTGTTGACGCCCGGGAAATGCGCGCCCACATGGATCTGCTTCCTGCTGGTCACGAGCGGGCCTCCGCGAAATGGTTGTCTGGCCGGGCGAGTCCGAACCGGGCCCGCAGCGATCCCGACCGGCCGGGCCGGAACAGGCCGCGGCCCGCGAGCAGCGGGACGAGATCGTCGGCGATCGCCGCGAGGTCGCCGGGCAGGGCGAGGGGGACGAGCGTGATGCCGTCGGCCGCTCCCAGCCGGACCGCCTGGCCGACGAGGTCGGCGACCCCCGATGGGGGGCCTAGCACCCGCATCGACGATGCGGGCAGCGCCGCACCCGCGAGTCGGTCGAGCCGGTCGAGCCCGGAGCGAGCGTGGTAGCGGTCCTGCGCCAGATGCACCTCGACGTCGAGCAGCACGATGACCTCGTCAGGGTCGCGGCCGGCAGAAGCGACCGCGGCGCGCACCCGCTGCCGGGTCGCGTACGCCGCGTCCAGCCCGGGAGCGGTCACCCGGACGACGTCGGCCCACCGGGCCGCCACCGGCACCGCCTCGGGCTCGTCGGTCCGCAGCACGACCACCGGGCGTCCCTGCGACGGCCGCGGTGTAATCGACGGGCCCTTCACCGAAAAGAACTCCCCGGCGAAGTCGATGTAGTGCAGCTTGTCCCGGTCAACGTAGCGGCCGGTGGCGGCATCCCGGATGACGGCGCCGTCTTCCCAGGAGTCCCAGAGTCGCGCGACGACCTCGATGGCCTCCGCCGCTTCCCGCCACAGCGCCGCCGTGGGCGCAGCCGGCTTGCGGCTGAACAGGTCGGCCTCGGCAGGTGTTCGCGACACCGCCGGCTCCCACCCGGCGCGGCCGCCCGACACCAGGCCCAGCGTGGCGATCGCCTTGGAGACGTGGAGGGGCTCGGTGTGGGTGACGGTGGCGGTCGGAATGAGCCCGATCCCGCCGATGACCGGAGCGATACGTGCCGCAACGGCCACCGCGTCGAGCCGTGCCGGCCCGTCCCCGGTTGCGAACGTGTCGTGCAACGCAACGAAGTCCAGTCCGCGTCGCGCCGCCGCCCTGACCAACGCGAGGTAGTGCGCGGCGCCGGCCAGCGCGGCTGGCACCGTCCCGGGCCGGCAGACCGCACCCGGATGGCGGCCCGCACCGGCGATCTCGACGCCCAGGTACATCCGCGCCTCCGTGAACGGACTCATCGCAGTGCCGCTCTGGCAGCCGGCCGGACGACCGTCCGAGTCGGGTACCCGGTCGGCTCGCCCGGCGCACGTCGCGGTACGGAGGTGGTGCTCATGTGCAGATCCTTCGAGGGAAGTCGCCTGGCGGGCGCACACTCAGAGCACGGTCACGCAGGGTGCGCGACGGTGCGAGCGGTGGTCAGGAAAGGCAGGGAACGGCTCAGGCCGAAACGGCTCAGGCCGGACAGATGGCCGTGCAGGTACGGCAGAGGTCGACGTGGCGGCGCCGGACGTGCCATGTGGTGCGCAGGAAGACCCTCACCGAGCCGGTCACGTACGAACCTCCATCGTTCCCGGCGGTAGCACCCGCACCCACTCACGCGGGGGGTTGCTGCGACGTCGTCGATCCGGGTCTCTCGGCCGCTCTGGATGGTGTCGATCCGTGATGGGCCGACCACCTGAAGGTACGGAGCACGACGCTCCGGCTCAAGACTCCGACAAACAATGTGTCGTGCGCCATTTCCCATGGCCGCTGATCCGGCGACCCGCCCGCACCCGACGGCCGGCCACCCCGGCCAGGGTGTCGACGGCCCCGTACTCGACGACGTCAGCCCATTTATGCCATCCCGGTCTGATGCGTGCCGGCAGTCAGCTGGCAGGCCAGAAGGGTTGAGCTGGGACCTCGGGACCGCCCTAGTGGCGACGTTCCATCGCTGCAGCACCTCCGAGTGGATCTGCTCAAGAAACGTCGTCCGCGGCTGAACCCTGCTCCGGCGCTCTCACCAGCTGCGTCGCCGCCGTCAGAGCCACGTTCATGCAACGCCCTCGCGCGCGAGGCTTTCCTGCAGCTCCGGCCTGTCGCCCTCTGGACAGCCAAACCTGGAGGACCTGTGCTGGTGTGGGGGAGGACGTGCTGGCGCTGCTGCCGTGCTGGGCACTTGGGAGCCGCCGGTGGAACACATGCCGGTCGAGGCGGCGCGAGGTCGGCTCGTTCGCTGCCCCGACAGTGACCGCTATCACATCAAGATATGTTGCAGTTCGAAGTCGCTGCCGATTAGCGTCGACGTTGTGTACGGTACGTGGCTCACCATCAGGCGATGTGTCGACCTGATGCGTGTCCACGGCGCCTGCTGTCCGCGTTGAATCCCGCTCCATCATTCACGCCGTGCCGTCACCGGCGCTCGGATCTGCTGATCATTGGTTCTTCGGGGATTGCGGTGATGTATTCGACCGCGCCCATGATTCGTATTTTCCGTGCCGCACATGGAGGTTTCCATGACCACGTCCGTCGCATTCGAGGTCCGCCGCGCGGGTCCCCGAATCGGAGCTGAAATTGTCGGGGTCGATCTCAATCAGGACGTCGAGGAGGCGACCGCCGAGCAGCTGCGCCGCGAGTTCCGCGAGCACAAGGTGCTGGTGTTCCGCGGCCAGCACCTGAGCCCAGACCGTCATGTCACCGCCGTCCGCATCTTTGGGGAGCCCTTCGACCACCCCACCGCGACCAAGGACCCAACCAACCCGCTCGTCTACCCGTATCGGGTGGAGCAGACCGGTAAGGCCAGCACCTGGCATATCGGCGGGCTGTGGCGCAACCCGCCGTTCCAGATCGAGTCCCTGACCTACGAGGTCGTCGCCGAGCTGGGCGGCCACACGCTCTGGGCGGACTTGCAGGCTGCCTACGACGACCTGTCGGAGCCGGTCAAGCAGTTGCTGGAGTCGGT
>JAODNO010000676.1 GCA_025465235.1 Pseudonocardia sp.
CGGGCCGCGCGCCGAGGCCGTGGTGACCGTGACGCTGGCCAGCTTGAGCAGCTGCTGCAGCGGGCCGTGCTCGGTGTCGACCGTCTGCACCCGGGAGATGGGGGCGATCCGCCACTCCCGGACGAGCCAGCCGGACAGGGTGTACACGGCCTCGGGGGTGACCTCCCAGCGGTGGAGCCGGTACAGCAGCGGCGGCACGAGGATCGTGTACACCAGGGCGACCACGCCGGCCGCGGCCGCGGTCCAGACGAGCCAGCCCGGTGCGCCCGAGCCCAGCACGAGCAGCACGACGACCTGCGGCGCGACGAGGACCACCAATGTCAGGAGCCCCCGCAGCTGCCACCACCGCACCGCCCGGGGGCTGACCTGGTGGGCGGGCGGGCGGAGCGGGAGTGCAGGCGTGGTGGCGATGGCCATGGCCGGAGTCTGCCGTGACCGCCTTCACCATGCGATCCGGATGCGGACGGGTTCTGCGTTATCGGGGGTGGGCGAACGCCGCCAGCTGGGCTTGCCGGACTCCGGTCGTCTGGGCCTGGATCAGGTGGAACGCCGCCTCCCTGGCCCACCTCTGTTCGGGGCTGGCCAGGAGCAACGCGCTGCCCGAGCGGGCCGCGATCAGCGCGTTTGCCGTCCGGACGGCCAGCTCCGTGACCTCGGCCCGCAGCGCCGTCCGCTCGGGCACCCGCTCGACCAACGGCACGGTGGTCAGTAGCGCGTATGCCTCGGTCCGGCGGGCGGCGGCGCGCTCGGCGAGGGTCATGGCCAGGTCGACGGCCTCCGGCCGGGCCTTCGCCGTGCCGAGCTCGGCGAGAGCGACGAGCATGCGTCGGAGCAGTCCGAGGGACGCAGGCGTGGTGTTCGCGGTGCGGGCCGCGTCGTGCGCACGCCAGGCGCGGACGTCCACCGTGGCGAGCACGTCCTCCGCGTCGATCTGCAGGCCGTCCATCTCGAGCGCGACGGTGCGCGTGCCGCCCATGACGGCCAGCGGCAGCCGCGGCCCGGCTCGCAGACCGGGACGTTTCGTGGCGGGCAGCAGGGCCAGGACCAACCGGCCGTCGATGGTGGACGCAGCGATCATGACCACCTCGATCAGCCCCCAGCCGGTGCACCAGTCGGCCGTCCCGGAGAACGTCCAGCCGCCGGGTCGGGCCTCGGCCCGTACAGCGGGTCGCCCCGGCCGTCGGATGTGGGCGATCGCGATGCCGGCGCTCGTGGTCGCCGCGGCCAGCCCGGCACGGTGACGGGCAGCCGCGGGACCGAGCTCGACGGCCCCCGCGTCCAGCCCGGGGAGCGGACCGCGGGACAGACCCTGCGGGAAGCGGTGCTGGGTGGTGAGGAACCAGGTGGCCCCGCATGCTCCGCTGACCAGCTCGACGGTCTCGGCGTCCACCCGTTCGTCGGCGCCATGCCCACCCTCCGCGGCCGGGATCTTCACCGACAGCAGGCGGTGCTCCGCCAGCAGCCTGAGGTGCGCCGGATCGACTCCACGCGCCGGGTCGTCGGCCGCCTCGGCGTGCGGGGCGAGCACAGTGGCCGCAATCCGGCCCGCGGCCCGCACGGCAGGATGCTCCGCGACCGGCGGTTCGGGTGCGAACAGCGCCTCGACGGACGCAGCCGCAACGGACATCACGGGCCTGGACGTTACGCGAGGCGGGGCAGCTCGATGGCCCGCAGCGCGGCATAGGGCACCGCCTCGGCGCCACAGGACGCCGGCCGCGGGCCGGGCCCTTCCCCCCACGGTCGCGCCGTGGACGAGCCGCGCCGCCGCGGAGATCGAGCGCAGGCGTCCGGGAAAAGATCCTCCACCACGTCATGCAGGCTGACCGAGATCAACCTCGCTCTGCAGCGCACGCCGGAGTCTTTCTGAAACGACCTCTCACACGGGTCAGTGATACTGCTCATCTCCGGTCGGGGTTGCGCAGCTCGCGGTGCACGACCTTGCCGGTGGCGTTGCGGGGAAGCTCGTCGACGAACTCCACGTCGCGCGGCACAGAGAAGCGTCCGAGCTCGTCCCGCACCCACCCACGGACGTCGTCGGGGTCGACCGAGGTGCCGGGCTCGAGCACCAGGTACGCGGCCAGCCGCTGGCCGTACTGCTCGTCGGACACGCCGGTCACGGCCGCCTCACGGACCTCGCGCCGGGCGGCGAGCAGATCCTCCACCGGCCCGGGATGCACGTTCTCACCCCCGGAGACGATCATGTCGTCGGCTCGGCCGGTGATGAGCAGCCTGCCATCCTCGTCGAGCGTGCCGATGTCGCCGGTGCCGAGCAGCCGGCCCTCGCGTTCGATATCGGCGCCCTCGCGGGTGTAGCCCTCGAACGGCATGTCGTTGCGCACGAAGATGCGCCCCTCCGTGCCCGTGGGCACAGGACGGCCACTGTCGTCCAGGACGACCAGCTGCGTGCCGGCCGGGGCGCGGCCGGCGGTGCCCGGTGCGGCGCGCAGGTCCTCTGGGGAGGCGATGCTCACCCAGGACACCTCGGTGGAGCCGTAGAGGTTGTAGAGCACGTCACCGAAGTGATCCAGGAATGCGGCCGCCACCTGGGGCGGCAGGGCCGAACCGCTGACGGCCACGATCCGCGGCCGGTGCCGCGACCACGCAGCGTCGAGTTGGGCGGCGGGCAGCTCCAGCAGCCGTTGCAGCATCACCGGCACCGCGAACGCGGCGTCGCAGCGCTGCTCCTCGACCACGCGCAGGAACTCGGCGGGATCGAACCGTCGCCGCAGGACCACCGGAGCCCCGTGCAGCACGGCCAGCTGCAACGCGGCGGACCCCCAGGTGTGCAGCAGCGGCGCCGCGATCAGCACCGGTTCGGCCGCGCGGAGCGGGATCGTCGACAGGATCGCCGCCGCCGGGGCGAGGCTGTGCGGAGGCGGCCGGCGGGCGCCCTTCGGGGTGCCGGTGGTGCCGGAGGTCAGAACGATGGTGCGGCCTGCGGGCGGTCGCCACGGCAGCGGGCCGGGACCGTCGAGCTCCGTCAGGTCGTGGACGACCACGCAGCCGTCCGGGAGCCCCCTCAGCGCCGCGTCGAACTCCGGGTCGGCGACGACGGTGTGCAG
>JAODNO010000695.1 GCA_025465235.1 Pseudonocardia sp.
GACGCCGTCCGCCGGATAGGACTCCAGTCGGCGGTCGCGACTCCGATCGTCGTCGAAGGGCGCCTCTGGGGCGCGATCGCCATCGGGGGGCGGCGCGAGCGTCTGCCGGCCAACACCGAAGAGCGCATGGCCGGCTTCACCGAGCTCGTCGGCACCGCGATCGCGAACGCCGACAGCCGCGCCCAGCTCACCGCCTCCCGGTCCCGGATCGTCGCCGCCGCAGACGACGCCCGGCGCCGCATCGAGCGCGACCTGCACGACGGCACCCAGCAGCGACTGGTCTCGCTCAGCCTCACCCTGCGCCTGACCCAGGCCACCGTGCCCGCGCAGCTGCCCGAGCTGCAGACGCAGATCGGTCGGGCCGCGCACGAGCTCGACGGGGCGATCGAGGAGCTGCGCGAGATCTCCCGCGGCATCCACCCGGCGATCCTGTCCGAGGGCGGGCTCGGCCCGGGCCTGCGCACCCTGGCCCGCCGCGCCGCGCTCCCGGTAGAACTCCATATCCGCACCGACACCCGTCCCGCGGACCGGATCGAGGTAGCGGCCTACTACATCGTGTCCGAGGCGCTCACCAACACCACCAAACACGCCCACGCCTCACTCACCCATGTCACCGTCGAACAACGCGACACCCTGCTGCACCTCTCGATCCGCGACGACGGCATCGGCGGCGCCGATCCCGCCGGAGGCTCGGGCCTGATCGGGCTGCGTGACCGGGTGCAGGCCCTGGGCGGGTCAATCGAAGTGAAAAGCCCCCCCGGGGAGGGGACGGCGATCGTCGTCGAGCTTCAGCTGCAGCCCGACTGATATGTGGGGCGTCTTGTCAAGTGCAAGGGTGAAGCACCTCCTGGTGCTGCAGGGACTTGACGTGCGGGGGCAGCGCGGCCGATCCCGTAGGTACGGGGGCGGCGGCGCGGCCACGACCTGGCTCGTCGGCTCGGCCGAGGACGTCGCCGCCGCGATGCGCCGCTACGCCGACCTGGGCATCACGCACTTCGTTCTCTCCGACACGCCCTACCAGCGGGAGGTCGCCCGCATCGGCGAACGGTTGCTGGGCCTGCTCCGCCAAACGCAGCACGTCTGAGCGCACACGTGCTGACCGTCAAGCATCTGATCACCCTGCGGGATCTCGCCGAGCACGGCACAGTCGCTGCCGTCGCCGAGCTGCACAGTCTCACCGTCTCGTCGGTGTCGAAGAACCTGCGCGTGCTCGAAGCGGAGTCGGAAGCCCGCTGCTGCGGCGCCCAGGTGGCGACGCACGCCAAGCTACGCCCCAGCCCGGTGGCCCCTCGAGCGGCCGCGACGCTGTCTCGCGGGGGGACGAGCAGCAGGCAGCGGCCCGCCAGTCAAGGACACCCGATGGCCAGTTTCGACCGTCCGCCTGCGTCCGTCGGCTCCTCAACGACGCCCGAGGCGCGGCGCAGACTGAGGCGATGACGACGGTGAGCGGCCCGACGTCTGCCCGTCAACACGGCCTGGCTGACGACGAGCCCGTCACAGTGGTCTTCAGCTGGCGTGCGAAGCCCGGCAAGGAAAACGAGTTCGCCAAGTGGGCCAAGGGCCTCGCCTCGGCGGCAGCCCACTTCCCCGGCAACCTGAGTGTGACGGTCATCCACGAGCAGGGCAGCCGCGACTTTCACATCATCGTGCAGTTCGTCAACCGGGAGGCGCTGCAGCGCTGGCTGGACTCGCGGGAGCGGGCCCGTTTGCACGATAAGGTCCGGGACATCGCCGACGCCCGCACGGCGGTGCAGCAGCGGACGGGCCTGGAGACCTGGTTCTACGTCCCCGCCCATGCGGGGGAGACGATCAAACCACCGCCTCGCTGGAAGCAGTGGCTGGTCTCGCTGGTCGCGGTCTACCCGCTCGTGCTGCTGTTCCAGGCGTTCATCGCCCCCTGGGTGGCCGGGTGGCCGCTTTGGGCGAGGTCGGCCATGTTCCCGCTGATCATCCTGACGCTCATGACCTATGTGGTGATGCCGCTCGTCAGCCGGTTGCTGGGGCGCTGGCTCTACACGTCTTCCTGAGCGCGCCTGCTGAAGTATGCCCATCGGGGCGAGTGCCGGCGAGGTGGCCGAGCTGCGGACTGCGCTCAACCGTCAGGGCCGGGGTGCCCCGCACAGGCGTTAGACCTGGGTTTTGGGGGTGTGCGACCCGGCAGACTGGCCGGCTGGTCCGTCTCGCTGGGCCGCAATCCTCGTGCTGTGTCACGAGGTCGCCCTGCTACGCGCGACGCGGCTGTCATGCTCCGCGGCGGGCCGCTTGTGCGTGCGATGGTCCGGTCGGCGCCGCCAGGTCGCGACCAGCGCGAAGGCCAACAGGAGTTCCGCGATGTCTCCGCCGTAGTACATCAGTGCGGCGCCGCCTCGCCGTTGGTCTGGAGGCACCGGGATGTTGATCAGAGCTCCTGCGTACATGAGCTGGGACAGGGTGGCGTGCACGGCGATGGCCGCGCCGAGCACCACGAGACGGGCAGGCACGGATGGCCGCCGCGGCGCGGGATCGGGGCCGGCGATCACCCAGGCGAACAGATAGCCGACGGCGAGGAAGTGCAGGTCTACCAGGTGGTGCAGCACGGGGCTGCCGGTGGTGGCGGCGTAGAGCGGGGTGAGGTACAGAACCGCCAGGCCTCCGAGGTTAAGGGCCGACGCCGACACCGGGTTGGCGATGAGGTGGACGGCGTTGCTTCGCAGCACTCGCCCGATGAACCGGCCCCTGCTCGGCGTAACCGATCGCAACACCAGCGTGATCGGGGCGGCGAGGACCAGTGCGAGCGGGCCGAGCATCCCGATGAGCAGATGCTGGAGCACGTGCACGCGAAAGTCCTCCGCCAGATCGGGCAGGAGGTTCGGGGCCAAGCCGAGGGCCAGCAGCGTGCAGCCTGTGAGGAAACTCGACGTGCGCCATGTGCTCCAGCCGTGCCCATTCGCTCGTCGCCGGGTCGCCAGAGCCACGTAGCCCGCGGCGACAACGACGAGCGCCAGCAGCGGCGCTAGCGCGGCGGCCCCGTGGCTATGGCTGTGCGCGACGTGGGCGAAGGTCATCGCGGTGAGGGCGAGGAGCGTCGCTCCGCGCAGACGTCAACGGGTCTTCCGCTGCGCTGCAGTAGCCATCCGCCGAGGACGAGGACCGCGCCCAGGGCCAGGAACGCCAGATCCCACCACAGTTGATCGGTGCCGTGGCGCACGTGGTGGACGCCGAGGAGGTGGTGGTCGATGATCCCCTCGACGAGATTGAACATGCCCCAGCCGACGAGGATCCAGCCCCACAGCGTCCGCGAACTCCAGAGGCGCCCGCGGGACGAGGTGACTCGGGAGTACAGCAAACCAAGCCCGATCAACACGCACAGCCAGGTGACGGTGTGGAACACCCCGTCCCCCACGGTGTTCATCTGCAAGCTCGGCACGTTGTCCGGCGGGTCGACGCTGGAGAGCATGTGGTGCCACTGCAGGAGCTGGTGCAGCAGGATCCCGTCGACGAAGCCGCCGAGGCCGGCCCCGAGGATCGTCGCCGGAACCGCGACCCCCTCCGCACGCCCGGCGAGCACGCCGGTCATGGCGGAGAGCCCTTCTCCATCATGTCTCCAGTCCTAGGCCGCGTGGTCGGCCCCGGATATCCCTGACGCGGCCAGCCAAACGTCGGTACGCGCAGCCTTGGTTGGGCTGGCGCAACCCCCGGACGAGTACAGAGACCGCCAGGGATGCCGGCCAGGACGATGGCCCGGCAGCGTCGCGAGTGGCCCGATCTGCTCCGCGGTGCTGTCGAAGATCGCGACGGTCAACGCGTACGGCAGGACCGTGGCAGATGGCCCTCGGCTCGAGATCGCCACGGGGACCCGGTTCGACCGCACGATCGCGCAGCAGCGCTGAGTACCCGGAGGTCTCGTCCCGAACACCGCTGGACGGGGGCGCAGCCCGAGGCTCTGATCGTCCAGGTTCAGCGACCCGGACAGGTCAGCAGCAGGGGTCGCGCTCGAACGGCGCCAATGCGCGCTCGGCCACCGAGCCGCCGAACTCGCCGCACCGGGTGTCGGTGTCAGCTACCATGCCGACCGCCCGGCAATGAGGTGCCAGATGACGCACGGTAGATCGCGAACAGGTCGGGCAACGTCGCCTCGTCCAACTCCGCGGCGATGGGCACAGCTCGGTTCGGATTGATCCGCAGCCATCCCTGCCGGCCCTCCAGAACCCGGGCGGCATCGGCCAGCACGCCGATCACCCCGGGGTCGCAGCGGCCGGCCTCGGCGAGATCCACCAGCAGGAAGCGCACGCCGGCAACGAGCAGCCCCTCCACCCGCTGCCGCAGTTCAGCCGCATTGTCGTGGCCAAACGCGCCGGCCACCTCAAGCACGCCGTGGTCCCGGTCGGGCTGAACGGACTTGATCGCCGGGGCAGGCGCGCGCTGGTCTCCCAGCGCGGCCAGGGCCCCGAGCGGGCTCGTGATGGTCATTCTTGACGCGTCCCTCAATCCCCAATTGTTCAGGATCATCGACTGATGAGTTCAGTTCACTGTCGACTGGATCAACTTTGCCGACCTCATCAAATTCGACATTACGACGAGGCGACAACCCGACGCAAGCCCCCACACAGGCGGAACCGCCTTCCCGGCTCAATTGCATTTGTTCCAAGTAGGAGATGGCGATGTCGACCATCTAAGACGGACGATCATTCTCGGGAGCGTGGACGCAGCGAAGTAAGCGATCATCCACCATTGCGGAGCGCGTCGTGCACCAGGTAAGTGGGGCTGGGAGCAGCCGCAACTCTGTTTGACGGGTACCCGGGCTGGCTGTCGGAGTTCCACCGAACCTCCCACGATCACGGCTCGTTATCGCGCGCAGGGTAATCGCCCATTGCCAGGTGTGATCATGCGCGATCTGCTGGTCGGCATGGACATCGGACCTGTCGATCGAGGGCTCCGCGCCGCTGCCCGAGGTGCTCACCAGGATCGAACGGGCGGCCGCAGACGGTTTCGCCCGGGCCCGGCTGAGCGACGTCGGAGGGTGGACCCGCTCACGGCACTGGCGGCCCTGGGTGAGCGCGCACCAGGCATCGAGGTCGGTACCGCCGTCGCCCAACTGTTCGGGCGCCAACCCCCTCGTCTTCGCCGGCCAGGCGTTGACGGCGCCCTGGTCCACCACTTCAGCAGGTCAGGGACACGACCGGTAGCTGCCAGGGGTCGACCCGGGGGCGGACGATCGCCGTTCTCACTCCATGTCGCACCACGTCTGATCCCACGGCCAACCCGCCTGGTACGTCTTACCGGCGGGGTTCTGATGCGTCTGTTGCCCACTCTTCGCTAGTGGATCTCACCGCTGCACCGCTGCCTCGCCGGATCCGACAGGGTCGCGAGGAGCAGGCGCAACAGTTCGTCGAGGGTGCGGCGCTGGGCTGCGGTGAGCCCACCGGCCGACTACGACCGCGACCCCGCGTGGCGCGCAGGCGTCACCACGATGGCGCCGGTCCCGTCCGGTCCGGTGACGCCGACGACGATCACTTCGGAACTGCTGCGCACCGGCGGGCGCACCTACCGCAGCGGGGGCGAGGTGACGAGCCTCGACCCGGGCTCGCGGTTCACCTGGCGCACCACGCCGGGCGCCGACGTGGACGCCGACGGGGCGCGCAGGGTCGAGCCGCTCGGCCCCGGCCGCTGCCGCGTCCACCTGGAGGCGCGGGTGCGGCCGCGCGGTGTTCAGCAGCGGCTGCTCACGCCCTTCCTGCGGGGGATGCTGCGCCGCGGCCTCGCCGCCGACCTGCGCCGGCTCCGGGCTCTGGCCGAGCAGGACGGCCACTCGGCGCCCAACGAGGCGGGGTCGCCCCAGCTCAGATGGAGCACGTAAACCCTTTCGCCTACGAATTCCCGGTCGAAGCCGAGTACAACCAACCCGGGTATCAGCCTGACCGCGCGTCGACCCACGACAGCGTGCCCCACAGCAGCTGTACTGACCCGAGAGGTCGGTGACGTGCGAAGCGGGAGGGCTCGAACGTGCCGTTCGCGCAGAGGTGATGGGGGTCAGCGGCGGACCCGGGCCGTGAGCGCCTTCGTGCTGTCGCGCCGGCCGTAGGCGACGATCGCGGCGAGCACCCCGACAGTGGCGGGGATCGCGACCAGGATCCCACCACCGATCGCCCAGGTGATCGTCACGGCACCGATCATCAGCGCGACGAAGCACAAGGCGGCCAGCCCGGTGAGGCGTGGGACGAACATCGCGATCGCGCCGGCCAGCTCCAGCGCCCCGATGATGTACATCCCAGGCATCCCGAGCCCCATGGTCTCGAAGCTCGCAACGTTCTGCGCCTCGGCGGTGAGCTTGCCGAACGCCGAGAAGGCGTAAACGGCGGCCAGGAGGACCTGCAGCGTCCAGAGCGCGGCGTTCCCGGCGCGGCTGCGGCTGATGGTGAGGGTGGCGGTGGGCGTCGTGTCCGTCATAGTCCTGCTCCGTGGGTGCGGTTCGTGGAGTGCGGTCGTCATCAAGACCGGCCGGAGCGGACAAACTCATCGGAGCTCGCGCCGGTTACGCCGCTCTTCCGACGGCAGCGGGACGGGCCGTCGCGCGGTCCCTGACTGTGGTGGTCACGGCACGGCTCCATACGGACGAGTTCACCCCGGCGAGCAGGCCGGATCTGGGCCTGGGGAGGGCTCAGCGACAGAACTCGTCGAAGGCGAGACCACGTCTCGACGGCCAGAAAGCGCTCCAGGGTCGGGCGGAACCGGCCATCACCCGATAGCGGACGTGACCCGCTGGGGTGACAAGCCCGGATATTCCCGGCGCGGTGTGCCGTGGCTCATGCTCCCGCCGCCGGACCGTGTGTGGTTACTGTGGGAACGAGTCCATGTCGATGCTGCGGAAGGTCGAGAGATGCTTGCTCCGGTACGCGTGCTCGTCGCACGCCGCTGGCTGGACGGGCTCGGCTCCCCTCCCGGTTTCTGTCGACCCTGACCTGGTGGTCCAGGGCGGCTCGACGCCGCCCGCTTCCTTTCCGTCGCACGCCTCCGAGAAGGATCTTCAGCCGTGAGCGGGTGGCATGTCCTCGACAACCCTGCCCGTGCGTCGCTGCTCGGGCCCAACGTCCGTCTCGCCGTGAGCCACGGCTTGGCCGTGCAGTACCGACCGGACGTGTCCGTGTTCGTGACGCGGCCCGACGAGCCAGGGCCTGACCACCCGCCTCGTGCTCGCCCTCGGGCATCCGGGAACGCGGGGAGACCCGTTCCTGCACGAAGCCGCATCCAACGACAACGCCATCCGGCTCTACGAGTCCCTGGAATTCCGGCTCCGCCGCAGGACGCGGTTCCTCGGAGTCCGCGTCCCGGTCGACGAGCGCGTCGGATGGCGCAGGCCCCGATCCCGGAACACCGACGAGGGGAACCCCGATGACCACCACACCCCGCTACGCCTCGCCGGTCGACACGTCAGCCCACGGCGAGTACCGGATCGTGCGGCGTCCGGGTGACGACCGTCCGCTGTACCGGTTCACCGGCCGGATCACCGCGGATGGCTCGAGCGGGCTCCGTGCCGAGGCCGGTCGCTACCACCTCTACGCGGGCTGGTTCTGCCCCTGGTCCCAACGGGTCACTATCGAGCGCGCGCTCAACGGGCTGGAGGACGTCGTCTCCGTGTCCTACGTGGACGACGCCAGAGACGGCCGGGGGTGGGCGTTCCGCGAGACCCACGGCTCGGACCCCGTCAACGGCTTCACCCTGCTCCGCGACGCCTACGACGCCACCGAACCCGGCTTCGAGGGCCACATCTCGACGCCCACCCTGTGGGACCGCAGGACGGGCCGGGTCGTCAGCAACGACTTCACGGGGATCGGCATCGATCTCGCGACCCAGTTCCACGAGTGGGACAACGGCGCGGACACCTACCCCGAGCATCTCCGCTCGGAGATCGAGGAGCTGAACGGCTGGATCGGGCCCGCCGTCAACCAGGGCGTCGTTGTAGCGGCGACGTCCGGCGACGCCCGCGCCGCCCTGCTTGACACCTTCGGCCGGCTCGACGAGCGCCTGAGCGAGCGTCGCTACCTGCTCGGAGACCGCGTCACCGAAGCGGACGTCCGGCTCTGGGTGAGCCTCGTCCGCTACGACGCGCAGGCCAACGCCACCCGCGGCATCAACGAGGGGCTGCCGGAGTACCCGAACCTCTGGGCCTACGCGCGGGACCTGTACCAGCAACCCGCCTTCGCCTCGACCACGGACTTCACCACGTTCGCCGTCCCCGGCGCGACGCTGCCCGACTGGGGTGCGCCAGACGGCAGGGACACCTCGGCCCGAACCCGGAAGGACGCCGAACATGCCTGACGCGTCACTGCATCTCGCCGTCGCGCTCGACGGCGCGGGCTGGCACCCCGCGGCCTGGCGCGAGACTCGCGCCCGGCCCGCGGAGCTGTTGACCCCCGGGTACTGGACCGACCTGGTCCGCGAGGCGGAGACCGGGCTGCTGGACCTCGTGACCATCGAGGACTCCCTCTCCCTGCAATCCTCGAGTCACACCCAGCCCGACGACCGCACCGACCAGGTCCGCGGTCGTCTCGATGCCGTGCTGATCGCGGCCCGAGTCGCTCCGCTGACCGAGCACGTCGGGCTGGTCCCGACCACGGTCGTGACCCACACCGAGCCCTTCCACGCCTCCAAGGCGATCGCCACGCTGGACTACGTCAGCACCGGACGCGCCGGCGTCCGGGTCCGAGTCTCCGCCCGCCCCGACGAGGCCGCACTCTTCGGCCGCCGTGACATCCCACCGCTGCGCCTCGACGAGGCCAACATCCCCGACGGTCCGATCGCCGACCTGTTCGACGAGGCCGCCGACTACGTCGAGGTCGTGCGCCGGCTCTGGGACAGCTGGGAGGACGACGCCGAGATCCGCGACGGAGCCACCGGCCGGTTCATCGACCGCGACAAGCTGCACTACATCGACTTCGACGGCCCGCACTTCTCGGTCAGAGGTCCCTCGATCACCCCCCGCCCTCCGCAGGGCCAGCCGATTGTGAGCGCGCTCGCACACGGGACGGTGGCCTACCGGTTGATCGGGCGGGCAGCCGACCTCGTTTTCGTCACGCCCCGCGATGCAGCCGATGCGCGGACAATCCTCGCAGAGGTCCGT
>JAODNO010000701.1 GCA_025465235.1 Pseudonocardia sp.
AACCGATAGTGGCTCGTCGATCCTTGGGTCGCGGCCCGGTCGGAGGCACCAGAAAGGCACCATCGCGCCCGGCACGCGCCCGCACGGGGTGACACGGGCCAGTACGCCGACCAGCAGAAACAGCCCAGCCGACTACCGCTCGGACCGGGGCATCCGCTTTGACACGGAAGAGGTCACTGGTTCAATCCCAGTATCGCCCACCACTCATGAAGGCCCCCTGGCCAGTACGGACAGGGGGCCTTCGTCGTGTTCGAGGTAGCCGCCCGCCGCCGCTGGGGCCGTAGAAGGCACCAGAAAGGGCACCGGCGTCAACCCAGGCACCAGACGGCACTGGCGCGCCATCGTCCGGGTCCTCGTCGTCGTCGAGCGCCCGCAGCCTGATAACCCGCTGCAGCGTGTTCACCGGCACCCCGTCGTCGACGAGCCACGTGCCGTAGGAGTGATGCAGGTCGTGGAATCGCAGCCCACCGCCTGGTGCCTGGCGACATGGCTCACCGCCGCGGGATCTGACCGGAGCATCGCGGAGCCGGCAACGCCGGCCGTGTCGGCCCCCTCCGGCGGATCGGGGTGCGGAACAACGTGCGCCGGTACGCCCCGCCGACCTGGTCGCGAAAATCCAGTCCCGCCTCCCCGCGCGGGTAGGTGTGTTCGATGTGCTCCCGCAGCAGTGCGACAAGCCAGCCCGGCAGTGACACGGTCCGGCGGCCCTCGGCCGACCTCGGGTACGGCTTGAACGAGGCGTGTTTCGATCTTTCCGAGAGGCCACGACCCGAGTCGGCGAGCACGTGGTGGCGCATCACGATTCGTCGCAAGCTGTGGGCGTGGCCAGCGTGGTCACCACGCCAACCACCCGAGGGGCCTTGGTCAGTCGCCCGGTACGGAGCGACCGACCAAGGCAGTCGCGATGACTAGAGGTAGGGCCGGGTGATTATCTCGATGGCGTGCCCTGCGGGATCTTTGAAGTAGACTCCACGCCCGCCGTGCTCGGTGTTGGTTTCACCCGGGCGTGTCATCTGTGGATCCGCCCAGTGCTCGACGCCGCCGTCGCGGAGCCGACGGTATGCCCGGTCGAACAGGCCGTCGTCGACCAGGAAAGCGTAGTGCTGCATCTGAATCTCCACCGGCGGCTCGGCGAATTGCAGCAGAACGCCTTCGTCGAGCCGGACGTTGGTGAACACTCCCCAGGACGGTGCTTCCGGGAGCTCGAGGAGTTCGCGGAAGAACCGGGCCGACTCGTTGCGGTCCTTGGCAGCAATGATCGTGTGGTTGAAGGTGACGGTCATACGGTTGTCCTCGCTGTCGTTCGATGCATGAGTGGACGTGCAGCGCTTGCCGCTGCGGGGGTCCGCGCGTCGAACGTGACGGGCGCCGTCTCGGCGCCCGCGGCGGGATCAGCCCTCCACCGGGTCGCCTGTCCGTGTGTGGCGTCGAGCCATCCCGGTGATCACGAGCTGGGAGAGTACCCGCTCCGTGTACTCGACCGCCACGACCGGGCACGACCGACAACTTCGCCGAAGCACCGGAAACGAGCGCCGCGTGTATCGGCTCCCGTACAGCGACCGGACGGGCAGCAACGCTCTTGGCTGAGGCGTTGCAGTGACATTTCCGCCACCTCGCCGGGGACTATGTGTGCGCTGCCTTGCCATTGGGGCTGTAGGCGCGACGCTGTGAGGAGCCAGCTTGCCGGCAAGCCCCCCACGCTCTGCTGCGAGTGTCGAGTTAGGACCGTGGGAGCTCTGGCCATGGTGCCTGCTGCACATCCGCCACGGGCCGTCCCCGACCTTCCTTCCGGCCTGGCAGGCAGCGGAAGTCGTGCTGCTCGCGGTCTCGTGGGTCGAGATGGCCGACGAGGCCACAGCACGCGAGCTACGCAGCTGCTCGACGCCGACGGCACCGGCGACATCACCGAACTGACCCGCGAACGCGGCCGCTACCGCTCCGTCCGCTACACCGGAGAAGCGTACGCGTCAGGCCGCGACGGCACGGTGCTGGTGAACGCGCAGGCGCAGCCTGTCGCCCGCGGCAGAGCAGGGCTCGTGCTGACGCACTGGTCACGAACGCGGTGAACGAGGTTCGCTCGCCGACACCGCCCGACCGGGCGGCCCTATCGGCGGAATTCTGCACAATTGTCCGACTTGTATTAACCGCGGGTCACAAGATCGTTTCACCCACCCGCCACTTCTTGACATCGCTCCTATCAGTATCAGTACCGTGTCGCATATCACCGCGACTCAACGGTACTGCGCGAAACAGGAGACGGATGTACGCACTCATTGGCGTGGCATTAGTGATCGTCGGTTTCGCGCTCCGCATCAACCCATTGCTGGTGGTCACCGTTTCCGGCATCGCCACCGCCGCAATCGCCGGGATCGGCCCGGTCGAGATCCTGAACGCCTTCGGCACGGGTTTCGCCGGGAGCCGCTCGGTCACCACCTTCGTGATCGTGCTTCCGGTGATCGGACTGATCGAGCGGTACGGGTTGCAGGAGCAGGCAAAGCGCCTGATCGCGAAGCTCGACACGTTGACGACCGGGCGCATCCTGGCCGCCTACATGGCCATCCGGCAGGTGACGGCGGCAGTCGGCCTCAACAGCGTCGGCGGCCATGCGCAGACCGTGCGCCCGCTCGTCTATCCGATGGCCGAGGGAGCCGCCCTGCAGAGGTACGGGCAGTTGCCCGAGAAGATGACCGAGAAGATCAAGGGACACGCGGCGGGGGCGGACAACATCGGCGTGTTCTTCGGTGAGGACATCTTTGTGGCCATCGGTTCGATCCTGCTGATCACGAGCTTCGTCGACACCACCTACCACCTCACGCTCGAACCACTTGCCATCGCGCTCTGGGCGATCCCGACCGGCGTCGCGGCCCTGGTGATACACGGCACCCGGCTTCTCCTACTCGATCGACAGCTCAACCGGATGGCGTTTCTGCCCGATTCCCCGAAGGGCCTCGCACGTGTTGACGACTGAATGGCTCTACTGGCTCATCGGTGCCTTCTTCCTCGCGGTTGCCGGGCACATCCTCACCAACCGGGAGAACCCCAAGCGCGTGGGCAGTGCGGCATTTTGGGGGCTGCTCGGGCTTGCCTTCCTCTACGGCACCTTCGTGCAGTCGGGCCAGGCGCCGGCGTGGCTCCTCGGCATCGCCGTGCTGGTGATGGTGGTGCTGGCGGGCTTCGGCCTGACAGGGCGATCACCGGAGCGGACGACGACGCCGCAGGAGCGGGGGGAAGCCGCCGGGCGTTTCGGCAACAAGCTGTTCATCCCCGCGCTGCTCGTGCCAGTGGTGACGGTGCTGGTCACCATCGTCGGACCGCTCATCACGATCGGTGGCGCGCCTCTCCTCGCGAGCGGGAGCGCCACACTGACCGGTCTGGGTATCAGCTCGATCGTCGCCGTCGTGGTCGCCGTGTTGATCCTGAGGCCGCCGAAGCTGAGCACCCCGATGCACGAGAGTGCGCGCCTGCTGGAAGCGATCGGCTGGGCGGCCCTGCTGCCGCAGATGCTCTCGACGCTCGGAATCCTGTTCACGCAGGCCGGCGTGGGGAAGGCCGTCGGCACGATCGCCAGCTCGATCCTGCCCGCGGGCTCGCTGTTCGCCGCGGTCGTCGTCTACTCGGTCGGCATGGCCGTGTTCACCATCATCATGGGCAACGCCTTTGCGGCGTTCCCCATCATGACCGCGGCAGTCGGCTGGCCGGTGCTCGTTCAGACCTTCGGTGGCAACCCGGCCGCCATTTTCGCGATCGGCATGCTGTCCGGATTCTGCGGAACGCTCGCCACGCCGATGGCAGCCAACTTCAACCTCGTTCCGGCCGCGCTCCTGGACATGAAGGACAGATACGGGCCGATCAAGGCGCAGCTGCCGACAGCCGGTCTACTACTGCTCGTGAACCTGGGAGTGATGTACGTTGTCGCCTTCTGACGGCCTGGCGGATCTCGCGCCGCGCACCTCCGATCGGACCAGCTGGGCCGACGACTTCGCGGCGGTCGTGCTCGACAACCTGTCGCGGCGCTACCCCTACGACGCCCACCATGAAACCCGTGGCGACGGCGACCGCGCATTGCCCATCGAGCTGCACCCCGCTTTCCACACCTCCTACGACTGGCATTCGTGCGTCCACATGCACTGGTTGGGTGCGCGCCTGCTGGCGTTCGGCGTCGAGCACGAGTTCGCCGCCCGGCTCGAAACACTGATCTCGGCCAATCTGAGCGCGGAGAACCTGCGCGACGAAGCGGAGTACCTCGCGGCGCACACCTCCTACGAACGGCCGTACGGCTGGGCGTGGGCGATGCGGCTGGCCGCAGAACTGGCGACCTCGCCGGTCGCGGCACTTCGCACGCTGGCACCGGGCATGGCGCCCGTGGTGTCGACGATCGAGGAGCTCACGACGGCCTGGATGGGCAACGTCGCAGAGCCCGTGCGCCACGGCGTGCACTCCAACTCGGCCTTCGGCCTGGCGATGATCATCGATTCGGCCCGCGCTCTGCGGCTCACGGAGCTGGAGACCAGCTGCACCCGCGCCGCCCGCAGCTGGTACCTGGAAGACCGGGACTGGCCTGCCGACTGGGAGCGAAGCGGGCAGGACTTCCTCTCCCCCGGGCTCGCCGAGGCCGACCTGATGCGTCTGGTCCTGCCGGCCGCCGACTTCGCCCCGTGGTGCACCGGCTTCCTCGGCGGCGCCCGTCCGGAAAGCCCCATGTTCACGCCCGCCGCAGTCGTCGACGAGAACGACTCGCACCAGGTCCACCTGTTCGGGCTCAACCTCTACCGCGCGGGAGCTTCCACGCGCATCGCCGAGGTGCTGCTGGCCGTGCCCGGAGCTCCTGCCGAGCTGGGACGGCGCCTACTGGCGAACGTCCCGCCGCTGCTCGCGGCCGGGCTGACAGCGAGCGTGTCCGACGAGTACTACTCGACGCACTGGCTCGCGACCTTCGCCTGGGACGCGATGGAGTCGATCGAGGGAGCGCCGGAGCCGGCCGGGACCACATGACGCGCAGGAGCGCTCGTACCGATCACCGTGATCGCGGAACGCTCCCGGCCGCGACGACCGCCGAGACGACAGCGATGAGGGCGAGCAGGCCGAACACCGCGGGATATCCGCCGAGGACACCGGCCAGCGCCGGCCGCGGTCCCCAGCGGTCGAGCCACCGCCCGGCCGGGATCCCGACAGCCGCGGAGACGACCAGGCCCGTGGAGAACGCAGCCGTGATCGTGCTGACGACCAGCCGGTGTCGGCGGCGATGCTCGGTGCCAGCACCGGGAAGGCGTAGTACAGCACGCCCCAGCTGGTGATCTCGGTGACACAGAGGACGACGAGCACCCGGCGGAGCCCGGCCCCGGACAGCGTGGCGGGCTTCGTCGCGGCCATCTCCACAGGCTGCAGCACGACGGCCTCGGCGATCCATGGCCGCACCCACCCGGATCAAACGCGAATGGCGCGGTCAGTTCAGTGGCGCGACGACGGATCGGCGGTGGAGGTCGAGGAGACGGGCGGGCAGCGCAGCCGGATCCAGGTGCCCGGCCCGCAACCAGGAGACCAGCAGATCGACGTCGGCGGTGGTGCGCAGCGGCCCGACCCGAAGAGCGATGCCGATGGGTCTGCGCTCCGCGTCGCACGCCTGGACGAGCACAACGGGCGCCCTCGCCCTGACGCCACACGCGGCCGTCCCGAACAGACAGCCCGTGGTCACGAGCACGCCGTGCCTGCTCGCGCGCACCACGGCGCGCAACGCGTCGATCAGCCGGCCGGCGACCGTGCCGTCGTCGTCGACCCCACAACCCGGCGCGCTGCACAGGACGGCCGTGAACCCGACCCCTGGGGCGACCGACATCCCCACCTCCGAAACAAAATGACAATCGTTCTCGTTAAGGAGGACAGTAGCAGCACGGAGCACCACAAGGGAGATCACGATGCGCCCCGACATCCACCCCGCCTACGCACCCGTCGTCTACCAGGACCGGTCCACCGGTAACGCGTTCCTCACCCGCTCGACCGCCACCTCGAGCGAGACGATCTCCTGGGCGGACGGCAACAGCTACCCGCTGATCAGGGTCGACATCACCGCTTACTCGCACCCGTTCTGGACGGGGGCGGCGCGGGTGCTCGACTCTGCCGGAGCGGTCGAGAAGTTCCGCCGCCGCTACGGCGACCGCGCGCGGAGGTGACGCCGCAGGGCCTGCGTCCGGTGATCCGGGGCAGGCCCGTCAGGGCGTCGGCAGCACCTGGCGCAGCAGCTGATCACTGACCACCGTGCCGTTGCGCTCGTCGCGGGCTCTCCACTCCCGCGGGTAGCCGAGGGACGCCTCGACGAAGCGCACGCCGTCCTCCCACGTGACGCGCGGGATGTGGAGATGCCCGTAGACGACAGCGGTCGCCCGGTAGCGGACGTGCCAGTCGGCGGTGCGCTCCGAGCCGCACCAGAGGGCGAACTCCGGGTAGCGCAGCACCTGCGTCGGGAGCCGGGTGAGCGGCCAGTGGTTCACCAGCACGGTCGGGATCTCGGGGTCGCACTCCGCGAGCCGACGTTCCGACTCCACCAACCGGGCGGCGCACCAGGCCGCGCGGTCCGGGAACGGGTCGGGATGGAGGAGGTGCTCGTCCGTACACACCACCCCCGCCGCGTACGCCGCCGCCAGGCCCTCCTCGGAGGTTGCCGTGCCTGCGGGCAGGAACGAGTAGTCGTAGAGCGTGAACAGCGGCGCGACGGTGGCGCGTCCGCCTGCACCGTCCCAGACCGGGAACGGATCCTCCGGAGTGAGCACGTCGAGGGCTCGGCACCGCTCGACGAGCAACCGGTAGCGCTCCTCGCCGCGCAGCTGCACCGGATCCTTGCCACGCGTCCACAGCTCGTGGTTGCCCGGGACCCAGATCACCCGGGCGAACCTCTCCCGGAGCAAGGCCAGGGCCCACTCGACTTCGCCGACCTGTTCCGCGATGTCTCCCGCGACGATCAGCCAGTCCCCGTCCGAGGTCGGTTGCAGGCCTTCGACGATGCTGCGGTTGTCCGGGTAGGGGACGTGCAGATCGCTGACGGCGAGCAGCCGAGGGGTGGTCACCGGACCAGTCGTACCGGACGCGAGGTCAGCTCGCGCGCCCCGGCCTCCTGATCGCTGCAGCCTCCTGATCACAGCCGGGTGGCTCCGCCGGCCCGGAACGGTAACGTCGCTCCAAAGCGACGGGGGGTCGGAAATGTCGGTGACGACGAACGTGCGACAGGGTGTCCGCTGGGGGCTGCGGCATGCACTGATCCGGCGCACGCTCGAGCGGAGGATGCGGGACGGCGACGTGAGCGCGCGGCTCATGTTCGACGAGGACGTGGTGGCCGAACCGTTCCCCTACTACGACCTCCTGCGCGAGCAGGGGCGTCTGGTCGACAACGGCATCGTTCTCAACACCGCGCACCACGACGTCGCCACCGCGGTGCTGCGCAGCCCCGACTTCGGGGTGGTGGGCGGCCCGAGCGGCCAGGCCCCCGTCGCACTGCGGCTCGCGGAGCGCATCGCCGGGCCCGGACCGGTCGGACCGGTGGAGCCGCCGTCGATGCTCGCCGTCGACCCACCCGACCACACCCGCTACCGCAAGCTCGTCACCAGGGCGTTCAGCGCGCGCGCAGTGGCCGCTCTACGCAGCCGCACCGAGGAGGTGGCCGCCGAGCTGCTCGATCGGATGGCCGCGAAGGGCCGCAGCGCCGACCTCGTCGCCGACTACGCGAGCCTGCTGCCGGCCACGGTGATCGCCGAGATGCTCGGCGCACCCGTCGAGATGCGCCGGCAGTTCCTGGAATGGGGAGCGGGCGGCGCGATGTCGCTGGATGCCGGCCTCTCCTACCGCGACTTCCGGCTCTCCGAGCGCCACCTCGAGGCCCTGCAGAACTGGATGCTCGGCCACTTCGAGCACATCCGCCGCAACCCGGGCGACAACATTCTCTCCGCGCTCGTACACGCACACACGGAGGAGGGGCGGCTCACCGAGAAAGAGGTCACCAGCATCGCGGTGCTGCTGCTTGCCGCGGGGTTCGAGACCACCGTCAACCTCATCGGCAACGGCACCGCATTGCTCACCGCCCACCCCGACCAGCTCGCCCTGCTGCGGGCCGAGCCGCAGCGCTGGGGCAACGCCGTCGAGGAGATCCTCCGCTTCGACTCGCCCGTGCAGCGCACCGCCCGGTTCGCGGACCGTGACACCGAGGTGGCCGGCGTGCAGGTGCAGGCCGGCCGGATCGTCGTGATGCTGGTGGGCGGCGCCAACCGCGACCCGGCGGTCTTCACCGAGCCCCACCGCTTCGACGTCACGCGCGAGAACGCGGACGCCCACCTCGCCTTCTCCAGCGGCATCCACTACTGCCTCGGCGCGGCACTCGCGAAGATGGAGGGCGAGGTGGGGCTCCGCGCGTTGTTCGACCGCTTCCCCGACCTGGCGCTCGACGGTCCCCCGCGCCGCCGACCCACCCGCGTCCTGCGGGGGTACGACGCGATGCCGGTGCGCCTGTCCTCCGCCACCGTCGACGCCTGACCCCGCCGGCCGCGGTCACCCGTCCGATCTCGCGCCGCCGAACCACCCGGGGAAGTCGAGGCCGAACGGCGTCGTGGGAGTCATCGTGCGCAGGTCGGCCTCGAGTGCCTGCAGGCGGTCCTCGCCCAGCGTGGCGGCCCATCCGCTGCGCAGCTCGTCGAAGATCCGGGCGGAGCGGGCGAGGCAGTCGACCCCGCGGTCGGTGAGCCGGATCAGCTTGCGGCGCGCGTCGGCGGCGTCGGCCGCACGGCGCAGGTAACCGAGGCGCTCCAGCGCGTCGACGTGTTTCGCAGCGGCCTGCTTGGTGACGCCCAGTCGGCGGCCGAGTTCGACGGCCGTGGTGCCGTGGCCGACCGCCTGCAGAACGAAGCCGTGCGCCGGGCGAACGTCGGGATGGCCCTGACGCGCGAGTTCTGCGTGCAGCCCGTCGATCAGCACGCGGAACCCGAGCAGCAGCCGCAGCGGCAGCTCGAAGCCCGGTGGATCAGTTGACATATTCGACAACCAGGTTCACTATCTCGACAACCACGTTGTCTACCTTAGGGGAGCACCTCATGCCCGTCATCCGCCACGCCGACAGCCGCCAGACCACCACCCCGAACGCCGTCATGACCACCCATGCGTCCCCCACGCAGGGCGGGAGCGCGCTGGCCGTCTGGCGCGTGGAGATGGCGGCAGGCGCAGCAGGTCCGCAGCACTCCTTCGATGGCGAGCAGGTGTGGACGGCACTTGCCGGCGGCGCCACCGTCGAGCTGGACGGAGCCACGGTCGCCGTGCATCCGGGCGACACCGTGGTGATGCCGGTCGGCGTGCAGCGCCGCGTGCTGGCCGACGCGGCGGCCGGCTTCACCGCAGTCGTCGCCGCGCCGGCAGGTGCCAGGGCGTCGGTGCCCGGCGGTGAGCCGGTGCTGCCGGCCTGGATCGCCTGATCCCCGCCTCGGCCGCGGTCTGCCACCCGTGCTCGGGCGCCCGTGGCCGGTCAGCCGAGCGCGGCCAGTGCGGCTTCGGCCTGGCGTTGCAGCGACGCCAGGCGGGCGGCCCCGGCGTCCGCCTCACCGGCGCCCATGACGCCTGCCGCGTAGCGGCTGTGGACACCGGCCCCGATGCAGGCCGAGCGCCAGCGGGCGAAGGCCACGTAGAAGTCGAGCTGCGAGACGTCGCGGCCGGAGCGCCCTGCGTAGCGAGCCACGAGCTCGTCGCGATCGGGATACCCGTCCACCAGGCTGGGCCCGGCGATCGTGGGCGGCACCGCGTCGCCGGGACGGCCCCAGGATGCGATCAGCCAGCCCAGGTCGGCCAGCGGGTCGCCCAGGGCGGCCAGCTCCCAGTCGAACACCGCCCGTACCCGGCCGTCCGGCCCGAAGGCTAGGTTGCCCGGCCGGAAGTCACCGTGCGCGATCCGGACGTCGGACGGGGGCAGCGCCGCGGCCCGCTCGACGAGCCGAGCATGCACGGCGTCCACTGTGGACAGGTCCGGCACCGCCGACTCGTGCACCTGCCGGTGCCACCGTCGCAGCTGCCGTTCCAGATAGTTGCCGGAGCGCCGCAGGTCGCCCAGGCCGACCCCATCGGGATCGGTCGCGTGCAGCGCCGCCATGACGTCGACGGTGTCGAGCCCCGCGGTACGCCGAGGAGCGCCGGGCTCGAGCCGGTGGCCCGACGCCTCGTCACCGAGCACCTCGCCGTCGACGAACTTCATGAGATAGAACTCGGCGCCGATGACGCCCGTGTCGGCGCAGTACGCGACGGGCGGCGCCACCGGTACCGGCGTGGACGCCAACGCCGAGATGAAGCGCCACTCGCGGCTCATGTCGTGCGCGGTGGCGAGCACCATGCCGGTCGGCGGGCGTCGTAACGCCCACCTGCCGCCCGCGGCGTCGGTGATCCGGTAGGTGAGGTTGGAGTGTCCCCCGGAGATGCGCTCGACGTCGACCGGCCTGTCCCCCACCGGCAGCTGGGGCACCTCCGCGCGCAGCCAGTCGGTCAGCGGGCCCGGCGGTGCGGCGTCAATCTCCGATGATCGGCTCACCACCCCATCCAATCTCCCCGCCTCCCGGAAGGCCACGCCCGCCCCGCCCGCGAGTCGCCCGATCCCCACCCGCGAGTCGCCCGATCCGGGGCCCGGGAGTCACGTCGGCAGTGGGAGGACCAGAGACTCCAGGAGGCGGTCGAGCTCGGCCTTCGGGTCGGCGGTGAGCCCGGTGTGCACGGGGCCGGCCTGCACGATGGTGCTGCGCGGAGCGGTCAGCCGCCGGAACCGCCTGCCGCGGTCCTCTGCCCCTGCAGGCCCTGCATAACGAGCGGTCTCGGCGCGGCCCGCGCCGCACACCGCCACCACAGCGTCGAGCGCGCGGTTGATCACCGCCCCGTCGGCATAGGGATCGAGTGCGGCGAGCCGGTGCCGGTCGAGGTGCACACGCGCCCCGAGGTAGTCCAGAGGACGGCAGTACAGGAGCACACCGGCGTTGAACGCCTCACCGCGCTCGATCCGCGGCACCACCCGCAGCAGGGCGTACTCGAAGGCGTGGCGGCCCGTCATGCCCGGCTCTGCCCGTGCGTGACCCAGTACGGCGGCTTCGGTCCGCGGGTGGGCGGCGGTTCGCCCTGCCCGTCCTTGCGCGCAGCGGCGGCCGCCCGCACACCCGGCACCACGCCTCGCGCGCATCACGCCGCGCGAGGAGCTGCTCGACGAAGGCTGCGCGGACGTCGGAGGGGCCGTCGAAGCCGGGCTCGTCGACGAGCCATCGGTCGGGTACGGCGTCAACCGCCTTCTGCAGCAGCGGAGCTGTGACCTGCGGGGCGAGTGCGTCGTCGGCCGCGTCGAGGTCGGGGGTGGAGCCGAGGAGCACGTGATCGGCCGCGTCATACGGCCTGCGCACCCAGCCCGGCGCCGCGGACCAGGCGTGCTGGAACGTCAGCGTGGCGCCGTGGTCGATGAGGTAGGGCGCCCCGTGCCAGAACAGCATGTTGGTGTTGCGCCAGGAGCGGTCGACGTTGGCGACGAGCGCGTCGAACCACAGCACGCGCCCTGCGAGATCCGGACCCACAGCGAAGGCGGTGGGGTCGAGGTCGAGCGCACCCGGCAGGAAGTCCATTCCGAGGTTGAGCCCCGGGCTGGCCCGCAACAGCTCCTGCACCTCCTGGTCGGGCTCCGAAGCGCCCAGCGCCGGGTCGAGCTCGACGGTCACCAGCTCCGGCACGGGCAGGCCAAGCCCGCGCGCCAGCTCCCCGGAGACGATCTCCGCGACGAGGACCTTGCGACCCTGCCCGGCCCCGTGGAACTTGACGACGTAGGTGCCGAGGTCGTCCGCCTCCATGAGCCCTGGCAGCGACCCACCCTCGCGCAAAGGCGTGACGTAGCGGATTGCCGTGACGTGCCGCAGCACGCATTCACCCCCTGCTCGACGAGACCCCGATCGGTCATGCGACGTGGCCATCCTCGCACCACGGCGCACCCCCTTTTCTGGTGCCGTCACGCCGACTTAACGAGTGCGATCTACGGTCCATCGCAACGATGACGAGAGGCGGGCGCATGACCGACGTGCAACCCATCGCCAGGAAGAGCCTGGTCGACGAGGTGCCACCACCGGGCCGCCTCCTGGTGCTCGGCCTGCAGCACGTGCTCGTGATGTACGCCGGATGTGTGGCCGTGCCGCTGATCGTCGGGAGCGCGCTACACCTGGACACCCGCACGATCGGGCTCCTGGTGAACGCCGACCTCGTTGTGGCGGGGATCGTCACGCTGATCCAGACCCTCGGCATCGGGAAGATCCTCGGCGTGCGGCTGCCGATCGTCACCGGCGCCACCTTCACCGCCGTCACCCCGATGATCCTGATCGGACAGAACTTCGGCCTTCCCGGCGTCTACGGCTCGATGATCATCTCCGGGATCTTCGGGATGTTGATCGCGGTGCCGTTCTCGCGGATCATCCGGTTCTTCCCGCCCGTCGTGACAGGCAGCGTCATCACGATCATCGGGCTCTCGCTGATCTCGGCGGCGGCCGGGCTGATCGCCGGCAATGACTCGACCGCCCCGAGCTACGGCGACCTCCCCGGGCTCGGGCTGGCCGGGGGGATCGTGCTGGTCATCATCCTGATCACCCGGTTCGTGCGGGGCTTCTTCAGTCAGGTCGCGGTGCTCACCGGGCTGGTGATCGGGGCGCTGGTCGCGGTCCCGATGGGCCTCACAAACTTCTCCGGAGTCGCCGCCGCACCCTGGTTCGGGGTGTCCACGCCATTCATGTTCGGGCTGCCGGAGTTCCCGATCGCCGGCGTGATCTCGATGTGCGTCGTGATGCTGGTGATCTTCGCCGAGTCCACGGCGGACATGCTCGCCGTCAGCGAGACCGCCGACGAGCCGCTGGAGCCCGCCCGGATCGCGCGCGGTCTTGCCGCCGACGGGCTCTCCGGCGTGCTCGGCGGTGTGCTCAACTCGTTCCCCGACACGATCTTCGCCCAGAACGTCGGGCTCGTGCAGCTCACCGGCGTCCGCAGCCGGTTCGTCCCCGCCGTGGCCGGCGCGATCCTCGTGCTGCTGGGCCTGGTGCCCAAGTTCGGCGAGGTGGTGGCCTCGCTGCCCGGTCCGGTCGTCGGCGGCGCCGGCCTGATCATGTTCGCGACGGTGACCGCAGTCGGCATCCGCACCCTGCACAAGGTCCGCTTCGACGGCACGAACAACCTCATGATCGTGGCCGTCTCGCTGGGCGTCGGGATGCTTCCCGTGGTCGCGCCGACGTTCTACGCGAAGGTGCCGGAGACCCTCGGGATCATCTTCGGCTCCTCGATCACCTCGTGCGTGATCGTGGCGTTTCTGCTGAACCTGCTGTTCAACCACCTGCCGTGGGGGCGGCCGCCGGGCGACCCGCCGCTGGCCCACGTCGGATCGGCGGCCGTCATCCACCATGCGGACGAGGCGAGAACCGACCCCTGATCACCCCGTCACAGTGCGGTCGCAGGGTTGTTCTCCTACTTGCCCCGCACCGGACTCCGCCAGATCGTCACAGCCTCTTCCTCAGCAGCGTGTCGCGGGGGGATCTGCATGTCGCGCTGGTGCTGCTGCTGCCGGGTGCGGACGATGTGGTCGACGCTGAAGCGGCCGGGCCCCGTGGCGGTGATGGCGATCAGGCCGGCCGCGATCACGCCGACGAGCTCCCACCCGCCGTCGGCGACGAAGATGCCGTTGGGAATGTGCACGAAGACCGCCGCACCACTCATGATCACCAGCATCAGCGCGCACACCACCGGCGTGAGCGTTCCCGCGACCAGCAGCACGCTGCCGGTGAACTCGACCACCGTCACGAACGAGGCCGAGACGATCGCGAGCGGGATGGTCAGGTTCTCGAACCCTTCCGTGGTGCGGCCGATGCCGTTGATGATCAACTTCTGATACCCGTGGGCGAACATCACGACGCCGATGAGGACACGCGCCAGCAGAAGCGCCCAGTCGCGTGCCGGCGGGGGCAGGGAACGGTTCATCGAAATCCTCCGCAGCGCTGTGTGATCAAATGAGCTCGGTAAGTGACCATCAAAGTCAACCCCAGGTAGCCACCTGATCACGGAAGGTCATACGATTCCCTCGACGGCCGAACATCGCTGCGCGATGAGCAGTCGGCATAACGGTCAGACAGGCACACCCGAACGTGCTTGCACCGACGGTCGCGCGGCACGCACCGCTCGCCGTGATCTTCGTCAAGAGGTGATCATCCTCACCGATGCGACGCACCCCAGTTGACGCGCTCGTCGCAGCAGGATTGCCTGCCGTCGTGGTTCTCCGCACGGCTGCCGCCGCACCGACGACGTCCTTCTCCACCCTCTCGCACCTCGAATGCTCCCGCGACGGGTCCCGCCACGACGCTGATGTCGTCCAGGGCACCTCGCCGCTCGGCGCACCACTACTCGCCCGTTACGACCTGCAACGGGCCGCCGACACGGTCACACCGGCGCAGATCGCCGCCCGTCCACCGGACCTGTGGCGCTACCACGAGCTGCTGCCCGTGCGGGATCCGGCGCACGTCGTCACGCTCGGGGAGGGCATGACGCCGCTGCTCGACCTACCGCGCCACGGCACGCGGCTCGGCGTCCCAGGCCTCCGCATGAAGGACGAGGGACTGGTGCCCACAGGAGCGTTCAAGGCGCGGGGCGCCGCCGTCGGGATCTCGCGGGCGGCCGAGCTGGGCGTCACCGGGATCGCGATGCCGACGAACGGCAACGCCGGCGCCGCATGGGCGAGCTACGCGGCGCGCGCCGGTATGGGGGCGTTGATCGCGATGCCCGTCGACGCCCCGGTGATCACCCGGCGCGAGTGCGTGGTGGCGGGTGCCGAGCTGTACCTGGTCGACGGGCTGATCGGCGACGCCGGGCGGCTGATCGCCGGAGCGGTCGCGCGGCGCGGCGGCTTCCAGGACACCTCGACGCTGCGGGAGCCTTACCGCATCGAGGGCAAGAAGACGATGGGCTACGAGATCGTCGAGCAGCTGGGCTGGCGTGCACCGGACGTCATCCTCTACCCCACCGGGGGCGGCGTGGGGATCATCGCCATCTACAAGGCGCTGCTCGAGCTGCGTGAGCTGGGATGGCTGTCGGGCGACCTGCCGCGGCTCGTGGCGGTGCAGGCGACGGGGTGCGCCCCGATCGTCGACGCGTTCCACGCCGGACACGCCGAGAGCACGGCACCCGCGGACGCGCACACCGTCGCGTTCGGGATCACCGTGCCCAAGGCGCTGGGTGACTTCCTCGTGCTCGACGCCGTGCGGTCCACAGGTGGCACCGCCGTGGCCGTCACCGACGAGGAGCTGCTCGCCGCGCAGGTGGCGCTGGCCCGCGATGAGGGCACGTGGGTCTGCCCGGAGGGGGCGGCGTGCTTCGCCGCTGTGGGGCAGCTGCGGGAGTCGGGCTGGCTCGACGGCACCGAGGACGTGGTCGTCCTCAACACCGGGACCGGGCTCATCTACCCGGACACAGTGCCGGTCGACGTGCCGACCCTGCCCAAGGACGGTGTGATCCCCGGCTGACGCCCCGGCCCTGCTCCTCGTGGGAGCACTCGCGATGACAGCCGCGGGCAGGCCCGGCTACGGTGCCGTGGGGGCACTGCACGAGGAGGATTCGGTCATGGACGGACCGCTCACCCTGGCTATCGACGTCGGCGGCTCAGGGCTCAAGGCCACGGTGCTGTCGCCGGAGGGCGAGATGCTGTCCGAGCGCGAGCGCCGCGAGACGCCGTACCCGTGCACGCCCCCCGTGCTGCTCGACGAGCTCGCCGCGCTCGCTGCCACCCAGCCCACCTACGACCGGGTGTCGGTCGGGTTCCCCGGGGCGATCCGCCGCGGCCGGGTCCGCGAGGTCCCGGCCTTCTCCCGGCGCGGGCCCGGCGAGCAGCCGGACCCCCAACTGGTGTCGCTCTGGACCGGCTTCGAGCTGGAGACGGCGCTCGAACAGCGCTTCGGCAAGCCGACGCGGGTGGCCAACGACGCCGACGTGCAGGGCTGCGCCGTCATCTCAGGCCACGGCATGGAGTTGGTGGTCACGCTCGGCACCGGCGTCGGGTGCGCGGTGTTCTTCGACGGCATGCTGCTGCCGCACATGGAGCTCTCGCACGGCCGCTTCGGGCACGGGCACTCCATCGAGGTGGCCTGCGGCGACAACGAACGGCAGAAGATCGGCAAGGAGCACTGGCGCGAGCGTGTGATGGACGCTCTCGAGTCGATGGAGGCGATGGTGCTGCCCGACCACGTCTACGTCGGCGGCGGCAACGCCAAGCGGCTCGACGCGGACAAGCTGGGGCCGAACCGCACCCTGGTGCCGAACATCTCCGGTCTGCTCGGTGGCATCGCGCTGTGGGAGCGCAGCGTCGGCGCAGCGCAGGAGGGTGTACCGGCGCCCGCCAAGTCCTGACACGCGGAAGGATGGCGCACGTGCCCGCAACCGACATCACCGCCACCGCAGAGTGGTCCGCGCTGGCCGAGCACCACAAGGCCGTCGAGGGGCTGCATCTGCGTAAGCTCTTCGACTCGGATCCCGACCGCGCTGCAGCCATGACGACCGGCGGTGGGGACCTCGTTCTCGACTACTCCAAGAACCGCATCACCCGCGACACGCTGCCGCTGCTCACGGCGCTCGCCCGCGCGGCCGGGCTACCGGAGCGCACCGAGGCGATGTTCTCGGGCAAGCACATCAACACCAGCGAGGACCGGGCCGTGCTGCACACCGCGCTGCGGCTGCCTCGGGACGCGTCGCTGCAGGTCGACGGCCAGGACGTGGTGGCCGACGTGCACACCGTCCTGGACCGGATGGGTAGGTTCACCGACGCCGTCCGCTCCGGGGAGTGGACCGGCCACACCGGCGAGCGGATCCGCGCCGTCGTCAACATCGGGATCGGCGGTTCCGACCTGGGCCCCGTGATGGCCTACGAGGCCCTGAAGGCATACGCCGACCGCGAATTGACGATGCGCTTCGTCTCCAACATCGACCCGACCGACATCGTCGAGGCCACCCGCGACCTCGACCCGGCCACCACGCTGTTCATCGTCTCCTCCAAGACCTTCACCACGCTCGAGACGCTGACGAACGCCCGTGTCGCGCGGAAGTGGCTGCTGGACGGGCTGGGCGGCGACGAGGCGGCCGTGGCCAAGCATTTCGTGGCGGTCTCGACGAACGCGAAGGAGGTGAGCGGCTTCGGCATCGACGAAGACAACATGTTCGGCTTCTGGGACTGGGTGGGTGGGCGCTACTCCCTCGACTCGGCGATCGGCCTCTCGCTCATGGTCGCCATCGGCAAGGAGCAGTTCGGGGAGTTCCTTGCCGGGATGCACGCGATGGACGAGCACTTCCGCACCGCGCCGCTCGAGGAGAACCTGCCGACCATCGCCGGACTGCTCAACGTCTGGTACGTGAACTTCTTCGGCACCGAGACGCACGCGGTTCTCCCCTACAGCCAGTACCTGCACCGGCTGCCCGCCTATCTGCAGCAGCTCACCATGGAGAGCAACGGCAAGTCTGTGCGTGGTGACGGCACCCCCGTCACCACGGCGACCGGCGAGATCTTCTGGGGCGAGCCGGGCACCAACGGCCAGCACGCCTTCTACCAACTGCTGCACCAGGGCACGCGGCTCGTCCCCGCCGACTTCATCGGGTTCGCCGAGCCCAACAACGTGGTGCCGACCGAGGACGCCGGCACTGACATGCTCGACCTGTTCATGTCGAACCTGTTCGCGCAGACCACGGCGCTCGCGTTCGGCAAGACCG
>JAODNO010000008.1 GCA_025465235.1 Pseudonocardia sp.
ACGTTCCGAGTACAGGTCGGCTAGGCCCAGTTCCATCAGCTAGTCCGACTTCACGATGTGCGTCGACGACCGCTGCACCATCGTCACGTCGGCGCCGTGCTCCCAGAGCGCGGCGCAGATGTCGTGCGCGGAGTTGTTCGAGCCGATGACGACGGCCCGTTTGCCGGCGTAGGCGTCCGGACCGGGGTGCTGGGAGCTGTGGTGCTGGTCGCCGCGGAAGCGGTCCTGCCCGGGGATCGTGGGGACGTTCGCCTTGCCGGACATGCCGGTGGCGAGCACGAGCTGCTTGGGCCGCAGCACCACTTCCTCGCCTGCCCGGTCGAGCACCACCGTCCACTCGCCGGCCTCCTCGTCGTACGAGGCGCTCGTGCACGTCGTCGAGGGCCAGTAGTTGATCTCCATGACCTTCGTGTACATCTCGAGCCAGTCGCCGATCTTGTCCTTCGGGGAGAACACCGGCCAGTTCTTCGGGAAGTCGATGTAGGGCAGGTGGTCGTACCAGACGGGGTCGTGCAGGCACAGCGACTTGTAGCGGCTGCGCCACTGGTCGCCTGGTCGCTCGTGCCTGTCCACGACGACGTGCGGGACGCCGAGCTGGCGCAGCCGGGCGCCGAGGGCGATACCGCCCTGACCCCCACCCACGACGACGACGTACGGCTGCCGGGTCCGGCCCATCTCGGCAACTTCCGCCTCCCGGGCCTCCTTCCAGCTCAGCCGGTCGCGCCGGGCGCCGTGCTCGGCCCCCATGGGCCGCTGCTCGCCCTGCGGCTCCTCGTGTCCCTTGAGCTCGTACAGCGTCGTGAGGAAAGTCCAGGCCCCCTCCTCGACGAGCCGCAGGTGCCCGCGCCCCCGGCCGAGCGCCGTCTCGAACTCGATCCACGCCTCGATGACACCGTCGGTCTCCGTCGGCTCCTCGGTGGCGCGGAAGCCGCCGGGGTCCGTGCCGTCGAGCGTTGCTCGCAGCAGGTCCGCCACCCCCTCGCGGCCCTCGACCGTCCTGATGTTCCACGTGAACGAGACGAGGTCGCGCCAGAAGGAGGTGGTCGCGAACAGGGCTGCCGCGCGCTCGGTGTCCCGCGCGGCCAGCGCCGCCTCGAAGTCCGCCAGCCAGGCGTCGACACGACCGCGGGGCGTCGTGGCGGACGCCGGCTCGAGGGTCTGCGTCATGGGTCGGCTCCCGTCGTCGTGCGCCCTCCTCGTCGACGGCGCTCTTCTGCGCAGGAAACCACCGGGGCGGCGGGGGACAGCAGGGTTGCAGGGGGTTGCAGCCCCGATGCTTGTGCCGCAGGTCCGCCGGACTGCAGGATGACGGACGGAGGAACCGATGCCGTCACCCCGCCCGGAGAGCGCGCTGCGACCTGGTGAGGACCCGCGCGAGCGCGCCCGGGTGCTCGGACTGATGCGGGACGCAGCCCTCAGCGGAAGTCCTCCCCCGGTCGACCCGCGTCCGGTCATCAGCGCCTCGTGGCAGCGGGTGCGCGACGCCGGGTTGGATCCACGCGCGCAGTCCGAGCTGCCGCTGCTTGAACCGGACGACCTGGAGCAGCGGCGAGCGGCGAGTGGGCTCGAGCCCCTCCTGCCACTGCTGCGCGCGCGGCTGCTACCTGTCGCCGAGGCAGCTGCCCAGATCATGGTCGTCGTCGACGCCGAGGGGTGCGTGCTGTGGCGGGAGGGCGGCGTTGCCGTCCGGCGCCGCGCCGACAGCCTCCGGTTCGTCGAGGGCTCGGCGTGGGACGAGAACAGCGTCGGCACCAACGCGATCGGAACGAGCCTGGTGGTCGAGGCACCCCTGCACGTCTACGCCGGGGAGCACTGGTCGGACGGACACCAACCGTGGACGTGCGCGGCCGCGCCACTGCACGACCCGATGACCGGCCGGCTGCTCGGCGCGGTCGACCTCAGCGGACCGGCACACACGGTCCACGCCAGCACGGTGGCGCTCGTCGACGCCGTCGCACGGCTCGTCGAGGTCGAGCTACGGCTCGCGCACGAACAGGCCGTGGAGCGCCTGCGGGTGCTCGCCGCTCCGGTGCTCGCGCGGCTATCCGGTCCAGCGCTCGTCGTGAGCCAGGACGGCATCCCCGCAGCGGCGGTCGACCTCGCAGTTCCCGGCAGGGTGGCGCTGCCGGAAACACTGCAGGCAGGCGACGTGTGGCTGCCGGGACTCGGCCGCTGCAGTGTGGAACCGCTGCCCGGCGGATGGCTGCTCCGGCCGGATGCGAACCGCCCCACCAGCCAGGTCGAGCCCACTCACCTGGTGCTCGACCTCACGGGCCACCCGCCGCAGGTCCACGTGGCGACCGCGAGCGGCCGGTGGCAGCACTCGCTGACCCCGCGCCACGCCGAAGTGCTCCGCGCGCTGGCCCGCAGCCCGGAAGGCCGCTCGGCGGCGCAGCTCGCCGAGGACCTCTTCGGCGAAGGCGGCAGCCGCGTAACCGTCCGCGCCGAGATGTCGCGGTTGCGTCGGACCCTCGGTCCCCTGCTGCAGCACCAGCCGTACCGCATCGCCGCGGGGGTACAGGTCGAGCTGCGGGAGTCACCGCCGGTCCCGCCGGGCCCCGCGTGATCGTGAAGCCGATCCCCGTCCCGCCCCCGGCCCCCGCGAGGTACGGAGCAGGCGCGGCAGGGCCGCCGCGACGAGCACGCCGAGCACCGCCATCAGCGGCACCGCACCGATCGCCCACGCGGCGTACACCCCGAACGTCGCGAGGTCCGTACCCACACCGGCCACCGATGTGACCGTGGCCCGCGATCTGCTGTCGATCCGCTCCTGCAGCCGCGCGTCCACCACCACGAGGACGCTCCGGTACGCGCCGTAGAACAGCGCCACAGCGACCACCCCGGCCGGATGACCTGCGAGCCCGGCGGCTCCGAACAGCAGCATCGCGCCCCCGAGCAGCACAGCGAGCGCCCACCGGCCTAACCGGCCGGCCGTGCCGCCCAGCGCGGCGCCCACCACGCCGGCCAGCACGATCGGCAGGCCCGCCACCGGGACGATCGCCGTCGGCACCCCCCAGCCGACGACGATGAGTGGGAAGTACTCCTCCACGGCGTCGAAGGCACCCAGCAGGGCCACCACCACCAGTGCGGCGCGCACCCCCGGCCGGCGCCGAGCCTCAAGGAGCCCGGCGCGCAACGTCGCGAGGTACCCGAGCTGGCTGTCGGGATCGTCGGCCCACCCGGTATCGCGCGGCGGTTCCGGTAGCCGGGACGCCATCACCGCCGCAGCCAGGCAGACCCCGACGCTCACCCATCCGGCCAGCAGATATCCGCCCGCCGCGTACAGCGCGGTGGCGGCCACGGCGGCCGGCAGCTGCGCGAGCAGCCCCGCTCCCGTGACCCAGCCGTTGACCCGCGCGTACTGCTCCTCGGCCCCGGCCGCGGTTAGCCCGTCGTACAGGAGGGCCTCCCGCGCGCCGGACACGAGCACACCACCGAGTCCCCACAGCACGAACCCGAGCGCGAAGCCCGCGAAGTTCGGCAGCAGGATCCACCCGACGTAACCGCAGGCCTGCAGCACCCCGGCCGCCACCAGGCAGGCACGCCGGGAGAAGCGGTCGGCCAGCGCGCCGGACGGCACCTCGGCGATCACACCGACGGCCGACCAGATCGCGAACAGCGCGGAGATCTGCGCGCCGGACATGCCGGTGTCGGCGAACAGCAGCGCGTACAGGGGGTAGAGCGGGACGACGTCGGCCAGCAGCGCCCATCCGACCATGCGTCGGGCGAGCGAGCGGGCCAGGGGCGGCAACGTGCGTCAACCGGGCATGGCCGGGAGATTAGCGCGGGGTGGCCGGGACGCCACCTGTTTTCGCACAGAGCTCACCGTGCTGGTCATTCCGGACATGCTGGCCGGTGCGGCGATGGACGAGGTGGGTCGCGGCCGGTTCGGCGGTGACCTGCTCGGCGACCACCCCGACGCAACCTGGTCCTTCTCGCCGAGCTCGCGCGCTGGTGGGCAGGATCGAGAACATGACCGCGTACGTGATCTCAGATGTCGTGGGGCTTGATCCAGGGCTGGTCGCTCAGTATCGAGCCTTGGCCCGGGACTCAATTCAGCTCTACGACGGGCAGTATCTGACGAACTCCGGGAACGCGATCTACCAGGTGGAGGGCGATTGGCAGCCGCAGAACATCGTGTTGTTGTCGTTCCCGTCGATGGATCGTGCACGTCAGTGGTATGCCTCAGAGGAGTACGCCAGGGCGTTGGCGGTGCGTCGGGCAGCCCTCCGCCGGAACCTGATCTTCGTGGCCGGAGCGGATGAGTCGTGAGGCCTTCCGGGGCGGCGTACTCACCCTGTCCACCGATGAGATCGGTGGTCGGCGACGGTCTACCGCCCGACCAGACCACGAGAATCCCCGACAACAGCTGAAGGAGCGCATCATGGGCAAGATCAAGGTGAGCGAGTTCATCACCCTCGACGGAGTGATCGACGAGCCGACCTTCACCTTCGACTACGGGTTCACCGACGCGATGGGCGAGGCCATGGGCCGCCTGACGGACGGCGGCTCGGAGGCGATCTTGTTCGGTCGCACGACATGGGTGGAGTCCGGCCCGGCCTGGTCCGGCCGGGACATGCAGGACGACCCCGGCGCCCCGTTCTTCAACAACACCCCCAAGTACGTCGTCTCCGCCACGCTGGAGAACGCCGACGGCTGGAACAACTCGACCGTGATCGGCGGGTACGACGCCGACGCCATCCAGAAGCTCAAGGACAGCGTGGACGGCGGGATCTACGTCTACGGGAGCGGAACACTCGTGCGGGCGATGATCGCCGACGGCCTGGTCGACGAACTGCATCTGTTCCTCTACCCGGTTGCGCTCGGCAGCGGCCCCCGGCTCTTCCCCGAGGGCGCACCGAAGACAGTGCTGTCCCTCGCCGGAAGCGAGGCCTTCGACAACGGCGTGATGCACCTGACCTACACCCCGACGCCCGGCTGAGCGCAGCGGCAGGCCGCCGGGTGTTCGGGATGTCTACGCACACGGGAAGGGGCGCTGGCCCAGCTCGGGCGGGCGGTTTCGGGCGGTTGATTCCACACCGACCATCGAGACCAACCATGATCGACCGACATCGTCGTGACCTGGCGGAAGCGGAGGGATTCGAACCCCCGGACCCTCTCGGGACTCTCGCTTTCAAGGCCTGCGCGTCGTCGTTCGCCGGCGGTCGCGCAGTGTGCGACCTGGACCATCCGACCCGAGCTCGGCGGCAGTATCGCGGCGAACTGAGACGACTGAGACGGGAACTGAGACGAAGCCCGCGTGCAAGCCTCCGGGGCGCACGCGTGCTCTGAAGAGAGGCGGAGCGCCATCGCTCGTGGCAGTCAACCGAGTCGATGACCAAGCTCAACGTGTACCGGGCCGGTACGTTCGCTGTGGCGAGCCATCGTGAGGGAGGCACCGCCTGTGAGCCTGACCGAGGAGACCGCCCACCGCCTCCTGGCCGTCGCCAGTGAACAGCTCGACCTCGACGCGCGTGGTGCCTCCCTGATCCGGATCGGATCGAACGCCGTCTTCCGGCTACAGAAGCCGGTGATAGTCAGGATCGCCCGCGACCCCGGCCCTTTGGATGAGGCTCGGAAACAGGTCGCGGTCGCGCGCTGGCTGGAGGATGCGCGGTACCGGGCGACGCGGGCACTCCATGTTGAGCAACCGATCGAGGTCGAGGGCCACGCGGTCACGGCATGGCAGTCCGTCTCCGAGCGCGAGGAGTACGCTCCGATCGACCAGGTGGCCGAGCTGATTCGACAACTTCACACGTTGACTCCGCCGGCCTCGCTGCAACTCCCCCGCTTCGAACCGTTCAAGCAACTACACGAACGGCTCGGCGACCTGACCGGGATCGATGAGAACGACGCCACGTTCATGCGCGATCGCGCAGCCGAACTGGCTGACCACTACGAGCATCTCAGCTTCCCTCTTGGCTATGGACCGATCCACGGAGACGCCAACGTCGGCAACGTCATCCTCAGTGAGGACGGCCGCCCGGTGCTCATCGATCTCGACAGCTTTGCCACGGGGCCACGCGAGTGGGATCTGGTCCAGACTGCCCTGTTCTATGAGCGGTTCGGCTGGCACACAGAGCAGGAGTACCGGACCTTCATCGACGTGTACGGCTTCGACATCATGACCTGGCCTGGGTACCCGACCCTGGCCGACTACCGCGAGCTATCGATGACGCTCTGGCTCGCGGGAAAAGCCCGCGAGAGTGAGTCAGTCGTCGAAGAGATCCGCAAGCGGGTCCATGCGATCCAAACAGACGGAAGTCGGCGCGAGTGGGCTCCCTATTAGCCCACCTACGCGATGAATCGCGGTCGTGCCACCGACCGACCTAATCGGTCGCGCGACCGAGCACAGTCGACAGCTGGTCAATGTTGGCGACGTCGATGCCTAGCTCGACCTTCTGGAGGAGGACTCCCGTTCGCGCCTCCGGACACTCGAGGGGGCTCAGGCGCGCCGGCCGGGGGCCGGGCCCCATCGGACGATGAGGATCCCGACGACGCAGAGGAGCGTGAGTACGCCGCTGACCAGGAACACGTCGCTGTAGGCCTGGGCGAGGCTGTGGTTCTGCTGTTGCTGCCATAGCGGCAGCAGCCCGTCTGGTCCCTGCTCCCGCATGCGCTGGATCCGGGGGTCGCCGGCGACCCGGTCCGGGCTGAGCAGCGCGGCCCGGTCGGCGAAGATATGCTGCCGGCGGGCGTTGACCAGCGCGGTGAGCAGGGCCACGCTGATCCCGGAGGCGATCCGCTGGAAGACCAGCCGGATCGCCAGCGCGTCGGGCACCAGGGCCGGGGCCAGCGTGGCGATGCTGGCGCCGAGGATGCTCGTGGCCACCAGGCCCAGGCCGAATGCCCGCACGCTCAACCACAGCGCGAGCTCCGGGCGCGGCAGGTCGACGTTGATCCGGACCAGCATCAGGGTGCCGCCGCCGAGCAGGACGGTGCCGAGGACGGCGGGCAGCCGCGTGCCGTGGCGGATGAACAGCCGCACCGCCAGCGGCGTGGCGACCAACCAGGCCAGCGCCTGCGGCACCATGACCAGCCCGGCGTTGGTCGGGGTCAGCCCCTGGACCTGGGTGAGGAAGCTGGGGACCAGCGCCAGCACCAGGAACAACCCGGTGAACATGACGTCTATCAGC
>JAODNO010000084.1 GCA_025465235.1 Pseudonocardia sp.
ATCCGCCCGTCGGTGGTCGCCGGCTTCGGGCTGGGCAACCCGATGAACCTCGGTGTCGTGCTCGCGGTCTACGCCTCGATCAGCGCCGAGCTGGGTGTCCCGCTGCGGTTCCCGGGCAGGCCCGGCGCCTACGACGCGCTGCTCGAACTGACCGACGCCGGGCTGCTCGCGGAGGCCACGGTGTGGGCGGCGACCGACCCGGTGTGCGCGAACGAGGCGTTCAACGTCGCCAACGGCGACCTCTTCCGCTGGAACCGCATGTGGCCCGTGGTCGCCGAGGCGTTCGGGCTGGAGGTGGCGCCGGGGCTGCCGATGTCGCTCTCCGACGTGATGGCGGACAAGGAGCCGGTGTGGGACGCGATGGTCGCGCGGCACGGGCTGTCACCCACGCCGTACGCCGACGTCTCGTCCTGGGCGTTCGGCGACTTCGTCTTCTCCTGGGACTACGACATGTTCGCCGACACGTCCAAGTCGCGGCGGTTCGGCTTCCACTCCTACGTGGACACCGAGCAGATGCTGCTGCGGCTGTTCGACGATCTGCGCAGGCGGCGCATCATCCCGGGCTGAGGGCCGGGCCGTGGCCGGAGATGCTCGGGCCGTCACGGAACTGTGTACGACATCCTGGACGCCGACGGCAAACGGGAGGAACGACGTGGACGAGGTCGAGGAACGTCGGTGCGACAGCAGGCGCGCGGTGGCGGGGAGCGTCGCGACGGGCGGCAGTGTCGCGGTGGCGGGGAGCGTGGCGACGGCGGGCAGCGTGGCGGTCGCGGGTAGCGTCGCCACTTCCGGCAGTGTCGCGGTGGCGGGGAGCGTGGCGACGAGCGGGAGCGCCGGGATCGCCGGTTCTGTGCTGACGATCCTGAGTGTCGGGCTGCTGGCGTGCATCGGGTGTCTCGCCTGCGTGGGCTGCCGCCGCTGCGTGGGCTGCATCGGTTGCGTCGACTGCGAGGGCTGCGTCGGGTGCATCGGTTGTGTCGGACTGCGGGGCGCGGTGGGCAAGGTCGGCATCAGGGCCTGACCCGGGCGGTCCGCATCCACCCTGTGCGGAGTCAGTGCAGGGCCGCGGCGACCGCGTCGGTGTACCCGTCGAGCCACGCGCGGGTGCGCCCGGCACGCGCCGCGGCCTCCGGTGTCCAGTACTCCGCGAATCCGGGGACCCCGCGCTCGGCGCCGTCACGGACGATGCCGCACATCCACTCGTGGCCGTCGCGCAGCGCGGACACGAAGTCGGCACGGCCTGCGTCGTCCAGCCCGTAGGCGTCGACGAGGATTCGCATCCGGTGCAGCTCCCGCCCGCGCCGGACGTCGGGGGTGTCCACGGGCGCACGCAGGGGCGCCCACAGCCGCGCGGCGGCGGCCACGTCCCAGACAGCGGTGCCGGGGCCGGCGAGGTCGAAGTCGATCAACGCGACCGCCCGGCCGTCGCGGAAGATCACATTGTCGAGGTTGGGGTCGTTGTGCGCGATGCCGCGGCCGTCGAACGGGGCAGGGGCGGGGTGCGACCAAGAATAGGGCGTGGGGTCGAACCCGGCGGTAGCGTCGTGGAAGCGCCGGAGCAGCGCCCCGACACTGCACAACGCGGCATCGGTGAGTCCCCACGCCGGCGTCGGGGCGATGACGGCGTGACCGGGGACGTAGCTGAGTACCTCGCGGCCCGCGTTGTCGACGCCGAGTGCGCGGGGCGCTCCGTCGAACCCCACCTCCTCCAGGTGCCGCAGCAGGGCGTGCGTGGCCGCGCTGGTGGGGCGCATCGGCCTGCGCACCGTGTCGCCCACCCGGTGCACCCGTCCGCGGTTGGCCGTGCCCCCCGGCAGCGGCACCTCCACCGTCACGAGCGGGCCGCCCGGATCAGCGCCTCGGCCAGCGTCGAGTGCGTCACGAGGGTGTCCACCATCCCGCCGCGGACGGCGGCGAGCACCGCCCTGACCTTTGCCGTGCCGTAGACGATCGCGATCACCTCCGGGACGGCGCGCATCTGCTCGGCCGTGATGCCGATCATCCGCTCGGTGAGGTCGGAGGCCACGGGGCCGCCGTCGGCGTCGACGAGCACGCCGGAGATCTCGGCGGCCACCCCAAGGCGGGCGAGGTCGCGCCGCTCCGCCTCGCTCGTGACGTCGTAGAGCGTGGACTGTTCGGGGGCCCACGCCCCGACCCCCGCGACGGCACGGGTGACCGACCCGATCCGCGAGAACGCCTGCGCCACCTCCGGCTGGCGCCGCAGAGCCTGGGCGGTGGCGGCGTCCGGCACGGCCATCGGCGCATAGAAGAAATAGGCGGGGCCGCCGGCGACGCGCGCGACGTCCCGGACCAACTCGATCGAGCTGTCGTCCACGCCGGGACGGGCGAGCGCGCCGGTGAGCTGGATGACGGGCACCTTGGCGAGGCGTTGCAGTGCGGTGGCCATCGCGCTCACCGATCGGGCCCAGGACAGGCCGAGCACGTCCTCGGGCGTGATCAACTCGGTCAGCAGCTCGGCTGTTGCGGCACCCAGGTGCCCCCGCAGCGATGCGGGGTGGTCGTCGGGAGTATCGGTGACGACGCAGTGCAGCAGGCCGAAGGTCTCCATCAGGCGTGCGGAGAGCTCGACGTCGATCACGCCGGGATGGCCGATCTCGATCCGGACGAGGCCGCTGGTGCGCGCGTCCTCCAGTAGCCGAGCGACCTTGAAGCGACTGAGGGCGAACTCCTCGGCGATCTCGACCTTCGAGCGGCCATCCAGGTAGTACCTGCGGGCGACGGACGCGGTGAGCACGAGGTGGGCAGGGCCCCGTGCTCCGCCGCTGACCGCGACCACGGTTCGCCCTCCTCGCTTGCTCATCTGAGCGATCCGAAACCCATTCTTGCACGACCCATTGACTCCCGTTGACCCGTGCCACAGGCTGATCGTGTGATCAGGGCGCCGCTCATCTGAGCGCGCCCGTTGGGTCCCGGGAGGACGCGATGAAGCGAACGGGCATGCGCGCTGCGCTGCTCGCTCTCGTGGTGATGCTGGCGAGCACGGCCTGTGCGGGATGGGGCGGTGGCGTCGGCGGCGGCGGGGCGAACAGCATCAACGTACTGATGGTCAACAACCCGCAGATGGTGGACCTGCAGCGGCTCACGGCCGACAACTTCACCCGCGAGACAGGGATCAACGTGAACTTCACGGTGCTTCCCGAGAACGATGTGCGCGACAAGATCAGCCAGGAGTTCTCCAGCCAGGCCGGGCAGTACGACGTCGCGAGCCTCTCCAACTTCGAGATCCCGATCTACGCGCGCAGTCGCTGGATCGCGCCGCTCAGCGATTTCATCGCCGCCGATCCCGGGTTCGACCAGGGCGACATCCTCGCCCCGATCACCACCTCGCTCACGGGGGACGACGGCAAGATCTACGGCGAGCCGTTCTACGGCGAGTCGTCGTTCCTCATGTATCGCAAGGACGTCCTGGAGGCCAAGGGCATCACGATGCCCGCCAAGCCCACGTGGCAGCAGGTCGCCGACATCGCCGCGAAGGTCGACGGCGCACAGCCCGGCATGGCCGGCATCTGCCTGCGCGGCCAGCCTGGCTGGGGGCAGGTGTTCGCCCCGCTCACCACGGTGGTCAACACCTTCGGCGGCACCTGGTTCACGAAGGACTGGCAGGCGCAGGTGAACGCACCGGAGTTCACGAAGGCGGTGCAGTTCTACGTTGACCTGGTGCGGGCGCACGGTGAGACGGTCGCGCCGCAGGCCGGGTTCACCGAGTGCCTCAACAACCTGATCCAGGGCAACGCCGCTATGTGGTACGACGCCACGTCGGCAGCGGGCTCGTTGGAGGCCGCCGACTCGAAGGTTCGCGGCAAGATCGGCTACGCGCCGGCACCGGTCGTCGCGACTGCAAGCTCCGGTTGGCTCTACTCGTGGGCGTGGGGGATCCAGGCGGCGAGTCAGAAGAAGGACGCGGCGTGGAAGTTCATCTCGTGGGCGTCGGGCAAGGGGTACGAACAGCTCGTCGGTGAGAAGGTCGGCTGGTCGGCCATTCCGGCAGGCAAGCGCGCCTCCACGTACGAGAACGCCAACTACCTGGCCCAGGCGTCGGCGTTCGCCGCTCCGACGAAGGCCGCGATCGAGTCCGCCGACCCGCGCAACCCCGGTGTCCAGCCGCGGCCGGCGATCGGCATCCAGTTCGTCGACATCCCCGAGTTCCCCGACCTGGGAACGCAGGTGTCGCAGCAGATCAGCTCCGCGGTCGCCGGGCAGGTCAGCGTCAAGGACGCGCTGGACCGCGGTCAGCAGCTAGCGGACGATGTCGCAGAGCGGTACCGGTCCCGGGCAGAGGGAGGCCAGTCATGAGTACCACGGTCGAACGTCCTGCCGGCACCACCGGCACGGAGCCGCCCGGCCCCGGCCCTGCGCTGCGCCGGGCCGGGGACTGGGCCCGGCGCGCCCCGCTGCTACCCGCGTTGGTCTTCATGATCATCGTGACGCAGCTGCCGTTCCTCTTCACGCTCGTGATCTCGTTCATGAACTGGAACGCCTACTACCCTGATGAGCGCGGGTTCGCGGGCATCGACAACTTCCGCCGCGTGCTCACCGACGTCACCACACGAGACGCGATCATCGTGACGATCGTGATGACCGTCGCGGTGGTGCTGGCCAGCCTCGTTCTCGGGCTGCTCATCGCGCTGCTGCTCGACCGGGCGTTCCTCGGCCGCGGCATCGTCCGGACGTTGATGATCACGCCGTTCCTGGTCGTGCCGGTGGCCGCGGCGCTGGTCTGGAAACACGCGCTCTACAACCCGGAGTACGGCCTGTTCAACGGCGTGCTCACGGGGCTGTTCGGAGCAAACGCCCCCCAGCCCGACTGGATCACGGTGATGCCGCTGACGGCCGTGATCATCTCCCTGATCTGGCAGTGGACGCCGTTCATGATGCTGATCATCCTGGCGGGCCTGCAGAGCAAGCCGCACGACGTCATCGAGGCCGCTCGGATCGACGGCTGCAACACCTGGCAGCTCTTCCGGCACATGACGTTCCCCCACCTGCGCCAGTACCTGGAGCTCGGCGGGCTGCTCGGGGCGATCTACGTGGTGCAGAACTTCGACGCCGTCTTCGTGATCACGTCGGGCGGCCTGGGCACCGCCAACCTGCCGTACACGATCTACCAGATCTTCTACAACGCGCAGGACTACGGCCGGGCGTCGGCCGCGGGCGTGGTCGTCGTGATCGGGACGATCGTCATCGCCACGTTTGCGCTGCGCACCGTGTCGTCGTTGTTCCGCGAGGAGGGGTCCCGATGACCACCACTGTGGAGAGGCCGGGGACGCGGGTCGACGTGCCCACGGCACCACCCCGACGCAACCGGTCGGGGATGCTGCTCGGGCTCCTCGCCTGGCTCGTCGGCATCCTGTTCGTGCTGCCGGTGCTGTGGATGCTGCTGACGTCGTTCCACAGCGAGAACGATGCCGCCACGAACCCGCCATCGCTGTTCGCACCGCTCACCCTTGACGGCTACGCCAACTTCTTCGGCGCGTCCACCGGGGCGAGCCCGTGGCCACCGCTGCTGAACTCGGTCACGGCGAGCGTGCTCTCGACGTTCCTGGTACTGGTGGTCGCGATTCCGGCGGCGTACGCGTTGTCGATCAAGCCAGTCCGCAAGTGGACCGACGTGATGTTCTTCTTCCTGTCCACGAAGATGCTGCCGGTGGTGGCCGGGTTGCTGCCCGTCTACCTGATCGCGCAGGGCATCGGGATGCTCGACAACATCTGGTTGCTGATCGTCCTGTACACGTCGATGAACCTGCCGATCGCGGTGTGGATGATGCGGTCGTTCCTCGTCGAGGTGCCCGGGGAGATCCTCGAGGCGGCCGCGATGGACGGGTGCAACCTCACCCGCACGCTGCGCACGATCGTGATGCCGATCGTGCTGCCGGGGATCGCGGCCACCGCGCTGATCTGCTTCATCTTCAGCTGGAACGA
>JAODNO010000086.1 GCA_025465235.1 Pseudonocardia sp.
ATGTGGGAGAACAGCCGGTGCTCGATTTTGTTCCACTTGGAGGTACCGGGCGGGAGGTGGCACACGGTGATCTCCAGGCCGGTTTCCACGGCCAGGGCGGCCAGGGCGGCCTTCCACGCGCGGGTGCGGTAGCCGTTGGACCCGCCCGCATCCGCGTGATCAGCAGTCGGTGCGCGGCGGGATAGCCGGCCCGGCCTTGGTCGTTCCACCAGCGCCGCAACGACTCCACGGCGAATGCCGCCGTGTCGTGATCTGTGCCGACATTGACCAAGCCGGTGTTGGCAACCAGATCGTAGATGCCGTTCGGGATGGCCTTGCCCAACTCCCGATCGGGAAAATCACGCGTTCGCACCGCGACCGGCTCACCGGTCCGGCGCCACTGCCGGCCGGCGTTCTTGTACTGCCCGACCAGTTCCTTCTTCTTGGTATCCACCCTGTCTCAAATGATCTCGGCAGAGAAGGAGGCGCCGGCGTGGCGTTTGCTCCACCTTTGGTGGATGCAGCCGTTTGGCACGCGGTGAGCGACCGCTCGCCACGCTCAGTACCAACGACTTCATCGGCTTCGCCGAGCACGAAGGCCGGAACTCGTCCGGTGGTCACTGCGGCTCACCAAGGTGGCACACCGTGGGCGCGTCGGTAGACGACTCGCATCCCGGGGTTCGACGTGAACGGTGCCGCCGGCACCTTCAGCGCCTGACCGCCGTTCCGAGGATCCGATGGTCGGGGCACCGTCTGCGGAGCGGGTTCGAGCTGTTTTGCGCGTCTGAGTTTTGGTGATGAAATCGGCCGCGGTCTGCCTCTCCGCATGCGGACACGGAAGGGAACCCGGCCGACGATCCAGCGGTGACGATGCTCGACGTGATGGCGCTGGACCGGTTTGGAACGGTCGAGGAGATCGGTGCTTTCGTGTCGTTCCTTGCCTGGCCAGAGGCGGCCTACGTCATTGGCGCGAGCTTGAACACCGATGGCAAGTTCATTGCCTGATCCCGGTGGTCGGGGTCGAGGGGATGTCGACCAACCCGCCCCGGAATTGACCCCGCTCGTTCTGCCTGCAGCACCCACCGATTGTGATGATCAAGATGAGGGGGACAGGCCCGAGGCGTTCGGCCGCCTCGTGGGGTGGCGTGTGCGGTTGGAGCTCCACGACGTCGGCTTCTCACGGCTCGTCGCTCACGGTCGCCACCTCGCTGTCTCGTCACCAGGCGCGGTACTCCTGGGTGTGTAGTCCGACAACCGATCTCCATGTTTCGCCGATTTCCTCGACGGTTGGTAGGAACGGGGAGTAGGGGGGCCAGCCGGGGTCCCCCTGCGCGGCGAAGCGGACCCACGCGGCGTGCACGCGGGCGGCGAGGTCGTCCGGCGGCGGTTGGGTTCCGAGCAGCGCGTCGGGCCCATGCAGTGCCGGGAGGTCGGCGTTGTCGAAGACGAACGGCAGCTCCATGAGGTGACAGGACCCGAGCTGCCCGTCGAGAGCGTCCGGCCGCCAGGTGAACTCGTAGACGAATGTTCGTGCGTCCCCGGTTTGCGCGTGTGCGTCCGCGTAGCGGCGTGTTCCCACGCCGAACATGCCGTCTCCGAGCAACGCGACGTGCAGCTCTGCGATAGATGCGGACGGTCGCGCGGTGCGGTACGCCGCGACCAGGTGGCCCGGCTCGGGATGAAACCGCGCCGCGGTGACGTGCAAGTCGGCTTCGGTCGAGTCGCGGAGATCGCGGAACGGGGCGAGGTACAGGCTGCTCTCGTCGCGATTCGACCCGATAAGCAGATCGGTACCCGATGCGCCGCGATCGGCGACGGCGTCGGCGGGCTGGCGGTCGAGCACGAGGCCGAACGGTGTGATGCCGCCGAGCGGGTCGTGTGCGTCGTCGGTGGCGAGGTCGAGGTCCGTCAGCGATGGCAGGACACTGACGAGGTGCTCGTCGGAGAGGTCCGCGAGCCCTGCCGCTGTTGGTTCGACGCCCAGCTCGCGCCCGACGGCGGCGCTGACCGTCCCGGCCTGCTCGTGTGTGAAGGCGGCTGTTCCACTGCCGCTTTGGACGATGGCGCGCCGGTAGGAATGCTGCGCGTCCGGCGCGCCCACGATGCTGGCGACGATCATCGCCCCGGCGGACTGGCCCGCGAGCGTTACGTTCCCGGGGTTGCCGCCGAAGCGGGAGATGTTGTCCTGGACCCAACGCAGCGCTGCGATCACGTCGAGGCGTCCGCGATTGTCCGGGGCATCGGGTAGGTGGAGGAAGCCCGGGATGCCGAGGCGGTAGTTGACGGTGACGAGGACGACCCCGTCCCGGGCGAAGCCCGCGCCGTCATAGACCGGGCCGCGCGTGGAGCCGGCGATGAAGGCACCACAGTGCACGAACACGATCACGGGGGCACGGGCTTCGGGTTCGAGCGGCGTCCAGACGTTGAGGGTGAGGTAGTCGTCCCCGGGTTCCCAGCCGCCCCCGAAGAACGGGGAAAGATCCAGGCGGCCGAGGCGGCCGCGTGGGGGCTGCGGCGCCGTCGGTCCCTGGCGTGCGGCATCACGGATGCCTGTCCAGCTCGGATGTGGCCGCGGTGCGGCGAACCGCAAGGTGCCCGTCGGGGGTGCGGCATAGGGCACGCCGAGGAACACCCGGGCCGACGCGGTCCGCCTGCCCCGGATCCGGCCGGACGTGGTCGGGACGACGAGGTCGTTCTGTGCCAAGGCCGTGATGCCGGCCGTCGAGCTCGGCTCCGGCCGTTCTGTCCGGGTGCTCACAGCCGGTCGAAGCCGGCCCAGCGCCGGATGCCGAAGCCATCGCCCCGGTATTCGACCTCGAGTGCACCGGCGCCGCTGAAGTGCGCGGGCAGCACAAGAGCAGTGTTATCGCTGGCCCATCCGAGGAGAGCGCGTCGAGTGGCACGGGCGCCGGCCGGATCCTCGCAGAAGCAGCTGTCGTGATCGACCTCGATGACCTGGAGCGGCGTGTGCACCAGATCGCCGGCGAAGAGCGCGTGCTCGGAGCCGGAGACGAGCTTCAACACGCTCGAACCCGGGGTGTGGCCGGGGGCCGCTTCGAGCCGCAGCGCCCCGTC
>JAODNO010000091.1 GCA_025465235.1 Pseudonocardia sp.
TGCGGCACGCGCGGCGGCGCGCAGTGGGGCGAGCTCGGCGTCGGGCACCGCCACCGCCGTGGGCGTCCGAGCCTGCGTCGGGTCGCTGCGCTCGGGCGCGCTGCGCGGCCACAGGGCGAAGACGGCCGCCGCGGCCAACAGCACGACGACCAGGGTGGTGACCAGCTCGGATCGGTGCGCCCTGACCTGCTCGCGGCTCACCGGCACGCCTCGCGGGCGCATCGGTGGTCGTGCTGGTGGGCGGGGCCCGTCGTCATGGCGCGTCCTGGTCCTCGCCGGCCGGTTCAACCGCGGGGGCGGCGTCGTCGGGGATACCGGCCATGGCCAGCAGATGCGGCCGCGACGGGCCCTTGACGAGCGCGGCCGCCGCGATCGGGTCGGTGGGGCCGGCGCCGTAGGCGGGGCAGTCGTTGCTCAGCGTGCAGGCGCCGCACGCGGGCTTGCGGGCGTGGCAGACGCGGCGGCCGTGGAAGATCACCTGGTGCGACACGATCGTCCAGTCGCGCTTGGGCACGAGCGCTCCCACCGCGTGCTCGACCTTGACCGGGTCCTCCTCCTGGGTCCATCCCCAGCGCCGGACGAGCCGCCCGAAATGCGTGTCGACGGTGATGCCCGGGACGTCGAAGGCGTTGCCGAGGATCACGTTGGCCGTCTTGCGGCCGATGCCGGGCAGGGCGACCAGTTCGGCGAGCGTGTGCGGGAGCACGCCGTCGTGCTTCTCGACGACGGCGGCGCCCAGCCCGATGAGCGACGTGGCCTTGTTCCGGAAGAAGCCGGTGCTGTGGATCATCGTCTCGAGCTCGGTGCGGTCGGCCTTCGCGTAGTCGAGCGCCGTGGGGTAGCGCTCGAACAGAGCGGGCGTGACCGAGTTGACGAGCTTGTCAGTGCTCTGCGCGGACAGGATCGTGGCGACGGCGAGCTCCAGCGGGGTGCGGAAGTCGAGCTCGCAGTGGGCGTCGGGATGGGTGGCGGCGAGGGTGCGCAGCATCCGGCCGACCCGTCGGGCCCGACCGAGGGACGGCTCCCCGTCGGCCACCCGTCTGGCGAGGCGCGCCGCGTTCCGCGAAGCGGTGGTCACGCTTCGAGCGTACGGCGCGACACCGACGCCCCGCGAAGTCGCCCGGCGCAGATCGGTGGTAACTGTGCGTGACCGACTTTGTTACGAATCGATATCGACATGCCAACGTGCTCACCCCTGCCGGTCGTCGCCTGTCACCAGTGCGAGACGATCCCCCAGTCATGACTGCATGGTTGTCCGTCCTCGTGCCGCTGCTGGTGATGTTCTTCGCGCTCGGTATGGAGCGGGTGGAATCCAAGATGCGGGAGGCCACACTCCGCCCCGAGGAGCTCGAAGAGCTCCTCGAACGTCCGCGCCCCGACGAGATTCGAGCCCTGTTCCGCCAGGGCACCGGACGCGCACTCGAACTCTTCCGGCTGCGCAACCGCCCTCCGCGCGGGCGTCGGTCCGCGAAGCGCAGCAAGGCGGCATGACGCCCGAGTGGGGGTCTTGGGACCGGTCGAACCGTACTGAACTGGGATTATTCATGACGAAACCGCTCGCGGCCGCGGGTGAAAGGCCGGCTGCGGCGTCACGGACGGTCGACGCACCCCCTAGACTGGCCGGCCAGTGGTCCGCCGCGGGAAGCGGCTGGGGACGAGGGGCGGTGCAGTGGACGAGGTTCTGATCCGCGCAGGGATCTTCCAGGGAGTCGAGCCGCACGCGGCTGACGCCTTGGCTCAGGCTCTCGAGCCGGCGGAGTTCCCGCGTGGGCATGTCATCTTCGCAGAGGGCGAGCCGGGCGACCGGCTCTACATCGTCGGCAGCGGCAAGGTCAAGATCGGGCGCAAGTCGCCGGACGGCCGCGAGAACCTGTTGATGGTGGCCGGGCCGTCCGACATGTTCGGCGAGCTGTCCATCTTCGACCCGGGGCCGCGTACGTCGTCGGCCACCGCGGTCACGGAGGTCCGCACGTACACGATGGACCGCGGCGCGCTGCGGGAGTGGATCGCGAAGCGGCCCGAGATCGCCGAGCAGTTGCTCAGAGTGCTCGCGCGGCGGCTCCGGCGCACGAACAACATGCTCGCCGACCTGATCTTCACCGACGTGCCCGGCCGGGTGGCGAAGTCGCTGCTGCAGCTCGCGCGCCAGTTCGGCTCGCAGGAGTCCGGGCTGCTGCGCGTCACCCACGACCTCACGCAGGAGGAGATCGCGCAGCTCGTCGGCGCGAGCCGGGAGACGGTCAACAAGGCGCTGGCCGACTTCGCCCACCGCGGTTGGCTGCGGCTGGAGGGCAAGAGCGTGCTCATCCTCGAACCCGAGCGGCTCGCCCGCCGGGCGCGATAGCGCACCGGAGTTCCTGGACAACGCTCCCGGCTACCGCGCGGGAGCGCATGTCGACGCGCTCACGGTAAAGAAATGGTACGGACGTACCAGAATGTGCCACGCTGGCGCACGTGTCGTCCTCGTCCGCTTCGCTCGCCGACTACCGCACCGTCCTGACGTCGCCGGGCGCGGCCGCCCCGGCGCTCGCCTCCGCGGTCGGCCGCCTGCCGATCGCGATGTTCGGCCTGGCAACCCTGCTCTACGTCCAACGGGCCTCCGGCTCGTTCGGTGCCGCAGGTCTCGTGTCCGCGGGCATCCTGGCCGGGGAGTCGCTCGGCGCGGTCGTCCAGGGGCGGGTGATGGACCGCCGCGGTACCACCAGGCCCCTGCTGCTGCTCGCGGTGCTGTTCGGGTTGGCGGTTGCCCTGTTCACGACCGCGGTCGAAGCGGATCAGCCGCTGCCAGTGCTCGTGGCGTTGGCGCTGGTCGCCGGGCTGGTGCAGCCCGCCCTCCCCGGGGCGTCCAGAGCGCTCTGGGCCGACCTCGTGCCGCGCGGACGGCTGCGGGACGCCGCATTCGGCTACGAGGCGATCAGTCTCGAGGTCTTCTTCATCCTCGGCCCGGCGATCGCCGCGTTCCTGGTGCTCGCCCCGTGGCCCGGCACCGGCCTGGTGGTGGCCGCCGGGGCGATGGTCGCGGGCTCGGTGGGCTTCGCCCTCACACCCACGGTCCGGGCCCGGCCCAGCGTGCTGACGCACGCCGGGCCACCCGGTTCCATTGCACCGTCGGTCGGGCTGCTCGGCGCGCTGTCCCAGCCCGGTATGCGCACCGTCGCGCTCGCGTCGTTGGGGTTCGGCCTCGTCGTCGGCGGGGTGGAGGTCGGTGTGCCCGCGGTCACGGCAGCGGCCGGATCGGCAGCCGCGGGCGGTCTGCTGCTGTCGGCGTGGTCGGTCACGTCGGTGCTCGCCGGGGTGTTGTACGGGCTGCGGCCGTGGCCCCGCCCGCTGCACCTGCGGCTGCCGGTGCTACTCGGATCGTTCGCCGTGCTCGTCGCGGCGATGGCGCTGACCGGGCCGCTCGGTTCGCTGCCTGTGCTCGTGGTGGCGATGCTCATGGCCGGGGCGCTCATCACGCCGCAGGTCACGGCGCACTCCATGGCCGTCGACAGCGCCGCTCCCACCGGGACGGCCACGGAGGCGTTCGGCTGGGTGATCACCGCGGCCACGCTCGGGCTCGCCGCCGGGCAGTCGATGGCGGGGATCGTGGTAGAGACAGCCGGACCGCCTGCGGCCTTCCTGGCGAGCGGCTCGGCCGGCGTGGTGCTCGCCGTGGTGCTCTGGCTGCGCCGCGGCACCCTCGCCCCGATGACGACCCCGGCCCCGGTGGCCGCCTAGGAGGGCGCTGAACACCTCGGCCCTACAGCGCCCAGGCGGCGCCCTCGCGGCGTTGTCGTCGCGCGCGATACAACAGCGGTATCGGCCCCTCCTCGGCCTTGCGATGCCACCACCTGGATCACCGCTCGCACGGGCGGAGATGTTCACCACCCTCATAGCGGGTCTCAGGCCGAGGCGCGCAGGTAATCCACCTGCGCTCGCACAGACCACTCGGCAGCGGGCCAGAGCGCCCGGTCCACGTCGGCATAGACCAGCTCCACCACCTGGCGCGCCGTCGCGTCCGGGCCGAGCCGCCCGAGTGCCCCGCGAACCTGCTCGAGCCGCTGCTCCCGGTGGGCCAGGTAGGCGGCCGCCGCCGCCGGGGCGTCCGGGAGCTCAGGCCCGTGCCCGGGCAGCACGGCGGTGCCGGGGAGGAGCTCGGCGAGCCGCCGTAGGGAGGCCAGATACGGCCCGAGGGCGCCGTCGGGGTGGGCGATGACCGTGGTGCCCCGGCCCAGGATCGTGTCGCCGGTGAGGACAGCCGTCTCCGAGTCGGGGCCGTCGAGCAGGAACGAGAGCGAGTCCGACGTGTGCCCCGGGGTGCCCACCACCCGCACCTCGACCCCGGCGACGGCCACGACGTCCCCGTCGCCGAGTGCCTCTGAGCCCAGGACCAGCGAGGGATCCAGGGCCCGCACCGGTGCGCCGGTGAGCTCGGCGAAGCGCCGCGCGCCGCCCGCGTGGTCGTGGTGGCGGTGGGTGAGGAGCACGAGCGCCACGGGCCCGTGCGCGGCGACCCGCCCCAGGTGCTCCTCGTCCGCCTCGCCGGGGTCGACGACCACGCACTCCTCCACGCCGGGTGCACGCAGCACCCAGGTGTTCGTGCCCTCGAGCGTCATCGGGGACGGGTTCTGCGCGAGCAACACCGACGCCAGCGGCGTCACGGGCCGAAGCTTCCCGTACAGCGGGTGGCTCACGCGCTCGCTCCCGGGCTGAGGTGGTCGACGGCGATGTGGAAGTCCGGGTCGTCGGGCAGCACAACCACGATCTGCTCGCCCTCCCGTCGCACCCGCGGGATCACCGGCCGTACGACGCGGTCGTCGGCAGCCGCCAGCACCGCGCCGCTGTCGGGGTGCTCGGCGATCTCCTGCAGCGTTCGGAACGTCGGTGCCATCAACTGGATCTCCCCGCGCTGCCAGTGCTCCAAGGCCTCGGCGGGGTGCCACCACGTGGCCTCGACGGCCTCGGTGGTGTGTGCGTCGGCCTCCTGCCCCTCCGGGACGCGCGCGACGAAGAACACGGTGTCGTAGCGCCGGGGTGAGGTCGGCGGGGTGATCCAGCGCGCCCACGCGCGGAGCAGGTCCGCACGCAGGACAAGGCCGGTCTCGGCGAGCACCTGCGCGAACGTCAGACGCCGCGCGACGAGGTCGGCGCGGTAGCCCGCCAGCCGGGCCGGGAGCTCCGGCGCGGCCAGCAGCACTCCGCACTCCTCGAACGTCTCCCGCACCGCGGCCTGTACGAGCGCGCCGGCGAGCGTGGCGTCGCAGTCGAGCCGCTCGCCCCACCAGCGCGGATCTGGCCCGGCCCAGGACGGGAGCACGTCGTGGTCGGCCGCGTCGACACCCCCGCCGGGAAAGACGGTCATCCGGGGCGCGAACGCCATGCCGGGGTCCCGCCGTTGCAGGAAAACCTGCAGCGGCGTGCGTCCTGGTGGGGGGTCGGGGTTGTCGCGCACGAGCATGACGGTCGCCGCAGGTCTCGGGACGACGGGCTCGGAGGGCATGGCCGGACACTAACCCGGGACCGTGCAGGATGGGTTCCGTGGATCAGCTGCGCGTCGGTCTGGTGGGTGGCGGGCCCTGGGCACGGACGGTGCACGGGCCTGCGCTCGCCGCGCACCCCGGCACCGCGATGACGGCGGTATGGACCCGCAGACCCGAGGTCGCGCACGAGCTCGCGCAGGAGTTCGGGGCGCGCGCGCACGCCCGGCTCGACGACCTCCTCGACGATGTCGACGTCGTCGCCTTCGCCGTGCCCCCGCAGGTCCAGGGTGAGCTGGCCGTGCGGGCCGCCGCAGCCAGCCGGCACCTGATCTGCGAGAAGCCCCTCGCCGGTTCCGTCGAGGACGCGCGCGCGGTGGTGGACGCCGTGCAGCGTGCGGGGGTCCACAGCTCGATGGTGCTGACGATGCGGCACGCCCCCGCCGTGCGCGAGTGGCTCGCCGGTCTGCCCTCTGGCCCGGCAGGCCTGGGTACGCTCGCGTCCGCCCGCTGGCTGTCGGGGTCGCTGCTCGGGGGCCCGTACTCGGCATCCGCATGGCGTATCGAGCACGGGGCGCTCCTCGACCTCGGCCCCCACGTGATCGACCTGCTCGACGCTGCCGTCGGAGCGGTCACCTCGGTGGGCTGGGCCCATCATGACCAGCCCGACCTCTGGCGGTTCGGGTTGGTCCACGAGGGCGGGGCGCACAGCACCGTGACGTTGTCGATGCAGCTTCCCATCGATCCCTCGGAGATCGAGTTCGCCGTGTTCGGCCCGGACGGGATCCACCGGCTGGCCGGCCGCAGCGCCGACCCGCGCACCTGCTTCGCCGCGCTGCTCGACGAGCTCGTCGCGGCAGTCGACGGATCCGGGCCGCCGCCGGCGCTGGACGTCGCGCGCGGCCTGCGGCTGCAGGAGCTCGTCGAGCAGGTCAGCAGCGCGGCCGGCTGAGGTGCGTCAGCCGGCGAGGTCGGGCGGGTCGGCCCGGGGATTGCCGTTGATGCCCGAGCCGTTGCCGTTCGACCCGTTGGTGCCCGACCCGTTCGCGATACCGGCCCGGCGGCTGACCCGTGGCTTGCGGCCGTCGAGCAGCTCGGCCTGCAACCGGGCGAGCAGCTGGCGGTCGGCATCGCTCAGCCGTGCCAGCGACTCCGGCCGCAGCCCGAGGTCGGCCGGCTCCGGCCCGGGATCGGGCGTGCCGTCCGGCTCGGGCGCGGCTGTCGGAGCGTCCTCGGCCACGGGCTCCGCAACCGGCTCGGGCGCGGGGGTGGGGGCGGCCTCAGGAGACCTGCCTCGGGGCGCCTCGGCCTCGGCCTCCGGCGGCCTGCCCTCGCCGGCGGTGGCCGAGGCCTTCTCGTCGACATACCGGTGCCGGGCGGCGCGCCGAGGCGCAGGCCGCGCATCAGGGCGCTCCTCGACGTCAGGTGCGGCCGTCTCGTCGGATGCGACGGACGTGTCCTCCGGCTCGTCGTCGTCGAGCGCCGACGGGGACATCGCCCATGACCCGGTCTGCCATTCCGACGACCAGTCCTCCTGGACCCGGGTCGGCTCGGGCTCGTCGGCGGGCATCCTTCCATCGACGCCGAGCGGGTCGTCCTCGCGGATCGTGGGGTCGAGCAGCGGTGCCAGCAGCGGCTCGCTCAGCGGCCCGCTGAGGGGATCATTCAGAGAATCGAAGGCAGGCGTCTCGCCCAGCGTGCGCGACAGGCCGTTCTTCCTCGGCGGGAGCGGCGTGTCCATGGCGGTGTTCCGGGGCAGCCGCGGGTTGTCCACCGCCTCGGCCGGCCGCTGGATCTGCTCGCCGGACGGCTGTTCCGCGGCCTCGCCCGGCTGTTCGACGATGGGTTCGAACAGGTGCGCGGTCGGCGTGGGCCCGTTGCGGCGCAGCAGCGGAATCGGGCTGGGCAGGGGCGGCCGGGCGTCCGGGGTGCCAGGGGGGCGCTGGGTGCGTGCGGTCGGGCCCGGTCGCGGCCGCGGGTCCTGCCCGGGCGGTGACGAGGGGCCGGGAGGTGCGGGGGGCGCGTGGCCCTCCTGCGGGTCGACGGACGCCGCGCTCGGCTCCGCGTCGCGCCGCACGGGCGGGTCGCCGGCCTCGGGCCGGACGGCCGAGAGCGGGGTGGCGCGGTTCGGAACGGCCGGCATCGACAGGGTGCCCGCCTCGGGGTCGACCGGCTCGGGGTTCGGGGCCGGGGCCCGCTGCGGGAGCGCGTCGGCAGTCGGTGCCGGGCGTGGGTCGCCCCGCAGGTCGCCCTGTCGGGCCGGGGTGCCCAGCAGGCCCGCGACGTCGGGTTGCGGAGGAGCCAGCGGATGGCGTGTGTGGCGGTGACCAGGCAGCGACGGCGGCCCGGCACCGAACACCGCAGACGGGCGGCCCGGCGCCTGTTCCGGTTCGGCCATGTGCCGCTCGCCACCGTCGTCCGACCGGATCAGGCGGGCGCTGCGGAGAGCAGCGGCGTGGTACGCGGGAACGGGCGCGTCCGCCGTGAGGACCTCGACCGACGCGGGGACGCCTGCCCGTTCAAGGGTGACGGCGAGCTGGTAGGCCAGCACGTCCGTGGCGCGGGCGCCGGGCATGACCTCGACGAGCACCACCGGGTGCGGCAGCGGTCCGGGCGCCGAGCCGGCGGGCGTCAGGCGGCGCGCGACCAGGATGCGGCAACCCTGCAGCTGGCGGGGGGGCACAGCCAGCAGGACGGCGCTGACGACGTCATCGGGCGGACCGGCGTCGAACCGGTGCGCGGACCCCTGCTCCGCGCGGGACGGCGGCAGCGCGGCTGCGGGATCGAGGTCGGTGCGCGCGGACCGCGCCGCCGCGACGAGTCCGGCGCGCACCGGCTCGGGCAGCACGGCGCGGGCAGCCACCAGGCTCGCGGTCAGGAGCTCGACCGCACGGGCGTCCTCGCCCACGGCGGCCAGCTCCCGCGCCCAGGCGAGCAGGTCGTCGTCCACGCGGCCGGCCAACGACAGCAGCAGGTCGTGCGTCGTCTCCGGTGACGTCTCGTCCTCCACTCGGCTTCCTCCCGTCCCGCCGGTCAAGCCGACTGTCATGCGGCGCCTGACACCTGCGGACCGTCGTCATCCCCCGACTGTCACGCGCGGCCCGTCACGTCCCGACGAGCGCCGCCGCGGAGCGCCACAGCGATACCGATCCCATGATGGCGGCCCGGTGGTACGCCGGTGGCTCTCCGTGCGGCGGGAGCACCTCCACGCACGGTGTGCGGTCGCCGTGGGCGCGTAGCAGCCGCTGCAGCGTGCCGGTGAGCACCCACGGCCGTTCGCCGCCCAGCACGAGCACGATTCGTTGCCTGCCGCGCCCCCCGCTGCGCCAGGTCTGCCGCAGCTCCACACAGCCGGGGTGGCCGCGGACCACCGCGAGGATGCTCAGCGCGGCCTGGTCCAGGCCGTCGGGACCAGGCGCGAAGGACACGGTGGGTTCGTCGGTCGCGTGCGCAGGCAGCACGGCGTCCAGCAGCCGGCGCGAGGCCCCCCACTGCCCTACGGCCGCCGCGAGCAGCTCCCGCTCGTCGTCGGTGAGCCCGACGCGATGGCGCAGCAGCTCCCGTGGCAGCGTGGCGCTGAGGGCGTCCCGGCCGCCGTCGGCGAGCCAGTCGCGCAGGCGCCAGTGCAGTTCGTCGGGAAGCCTGCCCGCCAGCCGGACCAGGAGTTCGTGGCAGGCCTGGTCGGGGGTGGTCACGCCCCCTCCACCTCGACGACCAGCTCCACCTCGACCGGGACCCCGAGTGGCAGCTCGGCCACCCCGACGGCGGAGCGAGCGTGCCGGCCCGCCTCGCCGAAGATCTCGCCGAGCACGTCGGACGCGCCGTTCACGACGCCGGGCTGCCCGGTGAAACCAGGAGCTGAGGCGACGAAGCCGACGACCTTCACCACACCGGTGACGGCGTCGATTCCCATGAGGGCATCCACGGCGGCGAGCGCGTTCAGGGCGCAGATCCGCGCGAGCCGGTAGGCCTCGTCGGGCTCGATCTCGGCGCCGACCTTCCCGATACCGGCCGGCGCTCCATCGACGAACGGCACCTGACCGGAGGTGAACACCAGTGAGCCCGTGCGGCGCGCCGGGATGTAGGACCCTGCGGGCGGCGCGACGGACGGGAGTGCGATACCCAGCTCGCGGAGCCGCTCGCTCGGGGACGCCATGCCGTCAGCCCTGTACCGGGCGCTTGAACCACGCGACGAGCTGCTCCGGAGTGGCACCGGTCGTGACCGCCACCAGCTCCCAGCCGTCCCGCCCGAAGTTGTTGAGGATCGCCTGGGTGCTGTGGATCAGCACCGGAGCGGTGAGGTATTCCCACGTCGTGACCGATGGACCGGGGGCGCTCATGAGAGGTCACTGTAGCCAGCGCCTCATCCCGTTCAGGCGGCCGGGCGGACGGAAGCTCCGTAACCTGACAGACGTGACGTCTTCTGCGTGGCCCGCCGCGCTGTCCGCGGCCCGCCTGCATGTCGTCTCCGGCAAGGGCGGCACCGGCAAGACCACGGTGGCCGCTGCCCTCGCACTGGCACTGGCCTCCGGGGGCAGGCGCACGCTGCTCATCGAGGTGGAGGGCCGGCAGGGCATCGCCCAGCTGTTCGACACGCCCCCGCTGCCCTACGAGGAGCGCAAGATCGCCGTGGCACCCGGTGGCGGGGAGGTCCGGGCGCTCGCGGTGGACACCGAGGCCGCGCTCCTGGAGTATTTCGAGCTCTTCTACCGGCTCGGGATGGCAGGCCGGACCCTGCGCCGGATGGGTGCGATCGAGTTCGCCACCACGCTGGCGCCCGGGCTGCGGGACGTGCTGCTCACCGGCAAGGCGAAGGAGTGCGTCAACCGCCGGGGGCCGGACGGGCGCCCGGTCTACGACGCCGTGGTGCTCGACGCCCCGCCGACGGGCCGCGTCGTCAGCTTCCTCGACGTCACCAAGGCGATGGCCGACCTGGCGAAGAGCGGACCGATTCACAGCCAGGCGGCCGGCGTGGTGCAGGTGCTGCACTCGGAACTGACCGCCGTCCACCTCGTGACGCTGTTGGAGGACCTGCCGGTGACCGAGACGCTCGAGACCGTCGACGAGCTGACCGCTGCCGGCTTCCCGATCGGTGCTGTGATCGTCAACCGGGTGCGGCCGCAATGGCTGCCGGACCGTTCCGTCGCCGCCGCCGCGAACGGACGGGTCGACGCCGAACGGATCCGTGCGGGGCTGTCGGCGGCGGGCCTCGACCTCCCTGCCGACGTGATCGACGGCTTGGTCGCCGAGACCGTCGACCACGCTGTACGCGTGCACGCCGAGGGCATCGCGCTCTCCCGGCTCGACGACGGGCCGCCGCTGCCCCGGCTGGAACTGCCGCAGCTGGTCGACGGTGTCGACCTCGGCTCCCTCTACGAGCTGGCGGAGACGCTCGTCGAACAGGGTGTCGCGGTGCACACACTGAGCGGTGCGGCCTCGTGAGCCCCGCCCGCGTTGCCCCGGTGCTGGACGTCGACGCGCTGCTGGACGACCCGGACACCCGTGTCGTCGTCTGCTGCGGCTCCGGCGGCGTCGGCAAGACCACCACGTCGGCCGCACTGGCGATCAGGGCCGCCGAGCGCGGGCGGCGCACGGTGGTGCTCACGATCGACCCGGCCAAGCGCCTTGCGCAGGCGCTGGGCCTCGCGGCTCTCAGCAACGAGCCGGGCCGCGTGGCAGGTGTCCACGAGTCGGGGGCAGGCCGCCCGGGCGGCGGCGAACTGCACGCGATGATGTTGGACATGCGCCGGACCTTCGACGAGATGGTCTACGCACACGCAGAGCCGGGCCGCGCCGGGACGATCATCGAGAATCCCTTCTACCAGACCATCTCCTCGTCGTTCTCCGGAACGCAGGAGTACATGGCGATGGAGAAGCTGGGGCAGCTCGCGGCCACCGGCGAGTGGGACCTGATCGTCGTCGACACCCCGCCGTCGCGCTCGGCGCTCGACTTCCTCGACGCACCCCAGCGCATGTCGAACTTCCTCGACGGCCGCATGATCCGGCTGTTGTCGGCCCCCGCACGCGCCGGCGGGAGGGGGCTGCGCAAGATCGTGGGGGCGGGCTTCACCCTGTTCGCCAAGGCGGTCTCCACGATCCTGGGCGGTCAGCTGCTGGCCGACGCGTCGGCGTTCGTGCAGGCGTTCGACACGATGTTCGGCGGGTTCCGCGAGCGCGCGACCGCCACGTATGCGCTGCTCCGCTCGCCCGGCACCGCGTTCCTGGTGGTGGCCGCACCGGAACCCGATGCCCTGCGCGAGGCCGCCTACTTCGTGGACCGGCTCTCCGCCGACGACATGCCGCTCGCCGGTCTCGTGCTCAACCGCACTCATCCCGTGCGGGCGCAGCTGTCGGCGACGAAGGCGCGCGATGCCGCCGAGGGTCTGCGCGGCGCCCCGCTCGCGGCCGCGGTGCTGCGGCTGCATGCCGACCGGGTGGACCTGGCCGAGCGGGAGGAGCGGCTGCTCTCCCGGTTCACCAGCGCCCACCCCGCCGTGGCCGTGACCAGGGTGCCGGTGGTGGCGAACGACATCGCCGACCTCGACGGGCTGCGTGAGATCGGCTCGCGGCTCGCGGCGGGCGACAGTGAGGAGCCTGCGGCCGCCGCACCGGGACGGGCCCTGCGCTCGGCCCGGTAGCCGGTCGACGCTCACGCCGACTCCTCCAGCTGCGCGGCCGCCGGCTCCGCCGCCATGGCGAGCGCGTCAGCCGTCTCCGCCGCCGCCGACGAATAGTGCGCGATGCGTGCATCGGCCAGCAGCTCGGCCCACGACCCCACCTCGGGGCGGGCGCGCAGCAGGGCGCGCCGCTCCCGTTCGGTCATGCCGCCCCAGACGCCGAACTCGATGCGCTGGTCAAGGGCATGTGCCAGGCATTCCGTGCGGACCGGACACGTGCGGCAGAACTGCCGCGCCTCCCGCTGCCGGGCCCCGGTCACGAACAGCCCGTCAGCGTCGATCGTGCGGCATCGTGCCGCCACCCGCCAGTTCCACCGACCCGTCACGGCGCCTCCTCCTCCAGCAGTCGCGATCGTCACGACCTGCACAGACGGATTCTGGGAGCCCGCGGTTCCCTCGGTAACCGAGCAAAACTACTCAACTCGGTTGAAGGTGACCTGACGGAAGAACGACGCGTAGCCGCGTACCCTGACCGCCCGTGAGTTCTCCGCGCCATCTCCTCCGGCCGGGCCGCCTGTTGCTCGGACTCTCCGTGCTCGCCGGGCTGGTCGTGGCCGGGATGGCGTTCCCCGTCGCCGCGGGGATCGGGCTGGTGTCCAGCGATGTGGGAGACAGCGTCAACAGTGTCTCCACGGATCTGGTCGACAAGCCCCTGCCGCAGACCACCACCGTCACCGACTCCAGAGGCGTCCCCATCGCGCGGTTCTTCGAGCAGAACCAGAACCGGCGAGCCGTCTCGGCGGGGGAGATCGCGCCTGCCATGAAGGCCGCGATCGTCGCGGTGGAGGACCGGCGGTTCTACCAGCATCAGGGCGTCGACTGGCAGGGCACGCTGCGGGCCGTCATCGCGAACTCGGCATCGGGGGACGTCGTGCAGGGCGCGTCCACGCTCACCCAGCAGTACGTGAAGAACTACATGCTCTACGTCGAGGCGCAGACCGAGACCGAGCGGCTCAAGGCAACGGAGCAGACCTCGGCCCGCAAGCTCAAGGAAGCGCAGATCGCCATGCAGATGGAGCAGGCGCTGAGCAAGGAGGAGATCCTCACCCGCTACCTCAACATCGTCTCGTTCGGCAACGGGGCCGCGGGGATCTCGGCGGGTGCGCGGGTCTACTTCGACACCACGCCCGACCAGCTCACCGTCCCGCAGGCGGCACTGCTCGCGGGCATGGTTCGCAGCACCACGGCGTTCGACCCGGTCACCAAGCCGGCGGCCGCGCTCGAGCGACGCAACCTCGTCGTCCTGCAGATGCGTGACCAGCAGATGATCGACGAGGCGCAGGCACAGGCCGCCCTCGCCGCGCCGCTCGGCGTGGTCAACCCGTTGAACTACCAGCCCAACGGCTGCACCGGGGCGGGCGACGCCGGCTTCTTCTGCAAGTACGTGGTCGACTACCTCCTGGAAGCCGGGTTCTCGCAGGAGCAGCTCAACCGCGGCGGCTACACGATCAAGACCACCCTCGACCGCACGGTGCTGGACAGGATGAAGGCCTCGCTGGACAAGGAGGTGCCACCGCAGCAGCCCAACGTCGCCAACGTCATGTCGGTGGTCCAGCCGGGGCAGGATCGCCACCGCGTGCTCGGCATGGCCTCGAACCGCGCGTTCGGCCTGGACGCACAGGCCTGGGAGACGAGCTACGGCCTGCCCTACGAGCCGGTCAACCTCGGCGCCGGGTCGACCTTCAAGATCTTCACCGCGTCCACCGCCCTCGAGAAGGGGCTGGGTATCAACTACCAGCTCGCCGTGCCGCCCAGCGGGTACGCATCGCCGATCTACGTCGACGCGAACGGCAAACCGTTTCCCGTCCAGAACGCGAGCAGCGGGCTGCCGGAGCGCCTGTCGCTCACCGATGCTCTCGCGCTCTCGCCCAACACGGCTTTCATCAAGCTCGAGGAGTTCACCGGGGTGCCCGACGTGGTCGACATGGCGGTGCGGCTCGGTATGCGCTCGCTGGCCACGACGCCTTTCGTCGATCCCGCCACGGGGCGCGCCACCGACCGCTCGATCGCGGAGGTCACCAAGGCGCAGAAGCAGGCGTCCTTCACCCTCGGGGTGAGCCCGACCAGCGTGCTCGAGCTGTCCAACGTTGGTGCCACCCTCGCCAGTGGGGGCAAGTGGTGCCCACCCAGCCCGATCGAGTCCGTCACGGACGTCGGCGGCAACGCGGTGTCGATCATCGAGGCGCCGTGCCAGCAGGCCGTCGAGCCGGGGCTGGCAAACGCCATGATGAACGCGCTGAGCAAGGACGACGTCAGCGGCACGGCCGCCGGGGCGGCACGCCAGGTCGGCTGGAACCGGCCGATGGCGGGCAAGACGGGCACCACGCAGCAGCACAAGTCGGCGGCGTTCGTCGGCGTCGTACCACAGATGTCCGGCGCGGTCATCACGTTCGACAACTCCAACTCGCCCCGCCCGCTCTGCGACGGCGCCGGCTCGCCCTTCGCCTGCCGCAGCGGCACGATCTTCGGCGGCAAAACCCCCGCCCAGACGTGGTTCGGCGCGATGAAGCCCCTGCTCGACGGGCAGCCCGTGCTCCCACTGCCTCCGGTGGAGCAGCGGTACCTGGAGGGCGGCGCGGAGTCGCGCGTCCCGGACGTGGTGGGCCGCGCCCAGAACGACGCCCGTGGCGTGCTGGAGCGGGCGCGCTGGAGCGTCTCGATACGCACTGTCGACAACGCGGCGCAGCGCGGCACCGTGGTCGGTCAGAGCCCGCGCGGCACGGCCCTGCCCGGCGAGACGATCGTGCTGAGCGTCAGCAGCGGATCGGTGCCGCCCCCGCCCGCGGCTCCGACCGCCGGTGCGCCGGCCCCGCCGAACGGTCAGCCGCCGACAGGCGATCAGCCTCCATCCACTGGTGGCGGCAACGGCAACACCGGTCGTGGCGGCGGCTGATCGGGTGAGCCGATAGCCCGACGGGATGGTCCCGGTGCAACCAGCGCGTCACGCGGCGGCGAGACGCCCCGCTCGGCCCTAGCATCCCGCCCCGTGACGATCGGGTCGGGTGACGCACTGTTCGGTCAGGACGGCACCGGCGGCGACCCGGCCGCCCCCGACCCCGGCGGCAGCGGCGCGGCGTCAGGGAACCCGGCCACGCCGCCCGGAGCGCCCGATCCGCTGGTGATCGTCGACCCGCTACCGGAAGCTGCGCCCGGTGCCGTCGGCGGTTCCGATCCGTCGATCACGCCCGAAGCGCCCGGTTCGCCGGTGATCGTTGATCCGGTGCCAGGCGCGATGCCCAGCGCGGCCCGCGGTTCCGGCCCGTCGATCCCGCCGGGGGTCGCCCGGCCATCAGCTCGGTCCGCCGAGCCGCCCGGCTTTCGTACAGTGCCGCCCCCGTGGACGGGTTCCGTCCCGCCCGTGACCGGTCAGCTACGCGCAGCGGCGGCTCCCCGCCCGGCCGCCGGGTCCGGGCCTCCCGGCACCTCGTCTCCTGCGAGGCGCGGCCGCACAGCCCGGCCCCGCCCCCCGGCTCTGCCACCCCGCCCGGAGGCCCGCCCCCCTGTCGTCGACGAGCTGGCTGTCCTCGGCTTTTCCCGGCACCTCAGGAGCCGGGTCGGGTCGCGGCTGTTCACGTGGTTCTTCGTGCTGGTCTTCGCGCTGATCCTGGTCCAGCTGATCGCCTCGCTGCTCGATCCGTAGAGCGTGGTCGGGTGAGACACCGCAGGCATCGTGCGGTGTGTGTGGAGGTGCCAGATCGGCTGGTGTCGGTCCGTCGGGCTACCCTGGAGGATCGACGGCGGCCCCCGTTCCGCCGCAGCCCGGCCGGGCGTGCGGCCGCCCGCCGAGGAGGTGACGAGCGATCGGCCCCGAGTTCGCTCCGCCCGATGTGCATGCGCAGAAGTCCGCAGTCGCGTCGTCTGCGCCTCCGCTGTCGGCGCCCACCTCACACCGCGTGCGTAGCGTGTTGGCGATCCCCGCGTTCCGTCGGCTGTGGCTGGTCACATCCGTGTCGGCCACGTGTGACTGGCTGAGCCTGCTCGCGCTGTCCGCACTGGCCACCCAGCTCACCAGCGGCTACCAGGCCCAGAGCTTCGCGCTGGGCGGCGTCGTCGCTACCAAGCTGCTGCCGGCGCTGGTCCTCGGCCCGATCGCCGGGGCGCTCGCCGACAAGTTCGACCGCCGTCGCGTGATGGTCGTCTGTGACCTCCTGCGGTTCGGCCTCTTCGTGTCGATCCCCCTCATCGGCTCGCTGTGGTGGCTGTTCGCCGCCACGTTCCTCATCGAGATCTGCGCGTTGTTCTGGATCCCGTCGAAGGACGCGTCGGTCCCCAACCTGCTGCGCCG
>JAODNO010000273.1 GCA_025465235.1 Pseudonocardia sp.
ACTTTGGAGCGCCGGCAGCCACGTCGGCGTCGTCCGACGCGCAAGGCTCGGTGAACACGAGGTCCTCGGTGATGCGGCAGAGGTCGAGTTGACCGCGGCACCAGTCCTGGGCCGAGGTGGCGTGCAGTGGCAACGTTGGAGAGCAGTGCTCGGGGCGCGTGGTTGGCCCGGTGACACCGGCTCGGCCGTGAGACCGGTCGTCGTAATGGTTGATGGGCGGATGATTGACTGTGTAGCAAGAGTGACCGAACTGGTTCCGGCGCGGCGCCCAGGCGGAGAGGAGTCGCTCGTGCTGTTCCGTCAGCTGGAGTATTTCGTGGCGGTGGCCAGGGAGAGGCACTTCGCGCGGGCGGCGGAAGCTTGCTACGTGTCGCAGCCCGCTCTCTCGGCGGCGATCGCCAAGCTCGAGCGGGAGCTGAACGTCACGCTGATCAACCGGGGGCACAACTACGAGGGCCTGACCCCGGAGGGCGAACGGCTCGTCGTGTGGGCCAAGCGCATCCTCGCCGAGCAAGACGCGTTCAAGGCCGAGGTGGCTGCGGTTCAGTCGGGCATCACCGGGACGCTACGGGTGGGGGCCGAACCCACGGCATCAACGACCCTTGCGGTTCCCGTGGCTGCGTTCTGCGCGGCGCACCCGCTGGCCAAAGTGCAGGTCCGCTCCCGGTCGTCGACGACGGAGCTGCGCCGCCAGCTGCTCGAGTTCGAGCTGGACGCCGCGATCGCTCACTTCGCACCCGACGACCGGGAGAGCTTGCAGGTGGTGCCGCTGTACGAGGAGAGGTACATGGTGCTGGCGTCCAGCGACCAGCTCATGCCCCCGACCCCCACCATGACGTGGGCGGACGCGGCCCAGTTGCCGCTTGCGTTGCTCACGCCCGACATGAGGATTCGCCAGGTCATCGACAGTGCGTTCGCGGACTGCGGGGTCGTGGTCACCCCGCAGGTGGAGACGGACTCGGTAGCTTCCCTCTATGCGCTCGTGGGCCTCGGCGCGTGGGCGAGCATCGTGCCGCACACGTGGTTGCATGCGATGCCCGTGATCGGCAGGACCAGAGCGATCCGCTTGGTCGGCCCGGACGCCAGGGCGCAGGTCTCGGTGGCGATCCACGCCGCGACTCCTGGTTCGGTCGCTGCGCGGGCGTTCGTGAACGCGGCAACGGGCTTGTCGCTGGACGAGTTCTTCGACCAACCGCTGTCGACCGAGCACCGCGTCAGGTGAAGACGGGCCTCGCGGGGTCAGTGCGCGTACCGGACGTCCACCGCCCGCCGGTCGAGCCCGCCCTTGGCGGTATGAGGCAGAGCAGCGACGACTTCGAGTCGGTCGGGTACTTCGTAGGCGGACAGCCGGCTCCGGGAGTACTGCAGGATCTGCTCGGACCCGATGCTCTCGCAGTCGCGTACGACCACAGCGGCGCCGACTCGTTGGCCGTAGGTCGCGTCGGGTATGGCGAACACGGCCGCCTCGGCCACACCGGGACACCCGGCGAGGATGTCCTCGACGTGCTCGGGCGAGATCTTCTCGCCTCCGCGGTTGATGAGGTTCTTGATGCGCCCTGCGAGGAACAGGTACCCGTCCTCGTCCAGCGAGCCCAGGTCGCCGGTGCGGAACCACCCGTCGGCGAAGCTGTGCGCGGTCTCGGTCGGGTTGGCCAGGTAGCCGCGGGCGACCGTGGGACCGTGCACCCACACCTCGCCCACGATGCCGGCTGGGCACGTGCGCCCGTTCCGGTCGACGACACGAAGGTCCACTCCGGTTGCCCGGCCGACCGACCCGTGCTTCAGGGGCCCCTGCTGTGGCAGCGGCTCGCTGGTCGCCTGGTGCGTGGACTCGGTCATACCGTACGCGGACAGCAGCGGCGCACCGAGCGTGCGCTCCAGCGCCCGCTGCGTGGCCGTGTTGAGGGGGGCACTGCAACTGCGCACGAACTTCAACGGCACGACCTGCGGGCCTGGGTACTCGAGCGCTGACCGCTCCAGGAGGATCTCGTGGATGGTGGGGACCGCGGTGAACCAGGTGGCGGCCACGGCCCGCATGTCGTCCCAGAACGTGTGTGCCGAGAACCGTCCCCGCTCGGGCAGCAGCACGCATCCCCCGCTGGCCAGGGAGGCCAGGAGCGCCGCGAACAGCCCGTGACCGTGGAAGAACGGCATCACCGCGACCGTCGCGTCGGCGGGTCCGAGCTCGTAGGTGGCGCAGATGCCCTGCACGGAGGCGGCCACGTTGGCGTGCGTCAGCGGCACCATCTTGGCGCTGTCGGTGGTTCCCGCGGTGAACAGGACGAGGGCGTCGTGGCTCGAGAGCTCGTGTTCCGCACCCCGGACGTGCCGCACCAGACGCGGGCCGGTGTCGAGCGTCGCCGTTGCCGACCCGGCACGGGAGATGTCGACGCGCAGGCTCCATGCCGGGACGTCGACCTGTGCGATCGGCGCGGCGCCGGCTGCTGGTGGACCGAGGAGGATCGCCTGTGCGCCCAGCGCCTCGAGCCGGGCGGACATCTGTGACTCGGGCAGCGTGGGGTCTATCGGAGCGACCACCAGCCCGGCCCGTGCCGCACCCAGGAGCGCAACGACGAACTCGGCAGTGTTGGCGCAGACGAGGCCGACCGCGTCTCCGCGGTGCAGCCCCGTGCTGCCCAGTCGGGTAGCGACGTCGTCGACCAAGGCGGCGAGGGCACCGTAGGACAGGTGGACCCGGTCCCCGGTGACGACGAGCGCCCGGGCCCCGGGACGATCGAGCACGTGCCGGTCGAGGAGATCGATGAGGCCTGTGATCGCCGGGGGCCGGTACCGGTTGGCGTGGCGCACGGACGCCGCTGTTGGAACGGCCATGACCACCACCTCCTCGCACCAGGTCTGATGAAGCTGTCACCTGCGAGCCTGCGCGGGCGCGAAGCGCGCCGTCCAATACTCACTGCCGAACAGCCGATAGCAAGCGTCTATCAAGGCAGCCCGACATGCGTGGATCACGAGTCGATAGATGCTGTTTATCAGCTGGTCGTCGATAGGTCTTGGACGCG
>JAODNO010000277.1 GCA_025465235.1 Pseudonocardia sp.
AGATGTGCCCACCGGCGTAGACCATGATCATGAGGGTCACGCCGATGGCCACCGGGGCCAGCGGACTGCCGCTCAGCACGCTGGCCCCGACCGCGAAGGTGAGGAAGAACGACCCGATCAGCTCGACCGCGTACTTCCGCGCCGCCGTAGGGGCGGCGGCGACGGCAGGGGGGGCAATGGCTTCTCTGGAGGTGGCAACGCTCATGTCTGACATGCACTCACGGTCGATCCGGATGGCACTGCGGCGCGAGCAGCGCTCCTACTAGTGGCGGCGCTACTACCCAGGAAGGCGGGCTTCGTGGGTCAGCCGACCTCAGTGGTCGGGCAGATGACCGGATCGGCTGGCGGACGTCGAACCGCGATCACGCATCATTTCACAGGGCGGCGCGGGTCACAGAGCGGGTCCCCGTGTCGTGATCACGGAAGCGGTCAGCCCGGCCGCGGAGCCGCCAGGAACGGGCCCACTGCCGGCACGAATACCTGCAGGACAGGACGTGTGACCCGGCGGCGACCGTGCCGTAGCGACCTTCGGTATCTGGCGTAGCAGCGCGGCAGGCGGCCGAGGTCATCGCCGACCTTCGCCGGTATCGGGGTCGAGGCGGCGCTCGTCGACGCGGAGGTCACATTGAGCCGCCAGTAGTATGGGAGGGTTTCAGGAGCGGTGGCGCCGTGTGCTAGGGGAGCTCCTCAGAGCCCGGCGGCTGCAGGTGGTGCGTGCGGACATCGGGCTGCTGTGGCTCGTGTTCACCGATCCGCACGTGCGCGAGATCATACTTCGGGCGCACGCGTCCGGGGCATGCAGAGCGGGGGGTGGGACGCTCCGACCGAAGGTTGGAGCTCGCCGGGACGTCCTTCCGCGGGGTATCTCGCGCCCACAGTCCGTGGGAAGCTCGAGCATGGCTGAATCTCGTCCGCAGACGATCGCCTACCCTGCGCCGAGCTCCCGGCCACACCGCCGAGACCTGGAGCCGTTGGCGCCACACGTGATCGTGCTGTTCGGCGCCACGGGTGATCTGGCCAAGCGCAAGCTGTTGCCGGGCCTGGCCTACTTGGCGGAGTCGGCTCTCGCGCCGGACGTCCGGGTCGTGGGCACTGCGATGGAGGGCCTGAGCACCGACGACTTCCGCTCGCTCGCCCGGTCCGCCGTCGCAAACTTCGGCACGCACTCGATGGACGACGAGGCGTGGGCGAGGTTCGCGGAGCGGCTCACGTACGTGCCGCAGGGAGCGGGTCCGGAGGCTCTGACGGCGGCGGTCAAGGCGGCCGAGACGCTGCTCGGTCCGCAGACTCGTCGGCTGCACTACCTGTCGGTGCCACCCAAGGCCGCCGAGGCCGTGATCACCATGCTGCGCGACGCCGACCTGGTCGAGAACGCCCGGGTGGTGATGGAGAAGCCCCTCGGTAACGACCTCGCCAGTGCGATCAGGCTCAACGACTTCGTGCACGAGGCGTTCGACGAGTCGCAGATCTTCCGGATCGACCATTTCCTGGGCAAGGAGGCGGCGCAGAACATCCTGGCGTTCCGGTTCGCCAACGGTCTGTTCGAGCCCATCTGGAACCGCAACTTCATCGACCACGTGCAGATCGACATTCCCGAGACGCTCGGGCTCGACCTGCGTGCGAACTTCTACGAATCCACGGGCGCGTACAAGGACATGGTGGTGACGCACCTGATGCAGGTGCTGGCGTTCGTCGCGATGGAGCCTCCGACAGCGCTGGAACCGCGAGCGATCAGCGAGGAGAAGAACAAGGTCTTCCGCTCGATGCTGCCGATTCGCCCGAGCGACGTGGTCCGCGGTCAGTACGGGGGCTACCGCGACGAGGAGGGCGTCGCCTACGACTCCGAAACCGAGACGTTCATTGCCCTGAAGGTCGGCGTCGACAACTGGCGGTGGGCCGCGGTGCCGTTCTACCTGCGCACCGGCAAGCGGATGGCCGAAGGCATGCGGATCATCTCGATCGCTTTCAAGGAGGCGCCGCGGAGCATGTTTCCGCCGGGTTCCGGAGTGGGTTCGCAGGGACCGGACCACCTGACCTTCGACCTTGCCGACGCATCAAGGGTGTCGCTGTCGTTCTACGGTAAGCGGCCGGGGCCGGGGATGCGGCTGGAGAAGTTGTCGATGCAGTTCTCCACGCAGGAGACCGAACGGGCCGGCGACGTGCTGGAGGCGTACGAGCGGCTGATCCTGGACGCGATGCGGGGCGACCACACTCTGTTCAACACCGCCGAGGGCATCGAGTCGCTGTGGGAGCGGTCGGCGCCGTTGCTCGAGGATCCGCCCCCGGTCAAGATCTATCCTCCGGGGACGTGGGGGCCCAACGCGATCCATCAGCTGATCGCGCCGAACGCATGGCGACTGCCCTTCGAGCGGGAATGGCGCGAGAAGAAGGGGTGAGGAGGCCGAGGGAGTGAGGCTCGGTGACCTGGAGTGTAGTGGCGATCGTCGATGGCGTGGGTCGATCGAGAAGTCCCGGCGAGGATGCGCGGCAATCGGCCCGGACGGTTCAGGCGTGAGCCGCCCGGGGCGGGCCGGTAGGGACGTCGAACTCGCCTTGGCAGGCCCTGGCGAGGAACGCGTGCCACTCGTCGGTGGTAAAGGCCAGCCTGTTCCCGTCCACCTGACATGCCTCGTCGCCCCCCTCCTATCGACCACCGAGGACCCTCGACGCAGATGTCAGGACCGGGGAGCGCGGTGTTGGGCGGACGGCCGCCTGATCTGGTGGATGAGCCAGTCCACGCCCCGGTCGCGGTGTTCAGTTGGCGGTGTTGCCTTGGGTGAACGTTGAGATGACGGTGTTGTCGTTGGTGACGCAGTGGGTCATTTTCAGGCCGGTGACGTTGCGGAAGCCGTTCTTGCCCAGGTGCGCCGCGCGGTGCTGCTCGTCCTCGGTGAGGGTCTGGCTGGCCAGCGGTTCGAGGCCGCGGACGTCGTCGGCGGTGAGCCCCCGCCGGCGAAGTCAGGGGAGGATCGCGTCGACCGCCTCGTGATGCTTCTCGAACCGCACGTACTCGTCCATGATCGCGCCCGGCTTGAACTGCGGATCGGCGAGGAAACGGTGCATGCGCCGGTGCTGCATGCCCAGGTCGCCACCGTCATAGAAGGGGACGATCTGCATGCCAGTAGACGCGTTGATCACGAATCGCCGGACCGGGGACCGCCCGGGTCGGCGGGCTAGGGGTGGAGGACCGCGTCCGCCGATCGTCCGCCCGGGCGCGGGGGCCGGTCAGCGCGGCTGGGTATCGCCTGTGCCGTCGCCGCCGGCGGCGAACACCGGCAGGCTTCGCACCACCTCGGGTGGAAGCCCGAGACCGTCCTCGCTGGCGGGGTTCACCGCGAGCCACATGTCGTCCGACGGCCAGTTCGCGGCGAGCTGGGCGATCGGGATGCGGAGCGCGGTGCCGGGGTCGGCCCCCGCCGAGCGCAGCGCTTCCTCAGAGGTGAAGACCGGTATGTACCGTCTGCCTTCCTGTTCGATGACGGGCAGCGCGATCGCACCCTCCGGTTGTTCCTCGCCCTCGGGCTGCGGCGCTTGCGGCAGCAGAGCGATGCTCGTCGCGAGGTCGCGCAGAACGGCTGCGGTGTCCGGATCCGGGCCCGCGGCGGTCGCGTCCGCCGCGGCATCGCCTGGGGTCGACGTCGTCATGGCTGGTCCTTTCGTTGGAGGGCGCGCTCATGGCGCCCCGACCGCCCGGAGGCAGTGCGGTCATTGCGAAGTTCCCGCGTGCGCTCCCCGACGTCATCGACCTGGCAGCGCGAAATCCGCGTGCCCTCGTCGCCCGGTTCGGCCCACGGCGGATCGCACGCCGACGTATGGCAGCGTCAGCTCGGCCGTGCGTCCCTGATGGAACGTGGTAGCGCAGGTTCAGGTGGCCGACGCGGACCGGGGTGCGAGCGTGGCGGCTACGCGGGCGGGCGTGTCGAGGACGAGCTCCGCGAAGTCGACGGGGTGGCTCAGATGTGGGGCGCCGACAACGAGCGGCGCGTCGAGCCCGAGCGCGCGGATCAGTCCGGCGAGATCGGCCACGGGCATCCCGTTGAGCTGCGTGGGGTCACCGACCTGGCCCGCAAGCTGTTCCTGCCGGTGGTCGGCGGGCTGGTCCTCGAGACTGCGGGGGTGGGCATCATCTGGTAATGCCCTGCCACTTCTGTTCCGCCCGACGGACGTGACCGGCGAGCCAGCACCCACCTCCGGGAGGGCCGGTGCGGAAGAGATGCGCGAGCAGCGCCCGGTTTGGGTGGCGGATGCCGGGGTAACTGCCTCCGGTCCGCGCAGGGGGTGGGTCATGCCGAAGTCGGTGTCCGAGCAGGTGGTGGTGATCGCGGGCGCCTCGAGCGGGATCGGGCGGGCCAGTGCGCTCGCGTTCGCCGCTCGGGGCGCGAACGTGGTCTGTGCGGCCCGCGGCCAGCAGGCCCTCGATTCACTGGTCGACACGATCGTCGCCGACGGAGGAACGGCGATCGCGGTGGAGACCGACGTGGCGGACGCCGCCGCGGTGCGGGCCCTCGCCGTGGCGGCCGAGGAGCGGTTCGGGCGCATCGATACCTGGGTGAACGTGGCCGCGATCGGCATATGGGGCCGCTTCGAGGAGATCACCGACGAGGAGTTCGACCGGGTGATGCGGGTCAACTTCCTCGGACAGGTGCACGGGGTGCGCGCCGCGCTGCCTGCCCTGCGGCGCGCGGGTGGCGGCGGGATCATCGGGGTCTCCTCGGTGGAGGGTGTTCGCGCCGTCCCACTGCACGCCCCCTATACCGCGAGTAAATGGGCACTGCGCGGCTTCTACGACGTGCTGCGGATAGAACTCGCTCAGGAGGCCGCGCCGATCACGGTGAGCACGATCCTGCCGGCCTCGATCGATACGCCGCTGTTCGAGCACTCCCGCAGCAAACTCGGGGTGATGCCCAAGCCGCCGCCGCCCGTGTACGCGCCGGAGATCGTCGCGCACGCGATCGTGCACGCGGCCGAGCATCCTCGACGGGAGGTGGCGGTGGGTGGGTCGGCGCTCGGCTTCTTCGCCGGGCAGTACCTCTGCCCGGCGCTGACGGAAGCGTTGCTGTCCATCCCACGCCTCGGCGTCGACGCGTTCCGGTCCGCCCGACCGGACGACGGCGTGGACAATATCGAGGCGCCGATGGTCGGCCCTGGTCAGGTCCACGGCAGCTACCCCGGGCAGGTGCTGCGGCGCAGCGTCGTCACGGCCGTGCTGTCCCGGATTCCTCGGCCCGGCGAGATCTTTGCCGGGGCGCTCACGACAATGCGGCGCGCTCGAGGGGGCGCTCCACCGCCGCCCCGGCACGTGAGCGGGGTGAGCGCGGCGAAGCCGAGCCCGCGAACGGCCAGGTAGGTCGGCGGGCGGGCCGGCATGGGCGGATGGGTCACGGGTACTTACACCCTTCACCGGCATTTTCCGTAAGGACGGTGATCCACAGTGCCGACCGGCATTGTCAAGTGGTTCGACGCGGCCAAGGGCTACGGTTTCATCACCGAGGACGACGGCGGCGGCGACCTGTTCGTCCATTTCAGCGCGATCGCAGATTCCGGCGGCTATCGCACGCTCGAGGAGGGCCAACGCGTCGAGTTCGACGTGACGCGGGGGCCGAAGGGCAACCAGGCCGACAATGTCCGGCCGGCCTCCCAGCCGAGATGACGGGCGCAGGCGACGCGAGCCACGATCCGAAGCCGCCCGAGCGTTCGGTCAGGGACCCCGGCTCACCGGGACCGGTACGAGGAGCACCACGATGACCGACAACGCATCCGACGACACCCCTGGCTTCGCCGAACTGGGGCTACGACCCGAGTTGCTGCACGCACTGTCCGGTCTGGGCTACGAGGAGCCGACCCCCATCCAACGGGAGGCGATTCCGCCGCTGCTGAACGGGCATGACCTGCTCGGACAGGCTGCCACGGGGACGGGTAAGACAGCCGCGTTCGCGCTGCCGGTGCTGCAGCAACTGCCCGATCGCGCCCGAAGCGACGACCCGGCCGCTCTGGTGCTCGTACCCACCCGAGAGCTGGCGATGCAGGTCTCAGAGGCGTTCCACCGCTACGGTCGCGAGCTGGGTGCGCGCGTCCTTCCCATCTATGGCGGACAGCCGATCGGCCGACAGTTGCAGGCGCTCGATCGTGGGGTCGATGTCGTCGTCGCCACGCCAGGCCGGGCGCTGGACCACCTCGCCCGTGGCACGCTGCGCCTCCACGGCGTCAGCACGGTTGTGCTGGACGAGGCGGACGAGATGCTCGACATGGGGTTCGTCGACGACATCGAGTCGATCCTGCAGGCCACGAGCGAGCAACGTCAGACGGTGTTGTTCTCGGCGACGCTGCCGGCCCGAATCGCCGGGCTCGTCCGCGGCTACCTGCGTGACCCGACCCGCATCCGCATCGGCCGCGAGCAGGCCGGTCCGGAGGCGGCCCCCCTCGTGCGGCAGAGCGCATACCTGGTCGCCCGCGCACACAAGCCCGCGGCGCTCGGGCGGGTGCTGGACATGGAGTCACCCGCCGCTGCGCTCGTGTTCTGCCGCACCCGTGAGGAGGTCGACCAGCTCACGGAGACCCTCAACGGACGCGGCTACCGGGCCGAAGCGCTGCATGGCGGGATGGGGCAGGACCAACGCGACCGCGTCGTCGGGCGGCTGCGCAGTGGGACGGCAGAGCTGCTCATCGCCACCGACGTGGCCGCGCGAGGGCTCGACATCGAGCAGCTCACCCACGTCATCAACTACAACGTTCCGTCCGCGCCCGCCTCGTACGTCCACCGCACGGGCCGCGTCGGTCGCGCCGGCCGGGAGGGCGTGGCGATCACCCTCACCGAGCCGCGCGAGCACCGCATGCTGAAAGCGATAGAGCGGACAACGAAACAACGAATCACTATGGAGAAGCTCCCGACCCTCGCGGACCTGCGTGCCCGACGCATGGAGATCACCCGCGCCGGGTTGCGGGAGAGCATCCTCGATGACGATCTCGAGCGCTTCCGCGTGGTGATCGAGCCGCTCACGGAGGAGTTCGACCTCATGGAAGTGGCGCTCGCTGCGGCGAAGCTGGCGCACGAATCCAGCGGCGCCGCAGCCGACGAGGAGGACGAGATTCCGCAGGTCGCCCAGCAGACCGGCTGGAAGGAGCGGGAACGCCGTGAGGGTCGGCGTCACGAGCAACGCGGACGCGGACCCACCGACGGCATGACGCGCCTGTTCGTGGGCGTCGGACGCAGCGCCGGGATCCGACCACAGGATCTCGTCGGCGCCATCGCCGGCGAGTCGCGCATCAGCGGACGCGACATCGGAGCCATCGAGATCACCGATCGCTTCTCACTGGTCGAGGTTCCGCAGTCCGCCGCCGACGAGGTCATCACGTCGCTGCGACACAGCACCATCAAAGGAAAAAAGGCGACCGTGCGCCGAGAACGCGACACATCGGCCAATCGGTCGAGCTGAGGCAGCCGATCAGCTCGACGCAAACGTGCAACTGGCTTCAGCGGCCTGCCTGCACCTGCAGTAACCCGCGCTGCAGGAGCGGCCAGCACGGGCGGGAGGGGCGCGTTCTGCTCGCTACCATGCTGTGGTCGGCGACACGTTCCCATCGCGCTGCCTGGACTTCGCCCCTGCCGAGCAAGTCACCGAGCTCGTCCGGGGCGTTGTCCGCTGCAGCGGGGCCAGCCGCCGGCAAGACCGGGCACCGGCACCACCGCCACCCGCCTGACGGGAAGGGCGACCTTGACGTGCATACATCGTCATCCACGAAGCCCGCCGCCACCCGCCGACGGCGGCCCCCTGCCCTGTGGGCGGGGCTCTCCCCGCGGCGCCGGCTCGCCGGGGCGCTGACCGGGCTGGGCGTTCTTCCTCTGCTGACCCTGGGTTTGGCCCAGCTTCGCGACGTCGTGAGCCTGCCCAGCCAGATGCTGCTCTACCTGCTCGCCGTCGTGGTCGTGGCGCTGGTCGGTGGGCTGGTCCCGGCCGTGGCCGCCGCGGTCGCGGCGGCAGCGCTGCTGGCCTACTACTTCATCCCACCGCTGCACACCTTCGCCGTCGCCGACCCCAACGAAGTAGTGGCCCTGGTCGCGTTCCTCCTCGTCGCCGCTGCGGCCAGCACGGTGGTCGGCGTCGCCGCACGCCGCCGTGAGGCCGAAGCTACCGCGACGGCGAGCGCCGAGAGCCGCGAGGAACTCCGCCGGCTCGCCGAGGAACAGGCCGCGTTGCGGCGGGTCGCCACGTTGGTCGCCCACGGGGCGCCGCAGGCCGAGGTGCTCTCGGCCCTCGCGCAGGAGGTCGGCCGCGTCCTCGGCGCCGACGGCACGAACATCCTCCGCCTCGATCCCGACGGCGCGACGACCGTCGTGGCCCGCGTCGGCGCATACCCCGCCGAGTTCCCGATAGGAAGCCGCTGGACGCCCGAGCCACCGCTGGCCCTGGCGGCCGTCCTGCGCACCGGCCGTCCGGCCCGCATCGACGACTTCCGCCCCGCCTCCGACGCGTACGCCGACGCCGTCCGGCGGATCGGACTCCGGTCGGGGGTCGCGGCGCCGATCGTCGTCGAGGGGCATCTCTGGGGCGCGATCGCCGTCGGGACCCGGTGCGAGCGTTTCCCGGCCGACACCGAACAGCGCATAGCGGACTTCACCGAGCTCATCGGCACCGCGATCGCGAACGCCGAGGGCCGCGCCCAGCTCGAGGAGAGCCGCGACGAACTGCGCCGGCTCGCCGAGGAACAGGCCGCGCTGCGCCGGGTCGCCACGCTGGTCGCCCACGGGCTGCCACCGGCCGAGGTCTTCGCGGCCGTCGCGCAGGAGGTCGGCAGCGTCCTCGGTGCCGGCGCCACGAACATCGTCCGCCTCGAGCCCGACGGCGCGGCCACCATCCTCGCCCGCGTCGGCGCGCGCCCCGCGGGCTACCCCGTGGGGAGCCGCTGGAAGCCTGAGCCGCCGCTGGCCTTGGCGGTCGCCCTGCGCACGGGCCGCCCGGCTCGCAATGACGACTACAGCCAAGCCTCGGACGCGTACATCGAGGCAATCCGCGAGTTGGGAATCCGGTCGTCGGTCGCGGCTCCGATCGTCGTCGAGGGGCGGCTATGGGGCGCGATCGGCGCCGGGACGCGGCGCCGGCGTTTCCCAGCCGACAGCGACCAGCGCATGGCCGGGTTCACCGAACTCATCGGCACCGCCATCGCGAACGCCGAGGGCCGCGCCCAACTCGAGGAAAGCCGCGACAAGCTTCTCCGGGTCGCCGACGAGCAGGCCGCGTTGCGCCGAGTCGCCACGCTGGTTGCCCGGGGGCTGCCGCCGGCCGAGGTGTTCGCGGCCGTTGCGGACGAGGTCGGCCGCGGCCTGGATGCCGACGGCACGGTCATCGTCCGCCTCGATCCGGACGGCGCGACGACTCTCGTTGCCAGCGTCGGCGCACACGCCGTCGAGCTTCCGGTGGGGAGCCGCTGGAAGCCTGAGCCGCCCGTGGCCGTGGCGGTGGCCTTGCGCACGTGCCGACCGGCTCGCTGCGACGACTACAGTCAGGCTCCCGGCGAGTACGCCGCCGCCGTCCGCCGGATGGGCCTCCGGTCGTCGGTCGCGGTTCCGATCGTCGTCGAGGGGCGGCTATGGGGCGCGATCGGCGCCGGGACGCGGCGTGGGCGTTTCCCAGCCGACAGCGACCAGCGCATGGCCGGGTTCATCGAGCTGGTCGGCACCGCGATCGCGAACGCCGACAGCAGTGCCCAGCTCACCGCCTCCCGAGCCCGGATCGTCGCGGCCGCCGACGACGCCCGCCGCCGGATCGAACGCGACCTGCACGACGGCACTCAACAGCGCCTGGTCGCGCTCAGCCTCACGCTGAGCCTGGCCCAGTCCAGCGTGCCCGAGCAGCTGCCCGAGCTGCGAACCCAGCTCGGCTGGATCGCCG
>JAODNO010000205.1 GCA_025465235.1 Pseudonocardia sp.
GCCCGATCAGCTCATCAACCGCTAGCGGCTTGGCCAGCCCCGCCAGGCTCGTGCCACCAACGTCCGCCACCACGATCGACCCCGGGTACCGCGGCGCATCCAGCAACTGCGCGACCCCTTCGACACCGCGCAGCCGCTCCAGCATCGCCAGCTCGTGCTGCAGCGGGCGTTCGGCGGCCGGCTCCAGTGCCTCCTTACGGACAACGCTGCACCCGGAAAAGTAGAGCCGAGTGACGCGCGTGCGTGCGCTCTCATGCAGTGTTTCGACCCGATCCGGAGGATCTCGGCCCGACAGCACCTTGCCTGCCGCCATCCGACACCTCCACACACGGTCGGACCCACCAGACACGTGCTTACACCTCTTGGAGGGCGAAGGCGACTATTCATTACGGCGCCGGCGGCAGGTTCACAGCCCGACGCCCTTCATCGGGTTGTCGGCCCAGCGGTCCACCGCGCGGATGTAGCCGAGCACCACCGGAGAAGTGGGCGACCAGCGCCCGTGCGCGGCGATCACGCTCACCGGGGCGCCGGCCTGGTAGGCCGCGGTGGCGCCGCCGGTGCGCAGGCTGTGCGCGCTGTACCGCTCCGGGTGCGGCAGTCCGGCCCGCTCCGCGGCGCGGCGCACCAGGTCGCCGATGGCGTCGGCGGACAGCCCCGCTCGCGCAGGCTGGCGATGGGGTCCTCACGTGGCTCTGTCGCAGCCCCATGCCGTCGGGTCGCCACTCCTGCCCCACGGCCCAGCCGATGATGGAGTGGAACTCCGCCTCGGCCTGGGGGCGAGCCGTGGTGCGGTCGTTGGGGGTGCGCGCCTGCTCCATCGCTGCGACGAACTCGCCACGCGCACCGCAATGCCTGGACATGACGTTGGTTGAGCACCCGGCGTTGCGCAGGAGCACCAGTAGTTGGAAGACAGCCACTCCGCCTACACCACAGCCTCTACCAGCAACAACGCTTACTGCGGCGACCACGCGAGACGCCTGGAAGCACATCGGCGCACTCCCTTCCGTGCCTCATCCAGTGCCACGGCCCCGCTCGAAGCGGCGAGTTCCTATCGGTTGTTCGGGGGTCGCCGTGCGCAAGGTCAAGGTCGCTGACTATCGATGTGTTCGCGGACCGGGTCGAACAGGTCGGGCATGAGCTCCTCGACCTGGCTGGGGTCGAGCCAGCGCGCCTCCACGAGCTCGTCCGGGGCGGCGGCGCGGGCATCAAGTCCTGCTGTCGAGGTGCAGGCGATGTAGGTGAGTTGCTGCCCGGTCACCGGGTGGGTGCGGTGCCCGATCTCGTGGTCGGCGACGACCACGGGACATGGGAACGGCGTCATGGTCATCCCCACACCCCGTCAGAACTCGACGTCGGCCTTCGGTTGTTTCTGATGACCGACGTCTCCTGACGCCGAGTCCAACCCTCCCGCGTCACCGCTCAAGATCAGCCGGCAAAGCAAACGCGAAGTCCCGCAAAGAGAATGCGTGCGGGCACCGAGACGCCGAACCGACCTCGGAGCTCGATGATCGCCGTCCCGAACCGGATCGGCTACCAGGCTGGTGGCAAGTAGCGACTGAGTACGTCAGCCTCCGATCGGAGGCGCTGTGCAAGGTCGTTATGGCCGGCCTGCTCGTACCCGATTGCCGCGATCGATCGCTCGTGCACCTCTGTCTCGACTATCGCGCGCAGATCAGGCTCGGTCAGGTGACGAGGCTCCACCTCAGCACCGAGGCCGACGACCGATCCTGCGATGTGTTCGCTCTCGACGGTTCTCGGTATCGGGTGGTCGGCAGGGGCCGCATCAGCGTTCTCGATGGCCGCCAGCGCCGAGCGGAGCGCGGCGATAGCGACGCGGTCTCGGGCCTTAAGAGCCGCCGTCAGATCGCGACGCAGGATTTTACGCACGCTTCCGGACGGTAATCAGGCGGAAGAGACTGGTGCAACGGACTTTTCGGCGTTCTCCGGGGTGAACCCCGTTCGAGCGTCACCGGCATTCGACGACAGGCCAAGCCAGATGATCAACGCCGTGCCGATAGCGGATCCTTGATCGGGGCGGGAACGCGCAGGTCGCGGGCCTGCGTGGGTCTTGCCGGTTGCGTGTCAGGGTTGGATGTTCTCCAGGTCCCTGAGAAGGCTCGGGTGTGTCGGCTCCCAGCCGAGCGTTTCCCGGGTACGGGTGCTGGATGAGGGCTGGTCGATCGCGAAGATCGGGCCGAGGAGGTCCCAGCGGGTGCCGCCTCCAGAGCCAGTCGGAACAGGACGGCCGCGTCGAGGGCGTGCACGGCCGGCCAGCGCTGGGCGCCGTCGCCCGGGTAGCCGGACACGCTGGTTCGGCGCGCGATGCCGGTCAGCGTGCCGGCGAAGCCGCCCTTGCCCTCGTCGTGGACCGTCCAGCAGCACGCCCTGGTCGAGGCCGTGCGCGTGTGGCCGGACAACGCGTCGCGGGACCCCCAAGGGCTGGCTGGTCACCGTGGCCTGGCGCAAGTTCCTCGACGCCGCCCGCGCCGATACCCTCCCGACGGCACCGCGAGGTACGCGTCGAGGACGAGCCCATGCCCGGCCCGGGCGAGATGGTGGACGACACGCTCCAGCTGTACTTCCTGTGCGCGCACCCGTCCCTGACACCAGCTTCGGCCGTCGCGCTGACGCTGCGCGCGGCCGGCGGTCTGACCACGCCCCAGATCGCGCAGGCCTACCTCGTGCCGGAACCATCGCCGCGCTCCACGCCGACGCCCGGACGGCCGAGGAGACCGACTGGGCGCAGATCGTCGAGTGGCACGACGAACTGGTGCGCCT
>JAODNO010000208.1 GCA_025465235.1 Pseudonocardia sp.
AGCAGGCAGAAGAGATGGTCGTCGTACTCGGTCACCGTCTTCCCCGGCCAGTGCTTGTAGACCGCTCCGACCTCGAACTCCTCGTAGTACCGGCCGAACTGCAACGCCGCCGCCTCCATCGTCGATAATCAGGTGGGAGTAATCTAGTGGTCGGACCGGCCAGGAACTCCCACTGGCGGGTCCCTGAGTGCGTGCCACGTATCGAGTGGCCACGAGCGCAGGACGAGGAGGTGAGCGCGGTGCCGACGGCACCCTGTTGCAGTAGTCGCCGCGTTCTCGGCACGGCGACCTCGTAACGGTCTCCCCGGTCGGGACGCGAGCTCCACGCCCGCGCGATGAGCAGCGCTCCACGCGCGTCCCGAACTCCGGAGGTACCTCGTGCCGCCCCTTTCCTCGCTCCGGCCTGCCATCCGCGCCGGTCGACTGTCCGTGAAGAGCAGCGATTCCCTGCTGCCCAAGTTGCGCGTCCCGATCTCGGCCTACGTCGTCGACTGTGCGGTCTACGTGGAGGGTGGGCGCCTGCCGGGTCACTGGACCCACGACCGCGCGCTCGCCGAGGTGCGCCGCCGCGACGACGCTTTCGTCTGGATCGGGCTGCACGAGCCCGACGAGGAACAGATCACCGGGATCGCCGACGTCTTCGGCCTGCACGAGCTCGCCGTCGAGGACGCCGTGCAGGCCCACCAGCGCCCGAAGCTGGAGCGCTACGACGACACGCTCTTCATGGTGCTCAAGACGGTCTGCTACATGGGGAAGCCGCAGCCCTCGGCGGAGAACGAGATCGTCGAGACCGGCGAGGTGATGGTGTTCCTGGGCTCCGACTTCGTGATCACGGTGCGGCACGGCGAGCACTCCTCGCTCCGGGACGTGCGCAACGAGCTGGAGGCCGACCCCGAGCAGCTCGCCCTGGGGCCGGCAGCCGTGCTGCACGCGATCGCCGACCACATCGTCGACACGTATCTCGGCGTCACCGAGGCGATCGAGAACGACATCGACGAGATAGAGGCCGAGGTCTTCGCCCCGCGGTCCGCGGTCGACTCCGAGCAGATCTACGTGATGAAGCGCGAAGTGCTCGAGCTGCGCCGCGCGGTCGTGCCGCTGGGTGCGCCGGTACGCAAGCTCACGGAGGGCTACAGCTCGCTCGTACCCCACGAGGTGCGGTCGTACTTCCGGGACGTCGACGACCACCTGGTCACGGTCACGGAGCGGATCGCGGGCTTCAACGAGCTGTTGACCACGCTGGTCGACGCCGTGCTGGCGAAGATCACGATGCGGCAGAACAACGACATGCGCAAGATCACCGCCTACGTCGCGATCATCTCCGTCCCCACGATGATCGCGGGCATCTACGGGATGAACTTCGACTCCATGCCCGAGCTGCACTGGCGCTACGGCTATCCGCTCATCTGGCTGGTGATCGTCGTGATCTGCGCGGGGCTGTTCCGGGTGTTCCGACGCAACGAGTGGCTCTGACGCCCACCGCACGCGGGAGTTCGGACGGTGGCGCCGCTCCACCCGACCGGGCCGGGCGATCGACCGGCGGGCCAGGCGTGGCCGTCCTAGCCTTGAGACTGTGAACGAGCTCCGTCGGGTCAACCCGCTGCGACGGCTCCACCGCCCGCGCTGGGCCGAGCAGCAGCCGACATGGGCCGACGCCACGCCCGGGCTCATCGGCGCAGCGATGGGGCGGGCGCAGAACCGGTCGCCCGGCGGGTGGTTCGTGCTGGCGGCGAGTCGCGAGATCAGGCCGGGCCGGGCGTTCGGGCGAGTGGTCGCCGGTCGGGAGCTCGTGGCGTGGCGCGACGACGACGGCGCGCTGCACGCCGGGCCGGGCGCGTGCCCCCACCTCGGCGCAGCCCTGTGTGATGCCCCCGTGCACGACGGGCAACTCGTGTGCCGGTGGCACGGCATGGCGCTCGGACCTGCCGGGCGGCCGGGCTGGCAGCCGGTACCGGCCCACGACGACGGCGTGCTCGCCTGGGTGCGTCTCGACGACCTCGCCGACGGTCGCCCGGCCGACGCCCCGGTACTCGGCCCGCGCCCCGCCGGCCGGGATCTCGCCGCTGTCGCCACGGTGATCGGGCGATGTGAGCCGGAGGACGTCATCGCCAACAGGCTCGACCCATGGCACGGCGTCTGGTTCCACCCGTACTCGTTCACGGCGCTGCGGGTGCTGAGCGCGCCTCCGATCGACTGCCCCCCGGCGGAGGACCGCTTTCTCGTCGAAGTGACGTTCACGGTCGGCCGGCGCTTCGGGGTGCCGGTACGGGCGGAGTTCAGCTGCCCTGACGCGCGGACGATCACGATGGAGATCGTCGACGGCGAGGGCACCGGCAGCGTCGTCGAAACCCACGCCACGCCGCTGCGAACGGGCCAGGACGGTCTGCCCCGCACCGCAGTCATCGAGGCCGTGCTGGCCCATTCCGACCGTCCGGGATTCGGCCACGCGCGACGTGTCGCCGGCGCGCTTCGCCCGCTCGTCGCAGTGGCCGCCCGGCGGCTCTGGCGCGACGACATCGCCTACGCCGAGCGCCGCTACGCGCTGCGCACCCGCTCCTGAGCCGCACCGGCGTTCGCCCGGAGCACGGGCACCACGGCTGTGGACTACGCGCTGGGTTCCGGGACGGGGCGATCCGGGTTCCCCCTGCCCGCCAGGATGACCGCGGCCCCGAGGAGCACAGCCCCCGTGACGCCGACGGCGCCCAGCCGGTCGCCGAGCAGCAGCGCGGCGAGCACCGCGGCGGTCAGTGGCTCCAACAGCGCCATCACCACACCGACCGTCGCCGACGCGGAGCGCAGCCCACGGAAGTAGCACGTGTAAGCCACCGCGGTCGGGACGACGCCGAGGGCGACGAGCAACCCGACGGTGCGGACGTCGGGCACGAACCCCAACCCCGACGTCGCGCCGGCGAGCGGCACGAGCAGCGCGCCGCCGAACGTGAACCCGAGGCCGGTGGTGCTCATGTCGTCCAGGCCCGGGATCGGCCGTGACGCCAGCACCGTCATCACGGCGAACCCGGCACCGGCGAGCACCGCGAACGCTGATCCCGCCAGAACCGCGCCGGGCCCGTCTGCGGGCAGCCCGACGAGCAGTCCCAGGCCGAGCAGGGCAAGGACGACGGCGCCCACCTGGCGTCGCTCCGCCGTCCTGCGGCGGACCAGGAGCACCAGCACCGGCGCCGAGCCGATCGTCACGAGCGTGGCAAGGCTGACCGACGTCAGGGACACGGCCGTGAAGTAACAGCCCTGGAAGAGAGCCGCGAGCGTGCCGGTGGCCGTGATGCGCCGCCATGCCGCGGGGTGGCGCGGCACGCGGCGCCCGGAGACCAGCAGGTAGCCGACGATGAGCAGCCCACCGACGGCGAGCCGGTAGGCCGCAACGGCGAGCGACGAGAGGCCCGCGGCGTCGGCGAGCATGCGGCCGAGCAGTCCGCCGGTGCCCCAGAGGACTCCAGCCATGACGAGGAAGGACACCCCGGAGACCGCGGTGGTTCGGACGATGGACATGGGTGTTCTGCGCTCCTGCGACGGAGGGAATGGGGGTCGCGGAAGCGGGGCCGGTCGGAGCGCATGCGAGGCGTGCGGCACCGGTGGTCGAAGGACGATCTCGTGCGCACCTCGCGCTGATCAGGCGAGCGCGCAGGCGGCCCCGCTAGGAGCGGGGCGGCGGGGTGATCGGGAAGGTGCGATGCACGAGGGCCACCCTAGTCGAGCGGCGTCCTACGGGCACGCGGGTTCACGACATCACGTCCCTGTGGGCATATCGATGCCCTCGGGCGGGGTCATCGCCTCGGGATCGACATCCGGGGCGTCGACACTCCTCAGCGCGATCCGCGCCGGCTCGTCGGTGGCGGGCCTGCGGCCGAGGAAGGTGTGCACGATGTGCTGCTGCCAGCCCGGGACGGTCTGAACCCGCAGGTCGTCGAACCCGGCCGCAGCCATCCGCTCCGTGAGTGCACCCACGCCGTCGAACTGCAGGACACTGCGCCACAGGTACCGGTACAGGTCGGCAGAGCCTGTGCGGATCTTCCCCATGGGGATGATCACGCCCCAGCAGACCGCGGTCCAGACCACACGGCTGCGGAGTGAGTCGCGGACCGAGTACTCGTGCACCGCGATCGGCGCGTCGGGCCGGAGCAGTCGGTGGAACTGGCGCAGTGCGGCGTCGCGGTGCACGAGGTTGCGCACGAGGTAGGCCGCGAGGATGCCGTCATAGGGGCCGACGATCCCGTTCATCGCCAGGTTCTCGACGTTGCCGTGCACGAACCGGACGCTGGTCGGCCATGTCTTGCGACGGGCCTGCGCCAACATCTCGGCCGACGCGTCCACGCCCGTGATCTGGGCGTCCGGAGCACCGTCGAGAAGCGCCGCCGTGGACGCACCGGTGCCGCAGCCCAGGTCGAGCAGCCGAAGCCCGGCCCCCCGGTTCGGCAGGCCCATGCGTCTCACCGTCATCCGGAGATGCTCGTGATAGCCAGGGTTGGCCGCGACGAGCTTGTCGTAGGTGCGGGCGTGGGCGTCGAACGAGCGCGGCACGCCTCCACGCTCGACCGGGCCGCGCTTGGACGAGGGGGACACGCTCTGCATCCTGGCGCATCCGGGGCCATCTCGTCGCCATGACACGTACCCTGACGCCGGTGGTCAGGGCCCCCGCGGTGAGCGACGACGTCGAGGCCGGGCAGCAGCGACCCCCACTCGAGGAGGGGTGAATGCCCGCCACCGGGTTCCCCGCCGCCGATGCCGAGAACGACTTCCTCCGGGTCCGCCGAAAGCAGGTGCTCTCCCGGCTCGCCGCGTGGCTGCGGCGCGAGCCGGACGACGTCTCCGAGATCCTGCCCTTCGACGAGGTCGTGGCCGCACTGGGCCGCACGGGTGAACGCCGCCTCGGGCTGCAGGTCGTCCCGCTGGAGTCGATCGTCGGGAGCGTCGACCGCACACGCGACTTCGACCGCTGGTTCCGGCCGAGCTCCCCACGCACGCGGGAACGGTGGGAGCGGCTGGCGCGGGCGCACCGGCGGGGCGAGACGATCCCCCCGATCGACGTCTACCGGGTGGGTGAGCTGCACTTCGTGCGCGACGGCCACCACCGCGTCTCGGTGGCGCACGCACTGGGGCTCCGGTCGATCGACGCGTACGTCACCGAGGTGACCACCAAGATCGACGCGACCGGCATCGCCAGGCGCGGCGATCTGATCACCAAGGACCTGCGCCGGGTGTTCCTCGATCGCGTCCCCCTGCCCGGCCCCGCGCTGTGCACGATCCTCGTCACCGACGCGTGGTCCTATGCCGAGCTCAGTCAGGCCGTCGAGGCGTGGGGCTTCCGGCTGATGCAGCAGGAGAACCGCTACCTCGACCGCGAGACGGTGGCCCGGCGCTGGTACTCCGAGGAGTACCGGCCGGTGGTACGCATGCTCGAGCAGGCCGGCCTGATCGGCACCCGCACGGAGGCCGAGGCCTATCTCCGGCTGGCCACCCAGCGCTACCGGCTGATGCGCACGCACCGCTGGGACGACCAGGTGGTCGACCGCCTGCGGGCCGACCCGGGCCCCTGACCGGGTCGACCCGCAGGAGTCCCTAAGCGCGCACCGTCTCCTCGGCCGTTGCGGCCCCGGTGCCCGAGGTCAGGTTCTTCCCGCTCGACGGTTCGAAGACCTGGATCTTGGCCGTGTCCACCCAGACCTCCGTCCGCTCGCCCTCGCGCACGCCCGATGTGGCGGACAGGCGCGTGACCAGCGTGGCGGTGTCTCCCCCTGGCACGTCCGCGGTGCCGGCATCGGCCGCCAGGTCGGCCAGATCGTCGGACATCGCCTGCTCGCCCTCGATGCTGAAGTAGGCGAACTTGTCCGAGCCCATCGACTCCAGCACGTCCACCAGGGCGGTGAACACCGACCCGCGGGCCAGCTGGTGCTCCTCGACGAGCGCGGCGTCCTCGAAGTGCTCCGGCCGGATGCCCACGATCACCTCGCGCGCCACGTTGGCCTCCTCGAGCCTGCGGCGCAGCTCGTCGCCGAGCGCGAGATCGCCCAGTGAGGTCCGGAACGTCCCGTCCTCCAGCTTCGCGGGCAGGAAGTTCATGGCGGGCGAGCCGATGAACCCGGCGACGAAGAGGTTGGCCGGGGTGTCGTAGAGCGTCTGCGGCGAACCGACCTGCTGCACGATCCCGCCACGCATGACGACGATGCGGTCGCCGAGTGTCATGGCCTCGGTCTGGTCGTGCGTGACGTACACGGTGGTGGTCTCCAGCCGCTGCTGGAGCTTGGAGACCATCGTGCGCATCTGCACGCGCAGCTTGGCGTCGAGGTTGGACAGCGGCTCGTCCATCAGGAACGCCTTGGGGCTGCGGACGATGGCGCGGCCCATCGCCACCCGCTGGCGCTGACCACCGGACATGTTCGCCGGCTTGCGGTCGAGGTGCTGGGTGAGGTCGAGGATCGTCGCAGCCTCCTCCACCTTGCGGTTGATCTCGGCCTTGTCCACCTTGGCGATCTTGAGCGGAAAGCCCATGTTCTCCCGGACGGTCATGTGGGGGTAGAGCGCGTAGGACTGGAACACCATGGCGATGTCGCGGTCCTTGGGCGCCCTCTCGTTCATCCGCTCGCCGCCGATCCGCAGCTCGCCCTCGCTGATGTCCTCCAGCCCGGCGATCATGTTGAGCGCCGTGGACTTCCCGCAGCCCGACGGCCCGACCAGGATGATGAACTCGCCGTCGGCGATCTCGATGTTGATGTCATCGGCCGCGACGGTGCCGTCGGGGTAGCGCTTGGTGATGTGGTCCAGAACGATGTCAGCCACGTGATCTCAGCCCTTCACTGCACCGGACGTCAGGCCGGCGACGATGCGCCGCTGGAACAACAGAACGAAGATGATGATCGGGATGGTGAGGAGCACCGCGGCAGCGGCGATCGAGCCGGTGGGCTCGGCGAACTGCGACGCGCCGGTGAAGTTCGCGATCGCCACGGTGGCGGTCTGGGACCGCTGGGTGGAGGTCAGGGAGATCGCGAACAGGAAGTCGTTCCAGCAGAAGATGAATACCAGGATCGCCGTGGTGAACACCCCCGGCGCCGCCAGCGGGACGATCACGGATCGGAACGCCTGCAGCGGCGTGGCCCCGTCCATCTTGGCCGCCTTCTCCAGCTCCCACGGGATCTCGCGGAAAAACGCGGAGAGCGTGTAGATCGCCAGCGGCAGCGCGAAGGTGATGTAGGGCAGGATCAGTCCGGGCCAGGTGTCGAACAGGCCCACCGCACGCTCGATGTCGAACAGCGGCGAGACCAGCGAGACCTGCGGGAACATCGCGATCAGCAACGACACCCCGACCAGGATCTTCTTGCCGGGGAAGTCGAGGCGGGCGATGGCGTAGGCCGCCATTGTGCCGATCACCACGGCCAGCACCGTGGCAATGATCGAGATGCCGATCGAGTTCCTCAGCGCGCTCGTGAAGATGTCGAGCGAGAAGATCTGCGCGTAGTTGTCCAGTGTCCAGCTGCGCGGGATGAAGTTGCCGTCGGTGATGGTGTCGGTGGTCTTGAACGAGAGGCTCAGTATCCAGAGCACCGGTATCAGCGCGTACAGGACGACGACCAGGCCTGCGACGCCCCACCAGACCCTTGCCCGCGGATCACCCGTCGTGGTCGCCATGTCAACGCCTCCCGCTGGGCTCGGAACCCGGCGCCGAGGCGCCGAACAACTTGATGAACAGGATGGCGAGTAGTGCGACGCAGATGAAGATCAGCACGCTGATCGCGGAGCCGATGCCGAGGTTGAACGCCTTGAACAGGTTGTCGTAGCCCAACATCGACACCGACCCGGTGCCGTTGGAGCCCTGGGTGAGGATGTAGATGTTGTCGAAGACCCGGAACGCGTCGAGCGTGCGGAACAGGAGCGCGACGAGGATCGCCGGCTTCATCATCGGCAGGATGATCTGCGTCAGCCGCTGCCACGGACCGGCGCCGTCCACCTGCGCCGCCTTGAGCAGGTCGTCGGGCACCAGGGCGAGGCCGGCGAGCAGCAGCAGGGCCATGAACGGGGTGGTCTTCCAGACCTCGGCGCCGATGATGATGGCCAGCGCCGAGCCGTACTCGGTGAGTGGCGCGCTGCTGTCGGGCAGCAGCGCCGCCAGGTACCCCTTGTCCGGCGTCCAGGCGAACTGCCAGCTGAACGCGGCCACCACCGTCACGATGCCGTACGGAATGAGGATGACCGTCCGGACCAGACCCCTGGCGACGAGTGTGCGGTGCATGAGCAGCGCGAGGGCGAGCCCCAGCACGAACTCGATCACCACCGAGATCACGGTGATCAGCATCGTGACCCCGAACGCCTGCCACCAGTAGCTCGACGCCAGCACCGTGGCGTAGTTGCTCAGCCCGACGAAGGTCTGCTCGGCCGGGAACCGGAGGTCGTAGCGCTGCAGCGACAGCCAGATCGCGTAACCGATCGGGTAGGCGGTGACCAGCACGATGATGATCGCCGCCGGGGCGCACAGCAGGAGCCCGAGGTTCCGCTCCGCGCGCTTGCCCTCCGACAGCTGCGCCTTGGTGGGCCCCGCCGGGCGCCGGGACTCCTGCTTGGTCGCTGCTACGGGAGCATCGCTCTGGATACTCATGGCACCAGCCCTTCCGAGTTGGCGGCGCCCTCGACCTGGTCGACGAGCACCGGGACCGCGGTCTCGGGGTCGATCTCCGCGGGCGGGTTGAGCAGGTCGGACAGCACGATCGAGATGCTCGTGTACGCCGGGGTCAGCGGCCGGACGCTCGCGTTGTCGAGCGAGCTCTTGATCGCCTCCCATGCCGGGTACTTGGCCTGGAACGCCGGGTCGCTGTAGAGGTCGGCGAGGGTCGGCGGCACACCGCCCTCCACGGCGTTGCGCAGTTGGTTGTCCCGGTTGCGCAGGCACTGGATGGCCTCGAAAGCGAGGTCCCGGTGGTCGCCCGTCGCGCTGACGGCGAGGTTGATGCCACCGATCGTGGGCCTGGCCTGCTGCCCCGGCACGACGCTCGGGTACGGCGCCCATGCGAACTCGTCGACCACGCGGCGGCCCGTGTCGGTGCCCGACGGCTTGCCCTGGGCGTCGATGAAGGTGCCGCCGCCCCCACCGTCTGGCGGCGGGGTGTGGATCGAGGCGTAGACGAACGGGTAGTTGATCTGGAACGCGGCGGTGCCGGCCTCCATGGCGAGCCGGCCGTCGTTCTCCTTGTTGACCGACAGCGACGGGTCCGAACCCGGTGCGGCCGCCACCCGCTGCATCACCGACAGCGCCTTCTGCGCTGCGTCGCCCTGGCCGAGCAGCACCCTGCCGTTCTCGTCGACGATCTGACCGCCGGCGCTGTTGATCAGCGTGTTGAACCAGACCACGAGGCCCTCGTACTGGGCGCCCTGCACCTCGATGTAGGACGGCAGGCCCTGCTGCGCGAGCCGCTCGGAGGCGGCGATCATCTCATCCCAGGTGGCTGGGGGCGTGGGCGAGAGGTCCTTGCGGTACCAGAGGATCTGCGTGTTGGTGTTGAGCGGCGCCGCCCACAGGGAGCCCTGGTAGGTGGACGTCTGGAGCGGACCCTCGAGGGTGCCCTGACGGACCCGCGCCGCGACGTCGTCGGGCAGCTTCTCGATCCACCCTGCCGCCGCGAACTCCGCGGTCCAGGTGACGTCGATACCCAGGATGTCGACCTCCGGGTCGCCCGCCACGAGGCGTCGGGCGAGCTGGAGGCGCTGGTCGTCGGCCGCCTTGGGCAGGCTCTGGTAGACGACCGAGTAGCGGCCCCCGGACGCCGCCGTGCAGTCCTCAGCGGCCGCGCTGTACTGCGTGGCGCCGTCCGCCGGCCCGTAGAAGTTCAGGACGGGAGGCCCGGTCGCCCCCGAGCTGCACCCCGCGATCGCCGCGGCGGCGAGCACCGCACAGGCCCCGACGACCACGGGTCTGCGCCGTGCGCGCCGGGACGTCGGGTGGACCGGCTCCGACATTCGTGCTCCCGTCCCGGCCGACGGTCGAGGCCGGCCACGTCGCCCATAGTGTGATGCCGGTCACCGTGCGCACCGGTGATCCGAACCTATGCGCGGCGGGCGCAACCCGCAATGCGGGGGACGCTCCGAGACGGGAACGATATGTGGAGCTGGGTGGATGTCAGACGGGCTTGGTGCCCATCGCCAGCTTGGCGAGCAGCTCGCGGGCCTTCTCCGCGTTGCGCGGCTGGCAGAGGACGTCGTAGCGGCCTGCCACCATCTGGCTGGCCGACGTGAAGTCCCGGCGCCCCCTCGTGGCGCCGTAGCCGACGGCGGCGAAGACGAGGCCGAACACGATGCCGCTGGCCAGGCCGACCAGTATCGGTCCGAACGACGTGCCGGCCGGGCTGAACAGGCTGAGCAGCAGGCCGACGAACAGACCGAACCACGCGCCGGACGCCGCGCCGGAGACGAGCACCCGCCCCCAGGTCAGGCGGCCGATCACCCGCTCGACGAGCATCAGGTCGACGCCGACGATGGTGACGTCACGAACAGGGAAGTCGGAGTCGGCGAGGTGGTCGACGGCCCGCTGCGCCTCCTCGTACGTGGCGTAGGAACCGACAGGCCACCCGGTGGGCGGTGTCGGTAGGTTAGGCAGACCGGGCGCGGTGCGCGCGGGGCCGCCGAACGGTGTAGTCACGGGGCCTCCTCTTCCTCGATGTCGGGACTCCTGACATTCACGGGTCCACATCCTCTCAACGCGAGGACCAGCGACGAAGTGCCCGTTCTCACGATCATCACACGAAACGCGGCCACCGGCCGGTCACGCGAGATCACAACGGAGCATCGGGACCGCCTCGTTATCGACTCGGAGCGGCGAACCGGGCCGAGCATCAGCGGAGCTTGTACTCCTTCAACAGACCGCGGCTGATGATCGTCTTCTGGATCTCCGAGGTGCCCTCACCGATCAGCAGGAACGGCGCCTCACGCATGAGCCGCTCGATCTCGTACTCCTTCGAGTAGCCGTAGCCGCCGTGGATGCGGAACGCCACCTGCGTCACCTCGGCGCAGTACTCGCTCGCCAGTAGCTTCGCCATGCCGGACTCGACGTCGAACCGTGCACCGGAGTCCTTGAGCCGCGCGGCGTTGACCATCATCAGGTGCGCCGCCTCGACCTTGGTGGCCATCTCGGCGAGCTTGAACGCGATGGCCTGGTGCTCGGCGATCGGCTTGCCGAAGGTACGGCGCTGCTGCGCGTACTCGACGGCGAGCTCGAACGCGCGGATCGAGATGCCGCACGCACGGGCCGCCACGTTCACCCTGCCCACCTCGACGCCGTCCATCATCTGCGCGAAGCCGCCACCGCGCTTCCCGCCGAGGATCTGCGATGCCGGCACCCGGTGGCCGGTGAACACCAGCTCGGTGGTGTCGACCCCCTTGTAGCCCATCTTGTCGATCTTGCCCGGCACGGTGAGGCCGGGCGCCACCTCGCCGTAGCCCTCCGGCTTGTCCACCAGGAAGCACGTGAGGTTCTGGTGGGACCGCTGCGCGCCCTCGTCGGTGCGCACGAGCACGGCGGTGAGGTTGGACGTGCCGCCGTTGGTCAGCCACATCTTGGCGCCGTCGATGACGAAGTCGTCGCCGTCCGCCACAGCCTTCGTCTTGATCGCCGCGACGTCCGAGCCCAGGTCAGGCTCCGACATCGAGAACGAGCCGCGCACCTCTCCCGCCGCCATCCGCGGCAGGTAATGCTGCTTCTGCTCGTCGGTGCCGTGCTGGGTGATCATGTGCGCCACGATGAAGTGCGTGTTGATCACGCCGGACACGCTCATCCAACCGCGCGCGATCTGCTCGACGACCAGTGCGTACGTCAGCAGCGACTCACCGAGACCGCCGTACTCCTCCGGGATCGTGAGCCCGAACAGGCCCATCTCCTTCATCCCGTCGACGATGTCCTGCGGGTAGGTATCGCTGTGCTCCAACGCGTTCGCGTGCGGGATGATCTCCTTGTCCACGAAGGTGCGGACGGTCGACAGGATCTCCTGCTGGATCTCGGTGAGACCCGCGGTCTGAGCGAGCTTGGCCATGGTCTTCCTCCTCGGGGTGCTGCGCTCAGTCCTGCGGCGGGGTCCAGCGGTCGGTGCGCTCCATGCCCGCCGCCCGGCCCTTGCCCGAGATCACCAGCGCCATCTTGCGCGAGGCCTCGTCGATCATCTCGTCGCCGATCATCGCCGCGCCACGCTTCCCGCCCGCCTCGGACGTGTACCACTCGTAGGCGTCGAGGATGTTCTCGGCGTGGTCGTAGTCCTCCTTCCGGGGGCTGTTGGTCTCGTTGGCCGCGTCGATCTGGCCGGGGTGCAGCACCCACTTGCCGTCGAACCCGAGGGCCGCGGAGCGCTCGGCCACACGCCGGAACCCGTCGACGTCCTTGATCTGCAGGTAGGGGCCGTCGATTGCCTGTTTGTCGTGCGCCCTGGCCGCCATGAGGATGCTCATCAGGATGTGGTGGTAGGCGTCGCCCACGTCGTAGCCGGGCGGCTGCTCCCCCACCACCAGCGACTTCATGTTGATCGACGCCATGAAGTCGGCCGGGCCGAAGATGATCGTCTCGACCCGCGGCGACGCGGTGGCGATCGCGTTGACGTTGATCAGCCCCAGCGCGTTCTCGATCTGCGCCTCGATCCCGACCCGCCCGACCTCGTAGCCCATCGTCTTCTCGATCTGGGTGAGCAGCATGTCCAGCGCGACGATCTGCTCGGGCGTCTGCACCTTCGGGAGCATGATGGCGTCGAGGTTTGCGCCAGCGCCCTCGACGACCTCCGTGACGTCCCGGTAGGTCCACTCGGTCGTCCAGTCGTTCACCCGGACCACGCGTATCTTCTCGCCCCAGCCGCCCTCGTTCAGTGCAGCGACGATCGTCTTGCGAGCGCCCGGCTTGGCCAGCGGCGCGCAGGCGTCCTCCAGGTCGAGGAAGACCTGGTCGGCGGGCAGCGTGCGGGCCTTGTCGATGAACTTCTGGCTGGATCCGGGCACGGCCAGGCAGGACCGGCGGGCCCGGATCCGGGTGGTGGCGTCGGCCGCGCCGGATCGCGCAGGGTTGGCTGCTGGGTTCACGGGCTCGTTCACGAGCGACTCCTCGTCGAGGTCGGCACGGCGGCTGGCACGACTGGGCGGCACAGTTCGCGACGATGCTGACACGATGGCGGCGACGACGGGAGCCGGGGTGATCCGGTTCTCACCCCGCGGAGCAACCAGTTGGACCGGACAGTCATGGCCGGGTGAGCAACTCGCCGCGGGCCACCGCCGTGACGCCGCCGCGTACCGAGGTCTCCTGTGCCGCCCCGCCCGCGGCGCGGACGAGAACAGCGAGCTGCGACGGCCTGCCGATCTCCGCACCCTGTGCCACGACGAAGCCGGACTGCCCGTCCGCGGACAGCACGCCACGGTCGACGAGGAACACCGCCAGGGCCACGGCGGCCGACCCCGTCGCCGGGTCCTCCGCGACGCCGACCTCGGGGGCGAACATCCGCATGTGTGCGCGCCAGGTCGCGCGGTCGTAGGCCACGACGGCGAGCCCCACCAGGCCGGGCACCTCCGCAGCGGAGGCGAGGGAACGCAGCGCCGCGGGCTCGGGCACGGCGCGCGCCACCGCGTCGGGGCGCACCGGGAGGATCGCGTAGGGCACACCGGCCGCGGCGACCCCGGCCGGCACTCCCGTCTCGACGTCCTCGGCCCGCAGGTTGACCGCGGCGGCCAGCGCCGCCCCGTCGAGCTCTGGGCCGACGACTGGCGCCCCGCCCGTCACCTGCGCTCCGTGCGCGTCGACCTGCACCGGCAGCAGCCCGGCCCCGCACTCCTGCACGACGTCGCCGTGGCCGATCAACCCCGCCTGCGCGAGCACCCATGCCGCGCCCACGCTGGGGTGGCCGGCGAAGGGCAGCTCCCGCGACGGGGTGAAGATACGCAGCCGGTAGTCGGCACCGGTGGCGGTCGGCGGGAGCGGGAAAGCTGTCTCCGACAGGCCGAACTCCGCGGCGATCGCCTGCATCTGACCGGTCGCGAGGTCGGCGCCGCCGTGCACCACCGCGAGTGGGTTGCCGGCGAAGGGGATGTCGGTGAAGACGTCGACAACGTCGTATCGGAGCGAGATCACTGCCGCAGCTTAGGAGGGTGGTGAACAGCTCCGCCCGTACCGAGTGGTGCCGGGCAACCACGTCGTACCGGAGCGAATCGACGGCTGCAGCCTAGGCTTTCGCCGTGGGCACCGACCGCGTCTTCGTCGCACGGCTGACGGGCCTGGCCGTGTTCGGGCCCGACGGCGAACGCATCGGCAAGGTTCGCGATCTCGTGGCGTCGCTGCGCGTCGACGCCAGCCCACCGCGTGTGCTCGGGTTGGTGGTCGAGCTGGCCACCCGGCGCCGGATCTTCGTCCCGATGTTGCGCGTGACCAGCATCGACCCGGGGGCCGTGACCCTCGCGACCGGTTCGGTGAGCCTGCGCGGCTTCGCCCAGCGTCCGAATGAGACGCTGCTCGTCGGACAGCTGATCGACGCCAGGGTGCGGCTGGTGGACAGCGGTGACGAGGTCGTCGTCGTGGATGCGGCTATCGAGCCGACCCGCTCGCGCGACTGGGTCGTCGGCCGGCTCGCCGTGCGCGCGAGAAGGCACGGGCTGACCCGGCGCGGCCCGGTCAATGTGGTGCCGTGGAGCGCGGTGACCGGGCTGTCGCTGTCGGACCGGCAGGGCACCGCAGGCCTGCTGGCGGTGTTCGAGACGATGCGCCCCGCCGACGTCGCCACCGCGCTCTCGGAGCTACCCGAGAAGCGCCAGCACGAGGTGGTCGACTCCCTCGACGACGAGCGGCTCGCCGACGTGTTCGAGGAGATGTCGGAGTCCGACCAGCGCAAACTGCTCGAGCACCTCGACGCCGAGCGGGCTGCCGACGTCCTCGAAGCGATGTCCCCCGACGATGCTGCCGACCTGCTGCACGAACTGCCCGACGCCGACGCCGACGCGCTGCTCGCGCTGATGGAACCGGGTGAGTCCGGGCCGGTGCGCAGGCTCATGAGCTACTCCTCCGACACCGCGGGCGGGCTCATGACGCCCGAGCCGATCATCCTGCGCCCGGACGCGACGGTGGCCGAGGCGCTGGCCCGGATCCGCAACCCCGACTACCCGCCGGCGCTGGCCAGCATGGTGTTCGTCTGCCGGCCGCCCTCGGAGACCCCGACGGGGCGCTACCTCGGCTGCGTGCACTTCCAGCGGCTGCTGCGGGAGGCGCCGTTCGACCTCGTGGCGGGCATGGTCGACGCCGAGCTCGCACGGCTCACCCCGGACGCGACGCTCGGCGAGATCACCCGCTATTTCGCGGCGTACAACCTGGTGGCGGGGCCCGTGGTGGACAGCGAGGACCACCTGCTCGGCGCCGTCAGCGTGGACGACGTGCTCGACCACCTACTCCCTCCCGACTGGCGCGACCGGCTGACGGAGCCCGAAGGTGTGCCGGACCGGGAGCCCGACGCCGATGCGAGGCCCGACGCGAAACCCGAGGTGGCGGATGCCTGAGAACACCACGCACCGCAGGCTCGACCAGCCGCGCCTCGGCCGCGCCCGGCTCGAGATGGACCCCGACTGGTTCCCCCGGTTATCGGAACGGATCGCCCGGTACCTCGGCACCGGCCGCTTCCTCGCGATCCAGACCGTGATAGTCATCGTGTGGATCGCGCTGAACCTGACGGCGGTGATCGGGCGGTGGGATCCCTACCCGTTCATCCTGCTCAACCTGGCCTTCTCCACGCAGGCTGCCTATGCGGCGCCGCTGATTCTGCTGGCCCAGAACCGCCAGGACGACCGCGACCGGGTGTCGCTCGAGGAGGACCGCGCTCGTGCCGCGCGGACCAAGGCCGACACGGAGTTCCTCGCCAGGGAGCTCGCGGCCCTGCGGATTGCGGTGGGCGAGTTGGTGACGCGTGACTATCTGCGCGGCGAGCTCGACAAGCTCGCCGAGAAGATCTGCGCAGAACGGCCGGGAACCGGGCCGGACACCGACCGGGCCAGGACGAGCGTCATTCGGCCAGCCGACGGCTGATCTGCTCGAGCTCACCGAGCTGCTCGCCGTCCAGCTTCGCGACGAAGTACCGCACGATGCCGTTGAGGTGGGTGCGTGAGGCCGTCCGGAGCCGGTTCAGACCCGCCTCCGTGAGCTCGGCAGCGACACCGCGCCCGTCGTTCTCCACCGGGCAGCGCGCCACCAGTCCGGACTTCTCCAGCCGGTCGACGAGCCGGGTGACGCCGGACCGCGAGAGGAGCACAGCGTCGGCCAGCTCTGTCATCCGCAGCCGCCTTCCCGGCGCCTCTGCGAGCTGGACCAGCACGTCGTACGCGGCGAGCGAGATGTTCTGCTCAGCCACCAGCTCGGTCTCGAGAGCGCGGATGATCGTGGCGTGCGCCCGGAGGAACGCTCGCCACGAGACGAGTTGCTCGCGCGTAGGTCCGTTCCGGGTCGCCGGAGCTGGGGGGTCGGCGGGTGGTGCGTGGGCGGCGGTGTCCGTCACGGCGGACGATGCTACGGACGTGAACCCGCGAGGGCACAGACGTAGCATGGAAAAGGTCGTGGCGCGGTCGCGTCCGAGTAAAGTCACAGGAAGGTGCAGCGGAAATACTGATGTCCACCACCGGCAACACCACCACCACCGAGCAGGCCGTCCGGGCCGCGCTCGCCACCGTCGACGACCCGGAGATCCACAAGCCGATCACCGACCTCGGCATGGTGAAGAGCGTCGTGGTGTCGCCCGAGGGTCATGCGCGGGTCGCGGTGTACCTCACCGTCGCCGGCTGCCCGATGCGCGACACGATCACCAAGCGCGTCACGCAGGCGGTCTCCGCCGTCGCCGGCATCACCGGGGTCGACGTCGAGCTCGACGTGATGAGCGACGAGCAGCGCACGGAGCTGCGTCGTGGCCTGCGCGGCGACGCCGCCGAGCCGGTGATCCCGTTCGCCCAGCCCGGCTCGCTCACCCGTGTCTACTGCGTGGCCTCCGGCAAGGGCGGCGTCGGCAAGTCGTCGATCACGGTCAACCTGGCCGCGGCGATGGCCGCCCGCGGGCTGTCGGTGGGCGTGGTCGACGCCGACATCTACGGCCACTCGGTGCCGCGGATGCTGGGCACCACCGCACGGCCCACCAAGGTCGAGGACATGATCATGCCGCCGCAGGCACACGGGGTGAAGGTCATCTCGATCGGGATGTTCACCCCCGGCAACGACGCGGTCGTGTGGCGCGGCCCGATGCTGCACCGCGCGCTGCAACAGTTCCTCGCCGACGTGTACTGGGGCGACCTCGACGTCCTGCTGCTCGACCTGCCGCCCGGCACCGGCGACATCGCGATCTCCACCGCCCAGCTCGTGCCGAACGCGGAGCTGTTGGTGGTCACCACACCGCAGACGGCCGCGGCCGAGGTGGCCGAGCGGGCCGGCTCGATCGCGCTGCAGACCCGCCAGCGGCTCGCCGGCGTCGTCGAGAACATGTCGTGGATGGAGCTGCCCGACGGCAGCCGCATGGAGGTCTTCGGTTCCGGCGGCGGGCAGACCGTCGCCGACTCGCTCACGCGCATCCTCGGGGCTCCGGTGCCTCTGCTGGGGCAGATACCGCTGGAGACCCGCGTGCGCGAATGCGGCGACTCGGGCACCCCGATCGTGCTGGCCGAGCCGGAGGCGCCCGCGGCCGTTGCGCTGCGCGCCGTGGCCAACAAGCTCACCACCCGGGCCCGCGGCCTCGCCGGGATGAGCCTCAACATCTCCCCCGTCAGCAAGTAGCCCGCGCCGGCTGCCTCAGGCCGGGGCGGCCGCCGCCGGCGCGCCGTCCAGCACCTCGTCCTTCGTCTCGGGCAGAGCGAGCACGCACAGGACGCTGAGGAGGCCCAGCGCCGACAGGTAGAACCCGACGCCGATCCCCCCGAAGGCCGCGGTCAGGGGTGGGGCCACGATCAGCGGCACCGCGCCGCCGAGAATCCCCGCCAGGTTGTAGCCCATCCCGGCCCCGGTGTAGCGGTAGCGGGCCTTGAAGATCTCAGGCAGGTATGCGGCGGCCGGGCCGTACGGGATCCCGACCACGGCCATCATCAGGACGATCCCGATCACGAACGACACTGCGTTCCCCGGCTGCATGACGACGAACACCGGCGGCCCGGCGACCAGCGCCAGTACGTTGCCGACGAGGATCACCCGCCGTCTCCCGAACCGGTCGGACCAGATCGCCGACAGGATGCACATCCCGGCGAACACCAGCGCGCCGATGAGGCCGCCGATCAGCACGCTCGGCCGGGAGAGCCCGAGCACGCCGGTGCCGGGGGCGGAACCCGCGTAGCTCGTGAGGTAGACCGAGCCGATGTAGAAGAATCCGAAGAGCATGGTCAGCGTGCCTCCGGCGAGCAGCACCTCACGCCACTGGTTGCGCAGTGCCTCCACGAACGGCAGCCGCACCTGCTCGTTGCGTGCGTCGACCTGGCGGAAGACCGGCGTCTCCTCGATCTTCAGCCGGATGTAGAGCCCGACGGCGACGAGCACGATGCTGATCAGGAACGGGATCCGCCAACCCCACACCCGGAAGGCTTCCGGGCTCATGGTGATCGCCGTGATGAGGAACGTCAGCGACGAGAGCGCGAGCGCGATACCGGGCCCGCCGCCGCCCCGAGCGCCGGAAAGAACACCGGCGCGAACACCAGCGCGGCCGCCGTGCCGTAGATGAAGAAGTCGTAGAACTCGATCGTGGTACCGGCGAACGACACGATCGCGATCCGGTGCATGGGAACGGCGGACGATTCCTCGGCCATTGCCAACCTCCCGGCGTGGAAGGCGCAATGTAACCGAGGGGATGTGACTCACACCACAGGCATCCCGCTCGCCCTACCGCACGGCGGTGCGCACCGCCTCAGCCCAGAGCCTGACGGCCTCGTCCACCTGCTCTGCCGTGACGATCAACGGCGGGATCATCCGCACCACGTTCGCGTACGGGCCGCAGGTCAGCAGCAGCAGCCCGTGCTCGGCAGCCGCGGCGTGCGCGCGGGTGGCCGCGGCGGTGTCCGGCGCGCCGTCCGGGGTGCAGAACTCGTTGCCCACCATGAGTCCGAGCCCGCGGACGTCGGCGATGCCCGGGTGGTCGGCCGCCACCTTCCGCAGTCCCTCGAGCAGCCGCACGCCCTGCTCGGCCGCGTTGGCGACGAGACCCTCGTCCTCGATCACGTCGAGTGTGGCGAGCGCGGCGGCGCAGGCCACCGCATTGCCGCCGTACGTGCCGCCCTGCGACCCCGGCCAGGCCTTCGCCATGAGCTCCGCAGGGGCCGCGATGCCTGACAGGGGAAAGCCGCTGGCCAGGCCCTTCGCCGTGATCAGGATGTCCGGCGTGACGCCCTCGGTGTGCTGGTGGCCCCAGAACCGGCCGGTTCGCCCGAAGCCGGTCTGCACCTCGTCGGCCACGAGGAGGATGCCGTGCGCGTCGGCCCGCTCGCGGAGCCCGGCGAGGAACGCGGGCGGCGTGGGCACGTACCCGCCCTCGCCGAGCACCGGCTCGATCAGGAACGCTGCGACGTCGGCGGCCGGAGCGGTGGTGACCAGCAGCCGGTCGAGCTCGCGCAGGCAGAACGTGACGGCCTCGTCCTCGCTCCAGCCGTACCGGAACGCGTAGGGGAACGGCGCGAAAGCGACGCCACCCATCATCGGACCGATGCCCGCGCGGATCTTCGCCCCGGACGTGGTGAGCGCGGCGGCGCCCATGGTGCGGCCGTGGAAACCGCCGTCGAATGCGACGACCAGCGGCCGCCCGGTGGCGTGCCGGGCGAGACGCACCGAGGCCTCGACCGCCTCGCTGCCCGAGTTGAGGAAGAACACGCTGTCCAGGCCAGCAGGCAACACGTCGCCCATGCGCTCGGCGAGACGCAGCAGCGGCTGGTGCATGACGGTGGTGTACTGGCCGTGGATCAGCGTGGCCACCTGCTCCTGCGCCGCGGCGACCACCCGGGGGTGGCAGTGCCCGGTGCTGGTGACGCCGATGCCCGCCGTGAAGTCGAGGTAGCGACGGCCCTCGGTGTCGATCAGGTGGACGCCCTCGCCACGCACCGCCTGCACCGGCGTGGCCTGCTTCAGGGCCGGGGACAGGTGCGCCATGCGAACTCCTCGATCGTTGTCCGATTGTCGACAATCCTGCTGATGGAAGCACGGTGGGCCGTCGGAGGCAAGCCCGGACATGCGAGCCCCTCTACTCCAGCCACTCCGTGACGAACTCGTCGTTCGCGTGGATGTTGGTCATCACCAGCCGCCCGGCACCGGTGTTCCTGAACTTGTGCGGGGTCTCGGGCGGGACGACGACGACCTGGCCCGCTCGGGCGACCAGTACGCGGCCCGCGACCGTGAACTCCGCCGCACCGGAGTGCATCACGAACGTCTCGTCGTAGGGGTGCCGGTGCAGCGCCGGGCCGGCCCCAGGCTCCTCGGTGCTCACGAGGATGACGGAGACGGACCCGCCATGGTCACGACCTTCGAACTGCCCGCTGGTGGCGCCGTCCACGAGGACGGTCAGAACGTCGGCGGGCGCGGGGCCGGCTTCAGGGGTGCTCATACCCGACATGACCGGGGCAGGGACGGCAACTCATCGGTGGGCCCCTCAGGCGGGTACGGCAGGCGAGGGCGGTGCCGTGGTGAGCGGCGCCAGGATGCGCTCCACCGCGTCGGCCATGTGCGCCTCCAGCACGGCCGTCAGCCGCTCGACGTTCCCGTCGCGCACGGCGTCACGCAGCGCACGGTGCTCGGCCAGCAGCGCGTCGGGGGGCGGGACGGTGTCCTGCAGCACGGCCAGGCACATCCGCGTCTCGACGAGCAACGCGTCGGCCATGCGCCGCAGCCGCGGGCTGCCGGACGCGGCGACGAACCCGGCATGGAACGCGTGGTCGGCGTCGGCCAGCGCCACCGGGTCACCCGCCGCCTCCTCCATCGCGACCAGGGCCGCGGTCAGCCTCCCGGCGGCAGCGGCGCGGTCACCGGACATCAGGAGCAGGCCCGCGGCGCGCTCGACGGCGGTGCGCGCGATGTAGACGTCCCGCACGTCCGCGGCGTCGAGGTCGCGCACGAACAGGCCGCGATGCCGCTCGCTGCGCAGCAGTCCCTCCGCCACCAGCCGCTGCATGGCCTCCCGCAACGGACCGCGACTCACCCCGAGCCGCGTGGCGAGCTCCACCTCCCCCAGCTGCGTGCCGGGCGGGAGCGTCCCCCGCATGATCGCCTCCCGGATCCGGTCGGCAACGATGGCGGCGGTGGAGCGGCGCTCGACCGGCTCCAGATCGCTCAGGTCCACGAGCCCATCCCTCGATCACACCCGCCCGATCGGACCCGGGGCCGTGCGGGCGAAGAGGCTACCCAACCCCGCCCGGGCCACGTCGACCCCGGCCAGCCGCAGGCCCTGCCAGATGCTCACCTGGTTGGCCGTCAGCACCGGCTTGCCGACGTGGGCGTCGAGCGCATCGAGCAGCCCGATCGTGTGCAGCGCCGTGTCGGGCAGCAGCACGGCCTGGGCCTGCGCATGATCGGCGGCGGCCGCGAACTCCTGCACGGCGGCAGGCGGCAGCGTGCCGACCTCGGCGGCTGTGACGATCCCCCTCGCCGACAGCGAGAGCACCTCGATGCCGGCCGCGGCCAGGAACGCGACGAACCGCTCGGCCACCTCGTCGGGATAGGTGGCGCCCACGGCCACCCGCGTGACGCCGAGGCTCGCGCACGCGTCGACGAATGCGAACGACGTGCTCGACGCTGGCACGCCTGCAGCGGCCTGCAGAGCAGTAACCTGCGCGTTGGCGCCGTCCCATCCGAAGACGAAGCTCCCGCTGGTGCAGGCCCAGACGACCGCGTCCAGCGGACCGGCCCCGTTCCGAGCCAGCGTCTCGACGCCCTCCGCGAGTACGTCGTCGGCGCCGATGTCGAGCAGCGCGTCGACGCGGTGGGCGTCCTCGCGCATCTCCGTGTGCACGAGCGGCAGGCGGGGCCCACCCAGCATGGACTCGGCGCGGGGATAGTCGTCCTCCGCCGAGAAGCCGGGGTAGAGGATGCCGATCGTCACCGCTGGTCCGCCTACGGTCATGCCGCTCCTGGTTCGAGGTGGTGCGCCTCAGCGTGCAGCAGCCGCCCACCGCCCACCGCCTCCCGGCCCATGGCGCGCAACGCGGCCCACATCGTGACCTGGTTGGCGGTGAGCACGGGCTTGCCGATGGCCTGTTCGAGCGGCTCGATGAGGTCGTAGCTGGGCAGGTTCGTACAGCTGATGAACAGGGCGTCGGCCTCGTCGTCATCGACCGCGCGGACGATCTCGACGATCTCGGCGTAGGTGACCCGCCAGATGTGGCCGAGCAGCCCCAACCCTTGGGAGGACACCGTCTGCACCTCGTTCTCCGCGAGGTAGCCGACCAGCCGGCGGTTGACCGGCTCGACGTACGGCGTGGCGATCGCGAGCCGCGAGACGCCGAGCACGTTCAGCGCGTCGATCAGCGCCCCGGACGTCGTGCAGGCAACCCGCGCCCCCGCGCCCTCCATCGTCCGGCGCAGGGCCTCCTCGCCCGCGACCCCGTCGACGAAGCTCCCGGACGTGCAGGCGTAGGCGACCACTGCCGGCTCCGGGGTGAGGACGTCGCGGGTGGCGCGGCGGACCGCCCGCCGGTCGCCACACGCCACCGCCATCTCGACGGTCACGGGCGTGGTGAAGAACGGCAACCGGGTGAGGTAGAGGGAGACGTCCTCGGGCACCCAGCGCCACAGCTCACGGTCGAGCGCGAAGTCGAACGGCGCGACGACGCCGATGCCATGCTGGTGGGCGGGTTCGGCGTACCCGACCGACAGCTCGGTGGGCATGGTCGGCTACCGGGCGCCTGCGCCGTCGAGGCGCTCGTAGACCAGTCGTTCCCCCGCGCTGCCCGATCGCCAGACGTCGTGGCACGCCTCTGCCATCGGGGCCAGGCCCTCAACTATGGAGGCGAAGACGTTGCCGGGCACCCAGCCGACGTCACCGTTGATCAGCAGGTTGTTGCGACCGTAGAAGATCGCGATATCGATCGCGCCCTCCTCCGCGTCGATCCCCTGGTCGGCCTTGAACGCGCTGTCGAGCATCCCGCCCGCGAAGTCGAACAGGACGACGTCGCCCGGGATCGGGGTGACCGTGGGGTTCTCGCGGCCGATCTGCGAGAAGCGCGGCACCATCGTGTAGACCTCGTTGCGGGCGTACTTCGCGTGCTGGGCGTCGCCGCCGAGGGGCCCACCGGCCAGCGCCTCCCACACCGCGGCACAGGTGCGCGGCGCGTCCTTCTCCAGCAGTTCCGCCACGCAGGAGACACCGCGGCGGGCCAGCGTGATGCGGAGGAACTTCGACATGCACGACTCCCATCCGACGGATCCCGCAGCACCGCGGATTGTTGACAATCATACGAAGCCTTCCTACCGTGTCAACAGTCGGCCCCGCTCCGGAAGGTTGCGTTCCTTTTGCCCGTTTCCGCAGATCAGCGGCCGTATCCCACGATCACAGTGCTGCACGCGGAGGATCGGCCACCCGGCCTCGCTCTTGACGGGATCCGCTTCGCCACCGACCACACGCTGGCACACGCGCTGCCCGGCACCGAGGTGCTGCTCGTCTGGGACTTCACCTCGGACGCGCTGCGCGAGGCGTGGCTCGCCGCCGACGCGCTGCGCTGGGTGCACACCGCGAGCGCCGGCGTCGACCGGCTGGTCTTCCCCGAACTGCTGGACTCGCCGGTGACGCTGACGAACTCCCGAGGTGTGTTCGACGCCCCCATGGCCGAGTACGTGCTCGGGCTCGTACTGGCCATGGCGAAGGACCTCCCCAGCACACTCGCGGTGCAGTCGCGGCGGGAGTGGCGGCACCGTGAGAGCGAGCGTGTGGCCGGCACGTGCGCAGTGGTGGTGGGCGGCGGACCGATCGGGCGGGCCACCGCGCGCCTCCTGAGTGCCGTGGGGATGCGGGTGGAGCTGGTCGGGCGCCGGGCGTCGGACGGCGTCCAGGCGGCCGAAGCGCTTCCCGGTCTCCTGCCC
>JAODNO010000219.1 GCA_025465235.1 Pseudonocardia sp.
CGCCTGCCGCCGGGTGTCCTCCTCGCCCATGTAGACCGCGCACTCCAGGCCGAGCAGTGCGCACGCCGTGGCCGTGGCGACCCCGTGTTGGCCCGCGCCCGTCTCGGCGATGACGCGCGACTTGCCCATTCGCTGGGTGAGCAGGGCCTGGCCCAGTACGTTGTTGATCTTGTGAGAACCGGTGTGGTTCAGGTCCTCGCGCTTGAGCAGGATGCGCGCCCCGCCCGCGTGCTCGCCCAGCTTGGGAGCATCCGTGAGCGGGGACGGGCGCCCGGAGTAGTCCCGGTGCAGCCGGTCGAGCTCGTCGAGGAACTCGCGGTCGCCGCGCGCCTTGTCGTAGGCCGCGGCCAGCTCGTCGAGTGCCGCGATCAGCGCCTCCGGGACGAACCGGCCGCCGTAGCGCCCGAAATGGCCGCGCTCGTCCGGCTCGTGCCCGGACGGCGTCGAGATGCCGTCGCTGGCCTTACTGGTGGTCCCCGAACCGCTGGTCGTCAACACAACATCCTTGCTACGGCATCCTTGCTAGGGCGTCATCCTTGTTACCGCACCATCCTGGAGCATGACGGGTGGAAGCCCGCCGCCACCAGACTGCGCACCGCGCCGCCGGGGTTGCCGCTCGTGACCAACCCCTCGCCGACCAGCACCGCGTCGGCACCCCAGCCCGCGTAGGTGAGCAGGTCGCCGGGCCCCCGGACACCCGACTCGGCCACCCGCAGCACGTCGCTGGGTAGCCCGGGCGCGATCTGCCCGAAGATCGAACGGTTGACCTCGAGAGTGTGCAGGTTCCGCGCGTTCACCCCGATGACCTTGGCCCCCGCCTCGAGCGCGCGGTCGGCCTCCTCCTCAGTGTGCACCTCGACGAGCGCCGTCATACCGAGCGACTCGACGCGGTCCAGCAGCGAGTCGAGCGCGTTCTGCTCCAGGGCCGCGACGATCAGCAGCACCAGATCGGCTCCGTAGGCCCGCGCCTCGTGCACCTGGTACGGGCTGACGACGAAGTCCTTGCGCAGCACCGGAACGTCCACCGCGGCGCGAACGGCGGCCAGGTCGGCCAGCGAACCGCCGAATCGGCGGCGCTCGGTGAGGACACTGATCACCCGCGCGCCGCCACCGGCGTAGGCCACCGCGAGATCAGCCGGATCGGCGATGACCGCCAGATCGCCCTTGGACGGGCTACGCCGCTTGACCTCGGCAATCACCCCGATGCCGGGTGCGCGCAACGCCGCCATTACATCGTGCGGCGGGGCCGTGGCCGCCCCGCGCCGCTTGATCTCGGCGAAGTCGACCTCCGCCTCACGCACCGCCAGATCGGCCCTGACGCCGTCCACGATGGAATCGAGGACGCTCGCTCCGCCGTGCTCCATGGCGTTGGTCCCCCTCTCCGGATAGGGCCGGGCGCGAATCATGCTAGCCAGGCCCGGTACGGGCTCCGTCGCCAGGATCGTCCCCCCTGCTCCCGGGCACGTCGGCGGTGGGGTCCATCCCCGCGTCGAGCGCCTGCCACGCGGCCCGGTCGGGGTCCACCTCGGCCCGCCGGTCCCCTGGTGCCGCATACCGCGACCCGAATCTCGGCAGCCGCGGTTCGCGTAGCAGCATGAACAGCCCGACCGCGAGCAGCGCGGCGGCCCCCGCGACGGCGAGCAGCGGTGCCGGCGTCCGGGCGACGGGGTTCGGCGCGGTCGGCAGGACCACCAGCGCCCGCACCGCGACCACGCCGGCCACGACAGCAACCAGCCCGAGCAGCGCCCCGACGAGCCTGCGCAGGACCCCGCCGGTGGCCACCACCGCCGCCACCGCGGCCAGCGCGAGCAGCGCCACGCCGGTGAGCGACGGCGCAACCTGAGCCCCGGTGGACTCGGTGCCGGGCCGCCCGGCTACGCCCGCGCCGTGATACCAGACGGTGGCCGAGGCGGCCCACAGCAGGGCCGCCGAACCCGCCAGTCCTGCGCACGCGGCGACCAGCGCCCGCGCCTTTCGCGTGCGCGTCTGGGTCACCGCGGGGGACCCGGGGTCGCCGCGGTATCGGTGCCGATGCCCGGCTTCGCGAGCGTCGCCGCGGTCGCTACCGCCGACAGCACCGCCCGCGCCTTGTTCAGGCTCTCCGTGTCCTCTGCCCCCGGGTCGGAGTCGGCGACGATCCCGCCGCCTGCCTGCACGTACGCGATCCCGTCGCGCACCACCGCCGTGCGGATCGCGATCGCTGTGTCGGCGTCGCCTGCGAAGTCGAGGTAGCCGACGATCCCGCCGTAGAGGCCGCGCCGGGTGGGCTCCAGCTCCTCGATGATCTGCAACGCCCGCGGCTTCGGCGCTCCGGACAGGGTGCCGGCAGGGAAGCACGCGACCACGGCGTCGAACGCGTTGCAGTCGCGGCGCAGCGTGCCGGTGACCGTCGAGACCAGGTGCATGACGTGGCTGTAGCGCTCGACCGAGAAGAAGCTGTGCACCTTGACCGTGCCCGCCTCACAGACCCGGCCGAGGTCGTTGCGGCCCAGGTCGACCAGCATCACGTGCTCGGCGCGCTCCTTCTCGTCGCTGCGCAGCTCCTTCTCCAGCAGCAGGTCCTCCTCCTCGGTCGCCCCGCGCCACCGGGTGCCCGCGATGGGGTGCGTGGTCGCCTTGCCATCGCGGACCGTGACCAGGGCCTCCGGGCTGGACCCGACGATGTCGAAGCGCCGTGCCGGTTGCTTCGACGTTCCGGCGGACTCCAGCCGCAGCAGGTACATGTACGGGCTCGGGTTGGTGGCTCGCAGCACCCGGTACACGTCGAGCGGGTCGGCGGGGCACTCCGCCTCGAACCGCTGCGAGATGACCACCTGGAACGCCTCGCCGTCCCGGATCTGCTCCTTCACGACCTCGACCGCAGCGTGGTACTCGGCCGGGGAACGCCGCCGTGTGAACGCCGGCTCGACGGGCCGGTACACGGCCACCGTGGATGCGGCAGGGGCCGCGAGCTCGGTCGTCATCCGGTCGAGCCGGCCGACGGCGTCGTCGTAGGCCTCGTCGACGCGCTCGTCGCTCGCGTCCCAGTTGATCGCGTTGGCGATCAGCGTGATCGTGCCCTCGTGGTGGTCGACCGCAGCCAGATCGGTGGCCAGCAGCATCATCAGCTCGGGCAGCCGCTCCAGGCGGCGCACCACGTCGTACCCGAGGTAGCCGACCATCCCACCCGTCAGCGGCGGCAGGCCGGGGAGCGGCTCACTGCGCAGCTCCTCCACGACGGTCCGCAACGCCGCGAGCGGGTCGCCCGACGTCGGCAGCCCGATCGGCACCTCCCCGGTCCAGACCAGCTCGCCGTCGACGGACGTCAGCGCCGCGGCGCTGCGCGCTCCGACGAAGGACCAGCGCGACCAGGACCGGCCGTTCTCGGCGGACTCGAACAGGAAGGTTCCGGGGCGATCACCTGCCAGCTTGCGGTAGACCCCGACCGGGGTCTCGTCGTCGGCGAGCAGCCTGCGGGTCACCGGGATCACCCGGTGCCCGACGGCCAAGGCGCGGAACTCTTCACGGCTGGGGGTGACCGCGCCGAGGGCGGGCGCAGGCGCGGTGACTGTCATGCGGACATTGTGGCAACCCGCGCACAACCAAGCATGAGAGCTGCCCCACCATCGGTCCGCGCGAGGAGCTCGGAGGAGGATGGAGCAGTGGCCGCCTCCGAGGAGCACTCCCCGTCCGGCGCCGGTGGAGCGACCGTCGACGCCGGGTTAGCCGACCCAGGGCCCCGCCGCCGTGGGCGCAGACCGGGGGGCGCCGACACGCGTGCCCAGCTGCTCGCCGCCGCCCGCGTGGAGTTCGCCGACCGCGGCTACGACGGCGCGACCGTGCGGGTGATCGCGGAGCGGGCGGGCGTGGACCCCGCGATGGTCAACCACTGGTTCGGTGGCAAGGAGTCGCTGTTCACCGCAGCACTGGACCTTCCGGTGGACCCCGGTGCGATCCTCGCCGACGTGGTACCCGGCGATCCCGAGCATCTCGGCGAGCGGATCGTCGCGCGGTTCCTGGAGATCTGGGACACCACGGGCGGGGCGCCCCTCGCCGCCGTGCTCCAGAGCGTGGCGGGCCACGACGCCGCAGCCGGGATGCTGCGGGAGTTCGTGAGTCGCGTCCTCGTCGGGAAGGTGGTGTCGACGGTGGCGCCGGACCGGCCCGAGCTGCGCGCGGGGCTGTGCGGATCCCAGGTGTTCGGCCTGGCGATCATCCGGTACGTCCTCAAGGTGGAGCCGCTCGCGTCGGCCGACCACGCCACCGTGATCGGGGCGGTGGCGCCGAACCTGCAGCGCTACCTCACCGGCCCCCTGCCGTGAGATCGGACTCAGACATCGACGGGTCGGCGGGGGTCGATGTAGCCGGACTCGTAGGCCGCCACCACGGCCTGGGTGCGGTCACGGGCACCGAGCTTGGCCAGGACGTTGCCGACGTGGGTCTTCACGGTCTCCACACCGACCATCAGCTCCCTGGCGATCTCGGCGTTCGACAGGCCACGAGCCACCCAGCGCAGCACCTCGCCCTCCCGCTCCGTCAACCCCGCGCTGCGTAGCGCGCCCCCGCCCATGCGGCCCCTGGTGGCCACCAGATCCCGCACCGCAGCGGGGAACAGCAGCGAGTCGCCGCCGGCGACCGTGCGCACCGCCTGCACGATCTCGGCGGGCCGCGCGCGCTTGAGCAGGAACCCGGTGGCGCCCGCCTGCAGCGCGTCGTAGACGTGTCCGTCGTTGCCGAACGTCGTGAGCACGAGCACCCGGGGCGGCTTCGGCAGGGTCGTGACCAGGTGCCGGGTTGCGGCGATACCGTCGACGGCTTGCATCCGCACGTCCATCAGCACCACGTCGGGCGCGAGCCTGCGGACCAGCCCGGGAACATCGGCACCGTCGGAGGCCTCACCGACCACCGTGATGTCCGGTTCGGCGCCGAGGATCGCGCGGAGCCCGGTCCGCACGAGCTCCTCGTCGTCCACCAGCAACAACTTGATCACGACGTCATCATCTCGGATCCCCTCAGTGGGAGCCGGGCCACCACCCGCCACACACTGCCACCGGATCCCGCCACCAGGTCACCGCGCAGCACGTGCACGCGCTCCCGCATCCCGTCGAGCCCCCGCCCGCCGCCCGCACGGCTGCTCCCGTGGGCGCCGAGCGGGTTGGTCAGCTCCAGTTCGAGCACGTCGGGGCCCACCGTGACGCGGACCGCAACCGGCACCGGCCCCGCGTGGCGCAGCGCGTTGGTGAGGCCCTCCTGCACGATCCGGTAGGCCTCGCGCGACACCAGCCGGGGGACCGCGTCCGTCGGCCCCCGCACCTCCACCGCGCCCAGCAGCAGATGCACGAACCGGCGGTAGGTCAGCCCCAAGGCGAGCGGGGCCACCAGCAGCCGTAGCGGGCGGGACACGTGACGATCGTCGCAGAAGCGGGCACCGGAGATCGTCCCCCGCAGGAGGGAGCCCGATCGTTTCGCGGGGGAAGTCGGCAGGTGACGGGGGCGTCCCCGTCCGGGACCCCGTCGTCAGCCCGTCGCGGGTGCTTCCGTGACCTCGATCCGCACCCTCTTGTTCCCCTTGCCCTTGGACTCGGTGCCGCTGACCCGCACGGCGCCGACCTCGGCCGTGCTCGCGACGTGCGTGCCGCCGTCGGCCTGCTTGTCGAGGCCGACGATGTCGATGACGCGCAGCGGGTCGATCTCACGCGGGATGAGGTTCGCCGCCGTACGGATCAGCGCGGGGTCGGCGTCGGCCGCGTCACGGCCGAGGAACTCGACGACCACCGCACGGGCGGCTGTCAGCTCCTCGTTGATCCGCGCCTCCAGCTTGCGGCCCAGCTCGGCCGAGATCGACTCCAGCGGGAAGTCCAGCCTCCCCGAGCCCGGCTCCATGTTGCCGCCGGTGACCGGGGTGGCGAACTCGCTCCACACCACCCCGCACAACACGTGCAGCGCGGTGTGCGTGCGCATCAGCAGGTGGCGCCGACTCCAGTCCAGCTCGCCCGCCACCTCGGTGTCCGTGCCCGGCAGCTCGTCGGCGTCGAGCCAGTGCCAGATGCGCCCGGCGTCCCGCTTCACCCGGGCGACGGCGACCGGTCCTGCACCCCAGTCCAGCGTTCCCAGGTCGTGCGGCTGCCCGCCTCCTCCCGGGTAGAACGCGGTGCGCGCCAGCGCCACCCGACCGGCCTCCCTGTCGACCTCCGTGATGCTCGCGTCGAAGGACCGGCGATAGGCGTCGGTGGCGAAGAGCTCCTCGGTCGTGCTCATGCGCCGTCCCTGACAAGCAGGACGTCGGTGCTCATGCGCCGTCCCTGACAAGCAGGACGTCGGCCTCGAAGCACGTCCGCGTCCCCGTGTGGCACGCCGCACCGCTCTGGTCGACCACCACGAGCACGGCGTCGCCGTCGCAGTCGAGACGCACCTCGTGCACCTGCTGGGTGTGGCCGGAGGTGGTGCCCTTCACCCAGTACTCCTCGCGGGAGCGTGACCAGTAGGTGGCCTGACCGGTGGTGAGGGTGCGGTGCAGCGCCTCGTCGTCCATCCACGCCACCATCAGCACCTCGCCGGTGCCGTGCTGCTGGGCGATCGCACAGACCAGCCCGTCGGGAGTGCGCTTGAGCCGGGCCGCGATTGCCGGGTCAAGGGCGGACTGCTGCACACGCGCCGTCATCGGACCTCCACGTGCCCGCCCCGCAGGGCGTTCTTGACATCGGCGATGCGCAGCTGCCCGAAGTGGAAGACGCTGGCCGCGAGCACCGCGTCGGCACCCGCCTGCACGGCCGGCAGGAAGTGCTCGACGGCGCCCGCGCCACCGCTCGCGATCACCGGGACGTCCACGACCTTGCGCACCGCGGCGATCATGCCGATGTCGAAGCCCGCGCGGGTGCCGTCGGCGTCCATCGAGTTGAGCAGGATCTCCCCCACACCGAGCTCCTGGCCGCGCGCGGCCCACTCGACCGCGTCGATCCCCGTGCCCCGGCGCCCGCCGTGGGTGGTGACCTCCCAGCCCGACGGGGTCGGCTCGCTCCCCTCGGGCACCGTGCGGGCGTCGACGGACAGCACGATGCACTGCGCCCCGAACCGTCGGCTGGCCTCGTGCAGCAGCTCCGGGCGCGCGATCGCCGCGGTGTTGATGCTGACCTTGTCAGCCCCGGCCCGCAGCAACGTGTCGACGTCGTCGGTGCTACGGATCCCGCCGCCGACCGTGAGCGGGATGAATACCTGCTCCGCCGTGCGGCGCACCACGTCGAGCATCGTGGCGCGCTCACCAGAGGACGCGGTGACATCGAGGAACGTCAGCTCGTCGGCGCCCTCGGCGTCGTAGATGCGGGCCATCTCGACCGGGTCGCCGGCATCGCGGAGGTCGGCGAACCGGACCCCCTTCACCACCCGGCCCGCGTCGACGTCGAGGCACGGGATGACGCGCACGGCCACGCTCATGAGGATCCCCCTGTCATCCGGCAGCCCGGCCGGCGACGTCGACGGCCCGGACCGCGGCCAGGGCCTCGGGCAGGGTGAACCGGCCGGCGTAGAGCGCCTTGCCGACGATCGAGCCCTCGATGTTCACCCCGGTTGCCGCCGCCTCGGCCAGCGCCACGAGGTCGGACACCTCGGCGATGCCACCCGAGGCGATGACCGGCGCGCCGGCAGCCCCGGCGACCTCACGCAGCAGGTCGATGTTGGGACCGCGCAGGGTGCCGTCCTTGCTGACGTCGGTGACGACGTAGCGGGTGCATCCGTCGCGGTCGAGCCGCTCCAGCACCTCCCACAGGTCACCGCCGTCGGTGGTCCAGCCACGGGCGGCGAGCCGGTGGCCGGCGTCGGTGATCCGTACGTCGAGCCCGACCGCGATCCGGTCGCCGTGGGCGGCGATCGCTCGTGCGCACCAATCCGGGTCCTCCAGCGCCGCGGTGCCGAGGTTCACCCGCGCGCAGCCCGTGCCCAGTGCCCGCTCCAGCGACGCGTCGTCCCGGATGCCGCCGGACAGCTCCACCGCGACGTCGAGCTCTCCGACGACGGCCGCCAACAGTTCGGCGTTGGAGCCACGGCCGAACGCGGCGTCCAGATCGACGAGATGGATCCACTCGGCGCCGTCGTTCTGCCACTGCAGCGCAGCCTCTCGCGGCGCGCCATAACCGGTCTCGGTGCCGGCCTCGCCCTGGACCAGGCGCACGGCCTGACCGTCGGCCACGTCGACGGCGGGAAGCAGCGTGAAACTCACACCGGAAGCCTACCGAGCGGGCACATCGGACCTCGCCCGCGTTGCGATATCAGTACCGATCCCGAGGCAGTCGGTGTCAGAGAGGCGGAGGTCGTCGAGGTCGACCGGCTGCTGTGGTTGCGGCCGCGGCGGCGGGCGCGCCGGTGCATGGTCGTGCGTGTGGTCCTTGTCTGACTTGCGGGCAGGCCGGCGGCAGCCCGGATGGCTGCAGGTACGGTCGCGGACCTCGCGGCGCGGACTAACCGGTGGCCTGGGCAGGCGTCGAGCCGGGCGACGAGCGCGTCGCGATGGGCGAACTGCCGCGCGATGTCGGCCACGACACCCGCCCAGGCCCGCAGCTACCGGCGTCGGCGGCGAGCTGCTGCGCAGCGACGATGGTGCGCGCGACATCCGGGAGCACGGGTCCGAGGCTCGGGATCTCGCCACCGAGGCCGAGCAGCGTCGCCGGCCCGACCCGCACCTCGACCCCCACACGAAGCCGGAACCCGGACGTCTCACCCACGGAAGTATCGCTACCGCCGATGTCGCCGCCCGCGGCCTCGCTCCCGGACCCGTCGGTGCAGTCCGCGCCGCGACCGGCCGTGTCGCCGCCGGCCGCCTCGCTCCTGGACGAGTCGGTACCGCTGTCGGTTGCGGGCAGGCCCGACGCACTGATCGTCGCGGTGCCGCCGCGGCCGAGGTAGCCGACGACGCACCGCTCCCGCACGGCCTTCTGGTACCGCCTGCGCGCGTGCTCCGGATCGATCTCCTGGATCATCCGCACGAGCCGGGTCCGCAGCTGGCCGATGGTGAGGCGTGGCGCCATCGGCACGAGGACCGAGCAGATCGCGGCGATCTGTTCGGCGAGGAGATCCTCAAGGTGATCGGCGAAGACCCAGGCCTTGGGCCGGTCGATCAGTCCGGCCGAGAGCGCCGCGAACACCTGAGGCAGCCGCGTGACGACCGTGTCGGCGATGGAGAGCTCGCGGTCGGCCGCTGTGCTGGTGAGCGTGAGCGCTGCGGCGATCTCCCCCGAGGCCCGTTCGTGCACCGCCGCGAGCCGCCGCGCACCCAGGACCTTGCGCTCCTCGACGTCGTAGGGTCGGGGAACGGTGTGGACCGGCCCACCTCGACGATTGCGGCCAGCATCCGCGCCTGCTCGTGCGCCGACCTATCGGGGATGCGCGCGCAGCACGTCAACCACGTCGTCGTTGGGAAACCCGACCACCATCCTGCACGAGTCGAACATACATTCGGCCATTGACGGTCTGTCGATCAGGGGACTCGGCTCAGCCGACGACGTCGCGCAGCCAGTTCTGCAGCACGGTGGCGCCTGCGTCGCCGGACTTCTCCGGATGGAACTGGGTGGCCGCGAGCGGGCCGTTCTCCACCGCCGCGACGAAGTCCTCGCCGTGGTGCGCCCAGGTGACGAGCGGCGGCTTCAGCACGTCCGACTCCTCCATCTCCCAGCGCCGCACCCCGAACGAGTGCACGAAGTAGAAGCGGGTGTCGGCATCGAGGCCGGCGAACAGGGTGGAGCCGGCGGGGACGCGCAGGGTGTTCCAGCCCATGTGCGGCAGCACGTCGGCCTTGATCCGTTCGACGGTGCCGGGCCACTGCCCGCAGCCGGCCGTGCGCTCCCCCCACTCCACGCCGAGGTCGAAGAGCACCTGCATCCCCACGCAGATGCCCAGCACCGGACGGCCGCCCGCGAGGCGGCGGTCGATGATCCCGGGACCCTTCACGGCACTGAGCCCGGTCATACACGCGGCGAAGGCGCCCACCCCGGGGACGACGAGGCCGTCAGCTTCGAGGGCGGCCCGCATGTCGGCCGTGACCGTGACGTCGGCGCCGACGCGGCGCAACGCGCGTTCCGCGGAACGCAGGTTGCCCGATCCGTAGTCCAACACGACGATCCGTGACACGGGGCCCAGGATAGCCGCAACTCGGTTGACCTTGACCCCGGTTGACGTTGCACGGTGTCGGTGATGACCACGACCGCGCGCTGGTTCCAGGGGCGCGACCGCGCCCCGTCCCGCACGGCGCTGCTGCACGCCGGAACATCCCTCATCGCACTCGGTGTGCTCGCTGCGTGGGCGACGGTGGTGCCCGCCGTGCCGGTGGCCGTCGGGATCATGGGCTGGGCCGCGGCCGGGCTGGGCATGGGTCTGGCCTACCCGACACTCTCGGTGCTCACGCTGGAGCTCTCCGCCCCTTCCTAGCAGGGCGCCAACAGCTCCGCGTTCCAGATCGCCGACGCTCTGTTCGCCGCGGTCGTCCTCGCGCTGACGGGTGCGGCGTTCGCCGCGCTCGTCGACGCCGGAACGGTCGCCTACCTCGCCGGAACCACGGTGGCCGGAGGGCTGGCGCTGGTGGCCCTGCTCATCGCCGGTGGGGCCCGCGCCGCAACAGGGTGACCCGTCACGGCGGAGGCAGGCTCAGCCACCGCACGGCGCCCGTGGCTGCCGAGGTGGTGCCGACAGGTCCAGTGGGCAGGTGCCGCCTGGTGGTCCGAGGTCCAGGCCGAGCGACCGGGACTGCCTGAACTCTGACGATCGCGCGCCGGGCCGTGCCACCTACCGGACGGGAGCAGCCGTGACCGACACTCCGCCGCGGCGACGACGACGGGAGCGCCGGGACGAGGACCGGAGCGTCGGCGTCCTCGAGCTGTTCTTCGATCTCGTGTACGTCTACGCGATGTCGCAGGTCACCACCCTCGTGCTGCAGGAGGTGTCGTGGACGGGCTTCGGTCGCGGAGTACTGGTGCTCGGGGCCGTCTGGTGGGCCTGGGAGAACTACGCCTGGCTGACGAACACCTTCGAGAGGGCGGACGTGCCTGCGCGCATCCTGATCTTCCTCGCGATGGCGGCGATGCTGATCGCGGCGACGGCGTTGCCGGCGGCCTTCGCCGAGATGGCACTGGCTTTCGCAATCGCCTATTTCGTGGTCCGGGTGCTCCACGTCGCGCTGCTCGTCCGCGCCGTCCGGGGCGACGAGAAGCTGCACAGCGCGGCATGGGGGCTGACGCCGCTCTTGTTGCTCGGCTCCGGACTCATCATCGTGGCCGCGTTCCTACCGTCGCCGTACCGGGAGCTCCTGTGGCTGTTCTCGGGGCTGATCGACTTCAGCGGACCGCTCATCCGGGGTCTACGCGGGTGGCGGGTGGCCCCGGGGTACTTCGTCGAGCGCCACGGGAACATCGTGATCATCGCCCTCGGCGAAGTGATCGTGCGGATGGGCGAAGGCGCCGCAACCGGCCTGCACCGTCCGCTCACCGCCCTCGCCGTGACGGTGGCGGTGCTCATCGCGGCCGGGATGTGGTGGGCGTACTTCGAGCCCGTACCGCACGCCGTGGAGCGGCTGCGACGCACGGACCCGGTGCGGCGCGCCCACCACGCCCGCGACGCCTACAGCTACCTCCACCTGCCGTTGATCACCGGCAGCGTGTTCTTCGCCGTCGGCGTGCATGAGGCCATCGCCCACCCCGGGGAGCCCCTGGCGCCGTTGTCGGGCGTCACTCTGGCCGGCGGCCTCGCGCTGTTCTACTTCGGCGAGCTCGCCTACCGGTGGCGCGACCACCACCGGCTGATGGTGGACCGGCTCGTCGCCGGAGCGGCCGCGGCCGCCATGATCCCGATCGCGGCCCGGGTCCCCGCAGTGGCGACGCTGGGCGCCCTGCTGCTGATCGGCGCCGTGCGTGTCGCATGGGAGATCCGGTCGGGCATCTTCTCGGAGCGGGCCGGCCGGCCCGTCAGAGGGCGCCTTTCGTGGACGCGATCCCGGTGATCCGCGCGTCCGGCTCCACGGCGGCGCGCAGTGCACGTGCGACGGCCTTGAACTCGGCCTCCGTGATGTGGTGCGGGTCGCGCCCGTCGAGCACGCGGATGTGCAGCGCGAGGTGGCCGTGGAAGGCCAGCGACTCGAAGACGTGCCGGTTGAGCACCGTCGGGTAGTGCCCGCCGACCACGAACCCCTGCATGACATCCGGCTCACCGGTGTGCACGGTGTAGGGGCGCCCGGACACGTCGACGACGGCCTGGGCGAGGGCCTCGTCCATCGGGATCCACGCATCGCCGAAGCGGCGGATGCCCTTCTTGTCGCCCAGGGCCTGCCGGATCGCCTGGCCGAGCACGATCGCGACGTCCTCGACGGTGTGATGTACGTCGATGTCCACGTCGCCCGACGCCGTGACGGTCAGGTCGAACGCCCCGTGCTTGCCCAGCGCATCGAGCATGTGGTCGAAGAACGGGACCCCGGTAGCGATCTCCGTGGTGCCCGTGCCGTCGAGGTCGATCTCGACGAGGACCTTCGACTCCTTCGTGATCCGCTCCACGCGACCGATCCGGCTCACTCCTGAAACCTCCGTCACTGCCTGCGTCACACGACCTGCGCGGCAGCGACGTCCGCTGCCACCTGCAGGAATGCGTCGTTCTCCTCCGGTGTGCCGATCGTGACCCTCAGCCGCGCAGGGATCCCGACGTCACGGACCAGCACACCACGCTCCAGGAATGCACGCCAGGCCCGTCCGGCGTCGGCGAAGGAGCCGAACAACACAAAGTTGGCGTCGCTCGGCACGACGTCGTAGCCCGTCGCGGCGAGGTCGGCCACCACCCGGTCGCGCTCGGCGCGCAGCATCGCGACCGT
>JAODNO010000280.1 GCA_025465235.1 Pseudonocardia sp.
GGGAAGGCGACCGCCGCCTGGAAGAAGATCCAGACGCCCATCAGCCAGAAGATATGGCCGCTGCTCCACAGATGCGCCTCGGACAGGGTTTCCTCGGCAGAGGTAAAGGCGTACTCGGCGGAGCTGATGCCCATCATGGCAATCCATGGAAAGAGCACCATGGTCCAGCGTGGCCGCCCCAAGATGTCCCGGTCGGTCTCACCGATCCGGTACATCCGGCCATTGCGGTCCGTCACCTCCTTGTGGGAGGTGGATGTACGGACTTCGGATGTTGTCATGTCGAACCCCTTTGTCCTGAAGAACACGGCCAGCGCCCCCGTCCGGCTCCCTTCGGGGACTCGCGCCTTGCGGGCTAATTCATCGTCAGATATTTCATGCGGTGGGTGGGTGGTGGGGCCGCGGTGGTCGTGACGGGGCAGCCGGTCCCAGCGTCGGAACCCTCGCCGCGGCAAGATGTGTACTGCATACAGTATGAGATGAATACGCCAAATGTGGCGTCTTGTCCAGCTTTGTACGGTCTTACTGTGATCTTCACCACATCTACTTCGGATCTTGAAGGCTGGGCATCGGGGTGTGGGCAGGTGAGATCGCCGCTCAGCCTGGTCCGCCGCCGGTGCCCCGGGTCCGGGTCGTGGGCTCGGGATGGCCGGTCAGGGTGCTGGTAGGGCCGTCAGTTGAGCAGCGCCACGACCCGCCCGTGGCCGAGCGGCTCGGCCCGTACGCAGACTTGCTCGGACGGGGTGAAGCTCCCCCGGGATCACCGCGGTATCCGCGCCCGGTCACAGCCCGGGCGAGACGGTCGTCACGGTGTCCGACGGGGAGACCCGGTTGGTTGACCGGTGACGTGACTTTCCCGGAATGCGCGCCGGTCGGTTGCTCGACCACAAAAGCGGGCTGCGATGGGAGACGCAAAACGGCGGGCGGCCGTTCCATGCCGCTATTCTTCTCCGGTGACGTGAGGCTCGGCCGCGACAATGTTCCTGTCAACAACGTGGACGTGATCGGGCCGCTGCCAGACGCCAACGATCGAAGACGACGAGGTCAGAGGCGCTGAGCTGCGTGGTCTCACGAGTTCACGCCGACTGTCGGGCCGACTGTTCTTCGGCCTGCGTCCCGGCCACCGCCGTCGCGGCGAGTGGCTGAAGAGGCCTGGTTCGCCCGAAGTCGGTGTGTCGTCTCCTCGAACCGTTGTTGGTCGTCGTGGAGGAGGTTGGTGTCGCGTCGGGGTGTTGGGGCGGGCCCGGTGGTGATCGCGGTTGATCCGCACAAGCTGTAGTGGACCGTGGTGGCGGTGGACGGGTCGCTGCAGTTGCAGACCTCGGTCCGGGTCGAGGCCCTGGTGCACTCACCGGGGTGGCCCGACAGGGGGAGCTATTGCACCGCCACGCCTGTCGGCGGGGCGAGCTCACCACCAGGAGCGGGTACGGATCTGGTGGCGTGCATCAGGCTGCGAGCGAAGCGGTGATCATCTGGTCCGTGTTGAGCATGTCCTCGCCGTATAGGTCCTCGACCCAGTGCGACTGGTAGATCGTGTCCAGGTAGCGCTCGCCGAGGTCAGGGGAGATGGCGACCGCGGTCATGTCGGGCGTGCCGTACTGGGCCAGCCAGCGCTCCGCGCCGCTGACGACGGTGCCGGTGGAGCCGCCGAACAGGAATCCGGTCCGGGCCAGACGCTGGCAGGTGCGGATGGCGTCGGACTCCTCGACGTGGATCACCTCGTCGACGAACGACTCGTCGAGCATCGGCGGACGGACGCCGCTGCCCAGGCCGGGGATCATCCGGCGGGCGGGCGGGGTCCCGAAGCTCACCGAGCCGACGCTGTCCACCGCGACGATGCGCACGGAGGGGTGGTGCTCCTTGAAGTAGCGTGCGCAGCCCATGAGGGTGCCGGTGGTCCCGGCGCCGACGAACAGCACGTCCAGCGCCGGGAACTGGCGGGCGATCTCCGGACCCGTGGTGTCGAAGTGTGCCTTCCAGCTGTTCGGGTTGGTGTACTGGTTCAGCCACACGTACCGCTCGTCCGAGGCGCACAGCTCGCGGACGTGGTTGAGTCGCGCGCCGAGCAGGCCCTCGTGTTGGTCGGGCTCGGTGATGGTGTGCACCTCGCTGCCCAGCGCCTCCATCAGCCGCCGGGTCGCCAGGTTGCAGCGGGAGTCGGTCACGCATACGAACTTGTAGCCCTTGGCCGCGGCGATCATGCTCAGTGCCACGCCCAGGTTGCCCGATGACGACTCGACCAGGAACGAGCCCGGCCGCAGGATCCCGTCCTGCTCGGCGGCCTCGACCATTGCAGAGGCGGCCTTGAGCTTGACCGACCCGGCGAAGTTCAAGCCCTCGCACTTGAGAAAGAGCTCGCTCCCGATGACCGACTCCAGGTCGACGTACAGGTCGTCGGTGTTGAAGTCCTGGGGGCTGGTGATGATCGCCATTGTGACCGCCTCGTTTCGCTCTCTGTGCCTGGCGATAACGGTCGTCTTGCGAGCTCTCCGGCTCCATGGTGTGCACACCCGAGTCGGCGGAGCCGACCCCCTCGTGCGGGTAGGGACCTCCCCAGGCGTTCGGGTCAGACGCCCGCGCCGTCGACCGACGGCCGGCATATCGACGGTGATTGGCTTACCGATCGGTGGGGTCCGTGGGCGTTGTGGTGCTCGACGTACTCGCGTAGGACCAATGCCAGGTGGCTGTTCCCATGCACTCGCGGCAGCCACGACCCACCGCTCCGACTGGCTGCGCGTCTACCGCGGAATTGGGGTTTCCTTCGCCTGTTACTACGCTGCACGTTGGAATGACCCCGGCCGACCCTGCCGCCCCGGCAGACAGGCTGGTCGATCTCTGGCCCTGGCTGGCAACGCCCTCAGGGCAAGAAGATCCTGGTTACGGCCTCTCTCGGTCAGTGCTGGGTCGCCACGAAGGAGCGGATCTCCCGGTGCCACATCGCGGCGATCTTGCGGTAGCCGTTCGTGTTCGGGTGCAAGGCGTCGAACAGGTCTCCGGGCCCCAGCAGCGTGGATGTGTCGACGAAGGTGGTCGCCTCGCCCCGCGCCCGGTGCCGGGCCAACACTGCTGAGGCCAGCCGCTGGTAGTCGGCGCGGGCCTGAGCATGTGCCCGCAGCGGCGCCCACACACCTGCCACGATCACTCGCGCATTCGACACGCCATGGATGGTGGTGAGCATCCTGTCCAGACGCGCGGCCGTGGCTGGAGCGCTCACACCGCTGTTCAGGTCGTTGGTGCCGACCTGCAGCAGCACCACATCCGGGCGCTGCGCCTTCATCCAACCGGCGACCAGCGGCTGGATCTGCGCCATCGTCCACCCGGGGTGACCCTCGTGGTGGCGGTCGGGCACCGAAGGCGGACCCGATTGCTGTGAACCCACCATCACGAACGCGGTCCCGTCGCGGGCCAGGAGGGATTCGAGCGGACCACGGAATCCTGCGGTGGCGGGGCTGCCCTCGCCCACCGTGCTGGAGCTGCCCAGAGCCATGATCCGCAACGCATGTACGGCGACGCTGGCTGCCGGGGCCGCGTTCACGAGCTGGCCGTTCCTGACACCGTCGTAGGTCTCCACACCGAAGATGACGGCGAGCCCGAGGGCGGCGGTCACGACGGCGGCGACGACGGGTAGTGCACGACGCTTTGCGCGGCCTGTTCCGTGGATTCCCTGCCGGCGTCCTCTACGCATGTCGCACCCATCAGTCCGAGCACCTGCCACGTCGATGGCATCGATCATGCCGTTATCAGGGGTCCAATGGTGTTCACCGGGGCTACCGCTCCTCAGCGCCCTACGACCTGACGTGACCGCCTTGGCGAAGAGGTCGTTGATGTGTGTCTTGACCATCCGGAGAACGCCGATCGCCGCGGGTCACAGGCCCAGGCCGCGACCGACCTCGGCGTCCCCGGGGCGACCGCGCCTCGCGAGGACGCCGAGCGGTCGGCGGCGCGCCATCCCCGATGGCACCGAGCGACGGCGCGCTCAGGCCTCGCGCGAGTCGCGCCAGGCGAGCCAGGACTTGAGCAGGCCGAGGTCATAGTCGGGGCCCGAGGTGCTGACGGTGAAGAGCGTGATCCCTGCCGTAAGGAGCTCGTCGGCCACCTCCTCCGGCGGAACATCCACCTTGGCCGACCGCTCGATCTCGGCCGGATCGCGCCCGATGTCGGCACAATGCGCGTCGAGCACCTGCACCTTGTGCGCGATGGTGGCCGGCGCGCCGATACCGTGCCAGATGGTGGCGTGCTCGGCCGTGTAGCGGAGGGTCTTCTTCTCGCCCCCGCCGCCGATCAGGATCGGGAGCTCCCGGGTTGGCGGCGGGTTCAGCTGCGCCCACCGCTTCTTGATGCGCGGCAGGGCGTCCGCGAGGTCGGCCAGCCGGGAGCCTGCCGTCCCGAACGGGTAGCCGTAGGCGTCATAGTCACGCTGGGCCCAGCCGGCGCCGATGCCGAGCACGAGCCGGCCGCCGGAGATGTGGTCGACCGTGCGGGCCATATCGGCGAGCAGGTCCGGGTTGCGGTAGCTGTTGCACGTGACCAGCGCGCCGATCTCGACGCGGCTGGTGGCCTCGGCCCAGGCCCCGAGCATCGTCCAGCACTCGAAGTGCTTGCCGTCGAGCTCGCCGTAGAGGGGGAAGAAGTGGTCCCAGTTGAACGCGATGTCGACCCCCGCCTCCTCGGTGGCGGCGAGAGTGGCGCGGATCTGGGCGTAGTCGGCGTGCTGCGGCTGGATCTGCACGCCGATCCGGATCGGGTAGGCCATGAGACCACCCTCCACCCGCCGCGGATCATCGGCAGTACGACGCCCGTCACAGCACGTGTGCAGGGGGCCGGTCAGGCGGGCGGCTCGAGACGGACCGGTGTGGGTGCGGCACAGGAGACAACGCCGTCCTTGCCGGGGCCCGGCGATCATCCGCTCCAGACTCTCGTCGATCTCGCCGACATCGACGCGAAACGAATCCTCGAACAGCGACTGCGAGCGCAGGTCGTACCACGGCCGGTGCAGCAGCGCGTCCTGCTCGAGAGTCACGGCGAGCCCGTCAACGGTCGGCAACGTCCTCAAGACGGACATCCGCCGCGAACTCCTCAGCTCAGCGCCGTGTCAGTTGGTTCTGCGGAGTACGGCGACCTCGTGGCGCAGGACGAGCGGTTCGAGGTCTGTGGAAGCGGGGTGCGGCCGAGCAGCAACAGGCAGCCGACAACGCCGATCGCAGCAGGTCACGAGCTCAGGCCGACTTCGGGAACCGCACAGGCTTCACGGCTCCCGCCGACGAGCCAGGGATCGCCTGGCGATCAACAAGGACAAGCCGGCGAGTGGCAGTTCAACGATTAGGGCCAGGACGAGTGATATGACGAACGCCCAGCCGGGTGATGCCGTGGTGCAGTCGAACCAGGCGTCGAGGACGAGCAACGTCGCTGTCGCGGTTGCGCTGATCTCGATCCAGCTGGATCCGCGGACGGCGGACCAGCCCGTTGCGATCAGCATGGCGGCCTCGGCGACGTCGAGACCGACCCACGCAAGGTTCCAGTGGTGTGCTCGCGTGCGCGTCGGCAGGGACACGGCGAGCCAGATGATCCACGGAACCAGGCACGCGGCGAGGCCGATGTAGGCGGGCCCCACCCAACGTGGCAACGTGAACATGACGGGCGCGCTCCGACCGTCTCCGCGGCGGGCCTCCCGCGTTTCGCGGCGGCGCAGCATCACGACCGGATGCCTGGGTGCACGAGGGTCCTTCCGGGCGCCGTCTTCGTGCGGCGCCAGCGGCGGGCGGCTGAAGATCATATTATACAGCCGGGTCCTCCGATGGCGGGGGGAAGGCCCGAGGATGCGATCGCCTGCAATCAGGAGGTCGCGGTCGGAACCTCTAGCCTGCCCGTCCCGAATGGGGGCGTGCGGGGGTCTTGGCGACATCCTGGATTGCGGTGCGTGGGTGCCCGAAATTCGGCTCACGTCATGCGACCTGCTGATACTCGAGGAGTGGCCGCGAAGTCGGTAGTGTCGTCGGACGTTGCCGATCTCGGTTGTGGTGGGTTGGGGGAGTGGTCGTAGCGGAGCGGCCTGGTCGATGCTGCCGCGAGCCCGGTAGCGCCCGACCGAAGTAGCCCGCCCTCACCCAGCGGCCGACATGCGATCGACAAGGAGTTCTCGGTGAAAAGTGCAATTACCTTCGCGGCGGCCGCCGTGCCTCGGTAGCTTTGCTCGCCGGGTGTACGGCGGCCCAGGAAACCTTCGCGGCAGGGCGAGCGACCGGCGTTGAGCACGGCGAAGTCCACCAAGCCAGCCAAGATCGCGATCATCGCGATCGAGAACAACCCGTTCTTCGCGCAGGTGAAGACAGGATATGACGCGGTCAAGCCCAAGATCGAAGCCGTCGGCGGCACAGTCGACTGGATCAACGCCGTGACCGGCGTGACGGTCGACGGGGTCGGTGACGCGCTCAACGCCGCCGTCGTCGACGGCGACGATGCCGTCGCCGCGCTGATGCCCGGCGACGGGATCTGTACCCACATTCGGCAGGCGAACGCCAAGGGCGTGCTCGTAGCGGCCGACAACGGCAATGCATCCTGCGCCCAGAGGCTGGATAGCGCTGGCTGACAGAGACGACTTTCGGCATCGGTCTGACCACGTTCACGCACGCCGACGAGGTCATCGTCCTCGATCACGGCGGCATCCATGAACGCGGCACCCGACGCGAACTGCTGGCCTGTTGTGCCCGAATTCGGCCACTGTCCGTGACGTGCATGTTCGCGACGCACACTGGCTCGGCACCTCACGGGCGATCAACCGGACCGAAGCACCAGATCGCAGCGCCAGGTGGGTGTGGACCGTGCCGCGGCCGTGCGGCCATCAGGTGGCGTCGTCGAGGACCTCCCGCAGCTTGCGGGCGAAGGCCTCAGGTTGGCCGGCGTAGCCGAATTCGCCACCGAGGAAACCGCCGTGGTGGCTCGGGAACACCGCCGCCTGCTGACCGAGCAACTCGGCCGTCGCCACCGAAGTGCGTCCCGTGAAGATGCCCAGGGACTCCTCGCCCACCGCGATCACCACCCGCGTTGGCGCCGCGGCCAGCGCGTCGACGTCGGGACGATAGCTGCTGACAGCCCAGGACCGGTCGGAGAGCAACGGGTCGTCACGGCCCCCGTCGTCCTCGGTGGGCATCCCGAACGCGGCGGGATCCGGTGCGGGCTGGGCGAAGAAGTCCTCGGTGAACTCGCCTTGCCACGTCGTCATCGCTATGAAGGCCGCCATGCCGGCACCCGAGCCCTTGGCCTCGTAGGCGTCCCGGACGGCGGCCCGGGCGCGCTCGGCTGCCCGGGCGTCGGGGAGTACCGGGATGAGCGGCGGTTCGTGCGCCACGAGGGTGGTCACGTCGTCGGGGTAGGTCGCCACGAGGGCGAGTGCGGTCACCGCTCCGCCACTGCTGGCGAACATCTCGACCGGGCCTGCGCCGAGCGCCTTGATGACGGCGTGCACGTCGGCCGCCTGGACCCCGGGCGCATGGTCGGCCCGGCCGTCCTTGCGTGTGCTGCGCCCGAGGCCGCGCGGGTCGTAGGTGATCACGGTGCGGTCGGGGAAGTGCGATGTCAACGCGCTGAAGCCGGTGGCGTCCATGGGCTGGCCGATCATGGCCAGCGGTGGGCGTCCGTCGGCGGTCGGTAGCGGGCCGTGGACGTCGTAGGCGAGATCGGCCTCGGGGGTCTTGAGGGTGTGCGTCGTCATGACCGTTACGACCCCGTCCGCGTCGAGAACTCATCGAACGCCCCCCGCGGCGACCATCGTGCTGTCAAACCCGGTGCGCCGTCACCGCCACGTGCACAGCCCGGACCAGCCGGGCGTTCTCCGGGGCCGCCCCGCCGGGGAAGGCGAACCGGCGGCGGTTGTAGCCGTACGCGAGGCCGCTGCGCGGGTCCGCGAAGGCCTGCGAGCCGGCGGCGCCGCTGTGCCCGAACGCGCCCTGCCCCAGGACGGGGTAGTCGTCGGACACGATCGAGAAGCCGAGCCCGAAGACGTTGCGGTTGCGCGTCGAGAGGTCCTCGCCGATCGAGTGGATCTGCGCGAACTCGGCTGCGGTGTCCGGCTTCAGGAGCGGCTCGTGGCCGCCGAGGCGGCTGGTCGCCGCGGCATACATCCCGGCGAGCCCCCGCGCGGACGCGACGCCGCCGACCGAGGCCGGGCTCAGCTGCCGGATCACCTTGATATTGGGTAGGTCCCAGAGTTCGGGCGCCTTCGGGTGGTTGCGGTTGAAGGCGATCCCGGTGATGCTGTCCGGCGCGGTCGCGTTCGCGTCCAGCTCGGCCAGCTGCGCCGGGGTCGGCAGCATCGGCTGCGTGGTCAGGAACCGCGGCTCGAGCTCTTCGGGCAGGCCCAGGTAGAAGTCCAGGCCGTAGGGCGCGCGGACGCGCTCTTCGTAGTGCTCCTGGATGCTGCGGCCGGTGACACGTCGGACGACTTCGCCGGTCAGCGCGCCGATCACGAGGGCGTGGTAGCCGAACCCCGTGCCCGGGCGCCAGTACGGCTTCTGCGGGGCCAGCCGTTCGGCGATGATCCGGTCGTCGGCCAGCTCTTCGGCCACGAACCCGTCCTCGGCGCCGACGACGCCGGCGCGGTGCGCGAGCAGGTCCCTCAGGGTGATCCCGCCCTTGCCCTCGGCGGCGAACTCTGGCCAGTAGTGGCTCACCCGCTGGTCGAGGTCGAGCACGCCGTCCTGCACGAGCAGCGCGACCACCAGGTGCGCCGCGCCCTTCGTGGAGGAGAACACGCCGGTCAGCGACTCGGCGGTGATCTCGGGCCCGGTCCACAGGTCGACCACGCGCTCGCCGTCGACATGCGCGGCGAGCTGGGCCGCGTAGTCGCCGCCTTCGTCGGCCGCGACGGCGGCGAACTCGGCGCGGACGGGCTCGAAACCGTCCGCGACAGTGCCCTGGATGTGCTCGTACGACATCGGAAGCTCCCCTTAGCGATCAGTACGCCTGCGCCGAGGTGCAAGGCGGGCCCGCGCCCGGGTATTCCGGGTAGAGCGGAGGCGGGCAAGGTGATGTTCTCCGCATGGGGGCACCCGACTCCGGAGCCGAGTGCACAGAAACTGTGCGCCGCTCTCCGGCCTGGCGATCGCGGCAGTCGCGATCGGCGCGTCCGGCCTGACGGTTGCGGTCGCGACCTGGGCCGGTTGACATGCTGAGACCGTGAGCCCTCAGTACGACGCCGTCCCCGGCTTCTCCACCACGCCCCGGGCAACGGACTGGACCACCACGCCCGTCACCGCGGACATCCTGCGGGGCGCGCTCGACTTGGAGCGAACCGAGCACGGGGTGCTGCCGCACCGGCTGCCCGCCCGGGCCCGCGCACAGTGCGCCGACGGGCAGCTGGCCATGGCGGAGGCCCAGCCCTCCGGCGTACGGCTGGTGTTCCGTACCCGAGCATCCCCGGTCGGTTCTAGACCTGTCGTCCCAACGGCACGATGGGCGGTTCCCTTTCGTCGGCAGAGCCGCCCATGGACATTTCTCCCTCGTGCGGTTCGCGAGGATTCTGGGTGGTTTGCCCTGGCGAGCGAGCGGCGGCTCGCGGTGTTCGGCTGTCGTTGACGGATGGCGATCTGGCGGCAAGAGTTCGGTGCTCACCCAGCGTCGGCCGGGAGAGGTCCGATGTCTGGGGGTGCTGCGTTCTGCGCAACGTGCTCGTCGCCTCATGGGTCGTCGCCATCGCCGGGATCGTGGTGGGCGTGGCGCTGGCACCGCACGGCCTGTCGACCGGCGCTCTGGTGGTCGCCGTGGCCTGCTCCCCGCTCATGGCCACCCTCGCTGCGTCCTTCGCGAGAACCCGGGCGGGCGGTGCCGGGATGGTGGTCACAGGCTGCGGCATCGCCGGCGTAGGCATCGCGACCACGGTCAGCACCGACGCGATGCATCTGTTCCGCCTGGACTTCCCCTTGACTCAGGTGGTCACGAACGCGGCCACCGTGCTGGCTCCCGTGGGGCTGGTGGCGGTCGGCATCGTCCTGGTCGTGGCCGGGCTGGCTGCTCTGCTCCGAGACCGGCTGCTCGGCGCGATTGCCGCGGCGATCATGGTCGTCACTGCCCTGCTGTATGCGCTCGCGCTACTCGGCCTCGCCGTCCAGAGCCTGGCCTACCGCGGCGGGAGCATCCAGAGCACCCCGATCGCGGCGGCGATCATCGTGGGCGCGGCCGCAATGCTGCTGGTGGTCGTCGTCACCCGGTGGTGGTTCCTCACGGCCCGCATGGGCGATGCCGGGGTCGACAAGCCCACGGTGCCCTCCACCGGTGCCCGGTGGGCGGCTCGGTGGACTGTCGTGGGGGCGATCGTCCTCGTGGCGGTGGGCATGGTCTGGGCGGGGTACTCGCAGCTGGGCAACCGGCTGGAGCTCGCGAAACTGTTCCCCGACCCCGCGCTGGCAGCCTGCGTGCGGTCAGTGGTCGGCGCGACGGACAGCGAGCGGGTGTCGGAGCGGGAGCTGAACAGCGTCTTCAGCCTCAAGTGCAACGGCGACCTCGCACAGGATGGGCGGATAGCGGCTCTGGACGGGCTCGACCACCTGCCGAACCTGGTGGACCTGGACCTGTCGGGTAACGATGTCGTCGAGCTGTCCGGCCTGGCGCAGGTACCGCAGCTGACCACCCTGACACTGACGAACAATGGGGTTCGCGACCTGACTCCGTTGGCCGGGCTGGCCACGCTTCAGGAACTGGGCTTGTCCGGCAACGAGGTGGCGGACCTTGCCCCTCTCTCGGGGCTGACCGGGCTCCGGTTCCTCGGGTTGTCGCGGAATGCGGTCAGCGACCTCGCGCCGCTGGCCCCACTGGCCGGCCTCACCGAGCTCGACGTCAGCGACAACCACATCGCCGACGTCACTCCGCTCGCCCCGTTGTCCCGGCTGGACAGGCTGCTGCTGGCGCGCAACATCGTGGCCGACCCGAGCGCGCTGCAGGCGCTGCCGGCCCTGACCACCTTGGACGTTTCCGGCAACCGGATCAGTGACGCGGCCACAGTCGCCGGGTGCCGTGCCGTCGACGAGCTGTGGATCGGCGGCAACCCCCTGACCGACGTCCGTCCGCTCCAGGACATGCCCGCGCTGGCCGGCGTCGACCTGTCGGAAAGCGATTCCACCCTGCTCACCGGCGTCGAGGCCCTGCGTGCGCAAGGGGTGTATGTCGGCGGGCTCGCGTGACCGTCGACGACTCCCGTGGACACCGATGTCGCACTGTTGCTCCGCGGGGTCGACGGTGTGGTTGGTCGCCGCCGGTCGCCTTCGTCAGTGGTGAGCAACCCCGACGTCCTGACCGGCGTCGTGATCGGCACGGCGGCCTCCGCAGGCGTTCGACAGGGTGCATCATCGTGCCGTGACACCTCCTCCCAACGCTGACGACGCCTGTCTGTCGGGACGTTCCGCATGACCCGTGTCGTGGTCGTCGGAGCGACCGGGCACATCGGCTCCTACCTGGTCCCCCGACTGGTGCGCGCAGGGCACCAGGTCGTTGCGCTCAGCCGCGGGACACGCCAGCCCTACCACTACGCACCGGAGTGGTCGCGGGTCGAGCGAGTGACCGTCGACCGGGAGGCAGAGGATGCCGCCGGGACGTTCGGGTCGCGGGTCGCGTCCTTGGAACCCGACGTCGTGGTGGACCTGGTGTGTTTCACCGCCGAGTCGGCAGGCCAGCTCGTCGAGGCGTTGCGGGCCACCCGGCCGCTGCTGCTGCACTGCGGCACGATCTGGGTGCACGGTCCCGTGGCGCGCGTCCCGGTCACCGAGGACGAGCCGCGGGAGCCGGTGGGCGACTACGGTATCGGCAAGGCGGCGATCGAGGAGCTGCTGCACCGCGAGACCCGCCGCGGCGGTGTCCCGAGCGTCGTGCTGCATCCCGGCCACATCAGCGGGCCTGGATGGCCGGTCATCACCCCGGCCGGCAACCTCGACCCAGCTGTGTGGCGCGCTCTGGCGTTGGGTGCGCCGCTGCCGCTGCCCGACCTCGGTCTCGGCGTACTGCATCACGTCCACGCCGACGACGTCGCGCAGGCGTTCGAGCGAGCGTTGACGCGCCCTGCAGCCATCGGCTCGAGCTTCCATATCGTCGCGGAGCAGGCGATGACCTTGCGTGGCCTCGCGCACGGGGTCGCCGGGTGGTTCGGTCGGGAGCCCGTGCTCGAGCTGGTCGACTGGCCCACGTTCGCGTCGCTGGTCGGAGCTGAGCACGCCGGAATGACTCGCGAGCACGTCTCTCGCTCGATCAGCGCCAGCATCGAGCGGGCACGCACGCTGCTGGGTTTCGCCCCTCGGTACACCGCGTTGGGAGCCCTCCGTGAAGCGCTGGACTGGCTGGTCGCGAAAGGGCAGGTCGACCTGGAGCCCTCGAAGCTCTGACGTGAGGGGTCGTGGAAGGTCGGCCCGCTGCGGCGAACGTTCTCGCTCTGCGGCCGCGAGCACCAGAGCCGAACCGGGCCTGCGGGCAGGTTCCCGCACCCACCAGCGGTGTGTCGTTGCCCCCGGGGGGTATGCCGTCGCAACACGGTATCGCCACAATGCCAAGGCATGAGTTACGACCAGTATCAAGGTCCGCCGGGGCCGCCCCCTCGCCGTGGTCCCGGGACAGGTCGGCGGCCGGACCAACCACATCCCGGCGGGCACGACCAGGGTCCGAACCAACGGACACCGCAGACACCCGGACCTCGCCTACAACCGCCGCCAAACCCCGGTGCGTACCAGCAGCCCCCGCAGGGGCTCGGTGGGTATCCACCACGGCCGCAAGGCCCTGGCGGATATGAGCAACCACCCGGTCTCGCCGAACAGCCGACGACCGCGATTCGTCAGCCGAGTCGCCAGCCCACAAGGCAGTACGAGCAGCCAGCACCACCCGCTCCCACGCCATATGAGCAGGAGCCCGACCCGCACCAGCACGAGCGGACGCCAGCGCGGTATCAGCCACCGGCTGAGCCGTACGAACCGCCGCCAAGCTCTCGTGATTACCCCAGGGAGGCGTATCGGCAGCCCGAGGAATCTCCTCTCGCGTACCAGCGTGAGCGCGATCGCCGCGCCGACCGGGCCGATATCATCGCCAACATCACCCGTGTGGTCACGGCTCTCATCGCACTCGTTTTCGTGCTGCACATCGTGTTCACGTTGTTCGGCGCCAATCAGAACAGCGGTATCGTCGCTTTCGTCTACGGTGCGGCGAAGATCTTCGTGTTCGGCTTCGGAGATGTCTTCACTCCGAGCGATGCCAAGATCGGCCTTATCGTCAACTATGGACTGGCGGCGATCGTCTACTTGTTGGTCGGCCGGCTCATCTACCGGACGCTCCGGCATCGCTGAGTGCCCGGTAGGTGCCCGAAACCCGGCTCACGTCATACGACCTGCTGACATACGTGGAGAAGAAGACCGCCGAGCCGGTCGTATCGGTGGACGTGGCTGGTACCGGTCCGGCAGCGCTTCGGCAGGGCTCGCACCGGACTTGTCGGTATGAGGGAGGGCGAGCAATATCTGTCAGTCCGTACCTCGGCCTTGCCATCACCGGCAGGCCGCTCCCCGGGTCCCGTCCTGGTCGTGGGCCACAGCAAGGGATCGGAACGAGAACACCCCGGTGTTGGCAACCGGACGATTCGATCCTGTCAATCTCTCCTCGGGCTCGCGTCGTGCCTCCGACCCCCGCCCATCTGCCCTCAGTACCGTCACCCCCATGACCATGGAGGAGGTCCGGCAGGTTCTGGACGACGCACTCTCCGCGAGCGGGGGTGTCCTCCGGTTGGAGCCGGCGTGGGTTGCGCGGGACTTCCTGCCCCCCGGCCGGCGTCTCGGGCTCCCCGAGAGCGCTTACGACCTCGGTGAACGCGGGGCCGTGTGCGAGCGCTGGTTGGGGTCGACCACACGTGCCGACAATCGGGTGGGCCCGTCGGACGAGGGCCTCAGCTACCTGCGCGGTGATGACGGGAAGCGCATCCTTCTCAAGGCCGCCGTTGAGGCGCACCCGGTGGCGATCATGGGGGCGGAGTACGCGGCGACGCACCCCGGAGGGCTCGGGCGGCTGGCGAAAATTTTCGACTACGGCGCCCGCCTGCCCTACCACGTCCACCCCCAGCAGCAGCATGCGTCGCTCGTGGGGTGCCAGTCCAAGGACGAGGCGTACTACTTCCCTCCAGGGGTTGATATGGGGGCGCACCCCGAGACCTTCTTTGGGGTCCACCCCTGGATCGCGCGTGACCGTCGGGCGGACGTCCTGCTGCCCTACCTCGTCGACTGGGACAGCGACCTCATTCTGCGGCACGCGCGCGCCTACCTGCAGGTGCCGGAGCAGGGTTTCCACGTCCCGTCGGGTGTCCTCCACGCGCCGGGGACCGCGCTCACCGTGGAACTACAGGAGGACTCGGACGTCCTGGCGATGTTCCAGGCCCTCAACGCCGGCCGGATCATCTCCAAGGAACTCCTGTTCAAGGATGTGCGGCCGGAGGACCGCGAGCGGCACGGCGAGCGGTTCCCGCTCGGCTTCGTCGACTGGGAGCTCAACGGCGACCCGTATTTCTACGAGAACCGCCACCTGTCTCCCGTTCCGGCCGCCGGCGCCCCCGGGGAGGGTGGCGATGAGCAGTGGATCTTCTACAACACGCCGAAGTTCAGCGGCAAGCAGTTGGTGGTGCGGCCCGGGGCGCGGTACGTCACCACCGAACGCGGGGTTCACAACTTGCTCGTGTGGCGCGGAACCGGCACCTACGGCGGCGTGGCGATCTGCGGGGGCGACCCCGATATGGATGAGCTGCTTGTGGTGCACGACGCGGCCGTCCGGCCCCTCGTCGTCGAGAACACCGGCGCCGAGGACCTCGTGGTCCTCAAGTTCTTCGGCCCCGACATCAACGGGGACGCACCGACGAGTCGCCCATGGGAGCCATTCTCGGCATGAGGGAGTGGCTAGCCGGCGGCGAGGGCGGTCTGCACCACCGTGACGAGGCCGAGGGCGATGACCACGCCGGTCAACAGGTATGTGGTGATCCGCCGGAAACCGGTCATGCGCAGCTCTGGGGGTAGGGCGCGCCGTTCGAGGAACAGCAGGAAGCCCAGGACGATCGGGAGTAGGCAGGCGTTCATGACCTCGACGTCGATCGACAGGCTGACGAGGTTCGGCCAGCCAATCACAAGCCCGGCCCCGGCGGCTGTTCCCAGCACGGCGAGGACATAGAACCCCGTAGCGCGTTTCGGGGAGTCGTTGAGGCTGTGCCGCCACCCCAGCACCTCGGCCATGCCCCAGGCGCCGGCCAGCGCGACCACCAGTGCAGCGACCACTGCCGCGCCGATCATGCCAAGGCCGAACAGCAGCACGGCCGCGGTGCGACCCAGGAACGGGGTCAGAGCGTCCGCGATGCTGGCGATGTCGCCCAGCTCCGCTCCCGGGTTCCGGACGCCGATGGTCGCGGCCACCGCCACCATCACGGAGATCATGACGATCTGGGTGATCACCGAGCCGACCGCGGTGTCCAACCGGGCCGACCGCAACGCCTGCTTCAGGCCCAGGCCGCGGCGACCTTTGTCGATCACAGCACCCTGCTGATAGAAGACCATCCACGGCATGATCACCGCCCCGACGTTTGCCGCCAGGAGCGTCAGGAACGGGACGCTGAACTGCACCGGGTGGACCAGCCCGTCCGCGACCGCAGCGGCCTCGGGCCGGGCCATCACCGCCGCCGGGACGAACAACAACTCCAGCGCACCGATCGTGATGCCCACGACCTCGACCCGTCGATACCGGCCCGCCAGGACGAGCCCGACCAGCCCGATCGCGGGCACCCCGATCGACACCACGCGCGGCAGCCCGACGAGGCTGCCGACGCCCGCCAGCCCGGCGAACTCGGTGATCAGTGCGCCCACGCAGGCGATGAACAGGGTGACGGCCGAAAGTAATGCCCACTTGGTGCCGAAGATCCGCCGGATCAAGGCACCGTGGCCCTGCCGTGTCACCAGTCCGAGCCGGACCGTCATCTCCTGCACAAGGTAGAGAATCGGGATGAGGATGACCTGGGATAGCACGAGCTGGTAGCCGTATTGGGCCCCCGATTGCGCGGCCGTGACGACGCTGCCGGCGTCGGTGTCCGCGAGCATGACCATGACGCCCGGACCGAGCAGCATGAGCAACCGAGCCGCTCGACGTCGACCCGCCTCGGGCCCTTGCGCCGGCGTCGCCGACGGGGTCAGGCCGGCCACCACATCGTCGGACACCACGCTCGCTCCTCCGGCTGCTCGCCTCCCTGCCTCGCCCATCACCCCACATTGGGCAGCGTGAGGCAAGCCTAACAACATGTGAATGTGGTTGAGCACTGTTTGGTAGAACGCGGCGTGGCGTTGGTTGATGACGAGGAGACTCTGGCACTACTACTTGCCTGATTCGCCTAAGCCGATCTAAACGGATAAAAGACGCGATCCTCGGTCGTCCGAGCAGATTCGGTTGGTCGACGTAGCGAGGTTGTCGGCAGCGGTTATATCCAGGTTGCGAGCCGGCGGAGATGCGGCCGAGGGGGAAGTCAGTGGGCTGGCGGGTGTCGTCCCTGAAGGGGTGGGCCGGACAATTCAGCGATAAGCCGGTTGTGTCCGTTTTCGGCAATTCTTGCGCGGGATGTGGACATTTGCGGCATCGTTTGATTAGGCGCATCTCACGGCTGACGGAGTCGTTGAGCGAGCAACCGCCCTGACGGCTCCCCGCGACAGACCCGTCGTCCGCTCAGGTGCGCAGAGAGGACAGTCGATGCCCGCTCACCGCAGAGCGTCCGCATATGAGTCCGATAGGAAGGAGGGGCACCCGCGCGAGGTCGGGCGTCGCCGGTTCCTTGGATACCTCATCGCCGCTCCCACCCTCGCGGTGGCGGCGGGCGGCGCTTGGGAGCTGCTGAAGCCCGATGACGCGCGCGCGGCCCTCCCGTCCCCGCCGCAGCTGTCGGACGCCTACGACCTCGGAGATCTGCAGAACGAGGCCGCGCTGCCGACCGCGTACCTCATCAAGATCGTCATCAACGAGGACTGCACCGCCTCGTTCGCCATGCCGCGCGCGGAGGTGGGGCAGGGCATCACTACGACGGTCGCAATGATGATCGCCGAGGAGCTGGACCTGCCGCTGGACAAGGTCAACGTCTCGCTGGCCGACGCCCGTCCCGAACTGCTGCTCAACCAGCTCACCGGCGGGTCGAACTCGGTCCGCAGCCTCTACATCCCGGTGCGCACGGCGGCGGCGCTCGCCCGCCAGCAGCTGCTGCTGGCTGCATCGAAGCAGCTGAACGTGCCGGTCGAGCAGCTCACCACGGCCGCGGGGAACATCACCGGCCCGACGGGTCAGGCCCTCAGCTACGGGTCGCTGGCGGTGCCCGCCGCGTCGTCGACACTGACCTCGACGTCGGTGGTGCTCAAGCCGGCGTCGAAGTTCACGCTTCTGGGCACGGCGCAGAACCGGATCGACGCACTGGACATCGTCACCGGCCGCAAGAGGTTCGCGATGGACCTCGACGCGGTCCCGAACGCGAAGCCGACGATGGTGGCCCGGCCGCCGACGATCAACGGCAGGCCGAAGAAGGTCAACAATCTCGCCGAGGTGCTGGCCCTGCCCGGCGTCACCGATGTTGCGATGATCACCTACGGCGTCGCGATCCGTGCCGAGACGTTCGGGCAATGCATCGACGCCATCCGCACCATCGACGTCAGCTGGGCGGGCGGCACGGTCGACGGGGAGTCCGACGACACCGTCGAGAAGAAGCTCAAGGCCGCGCAGCTGCCGCTGGCCGTGCCGAACCTTGGGACGAACTCGGTCGACACCGAGATCACCTTCGCGTTCGCGAGCAACTCCCCGCTCGAGCCCGACTGCGCCGTCGCGGACATCAAGGGCCGCAAGGGCGAGATCTGGTCGAGCCTGAAGGTGCCGATTGCCGCCAAGGAGGACATCGAGGCCAAGCTCGGCATGGCCCCGGGGTCCATCACGGTGCATGTCACGCAGGGCGGCGGCTCGTTCGGCCGGCATCTGTTCCACGACGTCGCGCTGGAGGCCGCCGAGGCGTCGAAGAAGATGGGCAAGCCCGTCAAGCTGTCCTGGACGCGCACCGACGACTTCCGTCAGGGCCGCACACACCCCATGTGCGTCGCGCGGGTCCGGGCGACCTACGCGCTGGGCAACGTCGTCAGCTACGAGCAGCGCCACACCAGCGTCCGCACGGACTTCACCCATGGTCTCGGCGAGGTCCTCACCGCCACGGCCGCGAAGTCCCCGCTGGTCGGCAACTACTCGTTCGCCCAGTCGATCTTCCTGCTCAGCCAGTCCTCGCCGTACAACTTCGGCGTCACCACGCAGCTGCTCAACGAGGTCGACCTCGGCTTCAACACCGGCAGCATGCGCAACATCTACTCGCCGAACACCGTGACGGCCGAGGAGCTCGTCGTCGACGAGCTCGCCAACCGCATGGGCCAGGACGCGGTCGACTTCCGCAAGGCCTTCCTCAAGGAGAAGCGCCTCGAAGCCGTGCTGGAGAAGGCGGCCGACGAGGGCGAGTGGGGCCGGTCGCTGCCGGACGGCGTCTTCCAGGGCATCGCGCTGCACGCGGAGTACCGGGGCGCGATCTGCACGCTTGTGGAGCTGGACTGCCGCCCGGAGACGGTCAATCGGAAGATCAAGGACGCCGTGACCGGTCCGCGTGTCACCCGGGCCACTGTGGTGGTCGACGTGGGGCTGGCGCTCAACCCGCGCGGCCTCGAGGCGCAGATGATCGGCGGCTTCAACGACGGTCTCGCGCTGGCGCTCACGTCCAGCCTGCACATCAAGGACGGCATCCCGCTCGAGGGCAGCTGGGACAACTACTTCTACACCCGGCAGTGGAACACGCCGCCGGATATGAAGGTCGTCATCATGCCGCCCACCACGGGCGAGCCCGGCGGGGCCGGCGAGCTGGCCGTCGCCCCGTCGATGGCCGCGGTGGCCTGCGCGTACGCCCGCTCGATCGGGAAGATCCCCACCTGTTTCCCGATCAACCACGGCGAGTTGAGCTTCGACCCGTACCCGCTGGAGCCCTCGTCTCCGCAGTCGCCCACCGACGGTCTCACGAACCCGCTCTAGGAGCCACCAGTGTCCACACACACGTTCAACGTCAACGGCAAGAAGGTGTCCGTCGAGTGCGACGACAGCGTCCGGCTGCTCTGGGTGCTGCGTGACCTGCTCGGTATCTACGGGCCGAAGTACGGCTGCGGCCTGCAGGTCTGCAAGGCCTGCACCAGCCACCTGAACGGCAAGAAGTTCAACCCCTGCGCCGTGCCGGTCTCCGACGTCGGCCCGGGCGATGAGATCACCACGATCGAGGGCCTCGCCGGCAGCGTCGACAAGGACCTGCACCCGATGCAGCAGGCGTGGCTGGAGAACGACGTCGCGCAATGCGGCTACTGCCAGCCCGGCCAGATCATGGCCGCGGTGGCCTTGGTGCAGGAGACCAAGGAGCAGGGTCGCGACATCACCGACGAAGACCTCGACCAGATCCGCAATATCTGCCGCTGCGGCACTTACCACCGCATTCGCGACGCGATCAGGGCCGGCGCCGCCAACATGTGACCCGTCGATCCACTCGAACCGTGAAATAGCCGCGCGGGGCATCGAACCTCCCGGTTCGATGCCGCGCGGGCCATCGAACCGGGAGCGCGTCGGGCCGAAGGCCCCACGTCGGTCGTGTGTACATCCCGATGTCGATCGCTGGTGCGCCGACACCACTCTGCACCACCCGGAAGAGGTAGATGCGCTATGGGAGCTCTCAGCCCCACCCACTGGATGATCGTCATCGGCATCCTCGTGCTGCTGTTCGGTGCGAAGCGGCTCCCCGACGCCGCCCGGAGCCTCGGCCGGTCCGCGAGGATCCTCAAGGCCGAGGTGGGGGACATGAGCGGGGAGGAGACCGCGGCGAACGCCACGCCCGCTCCGCCTGCCGCGGTCACCGGCCCTGCCCCCGTCACGACCACCGCTGCGGCGGTGACCCCGGCCTCGGGCGCCGGCCGCGACCCGGTTCGCTAGACAGCGCCGATGTCGATCTGGGTTTCGAGAAGATCCAGCCGTCCAGCACCTGAACGTCCATGCGTCGATGCGCCGTCGCATCGACGATCACCGGTAGGGTTCGTGGCTGGCATCAACCGGAGCTCGACACGCTGCGGCAGCGTGTGCAGGTCCGGCGAGCGGATCTGCCGTCACCACTGAGTCGTGACGGACACCAGCACCTTCACCTGCTGCGGATCCGACGCTGCGGCGAACGCCTCCCCAGCACGGTCCAGGGGAAATGTAGCGGTGACGAGCTCGCCGGCCGGCACGGCACAGCACGACCTCGGCTCCCGCATGACGGGCGGCGACGAGCACGAGCATCCCGATCGGCCCGGCTCCGAGCACGGCCACCCGGCCCCACACCGGCAAGCCGCACGGCGTGCATCGGCGTGGCGAGCGGTTCGACCAGCGCGGCGAGCTCGTCGGACATGCCCGCCGGCACCCGGTGCAGTCGGTCGCGCGGCACCGTGAACGCGTCTGCCATGCCGCCGGCGGTCTGGCACCCCACCACCGCCAGGTTCTCGCAGATGTTGTAGCGGCCCTCCCGGCACCGGCGACACTGCCCGCACACGAGGCTCGGCTCGAGCACGACACGGTCCCCCGGTGCCAGGTCGGACACTCCGGGGCCGACCTCCTCGACCGCGCCGACCACCTCGTGCCCCGGGCGGTAGGGCCGATCGATGAACGGGTGGAGTCCGGCGGCCGCGTGCGTGTCGCTGCCGCAGATGCCGACCAGTGCAGAGGCCACCCGTACCTCGCCCGGGCCCGGTGGCCCCGGTCGCGGCACCTCCTCCACCCGGATGTCCTCGGTCGAGTTCACGACGACCTGGCGCATGGTGCCCATCGCTCCTCCAGTGACTCTCACAAGGCGGTGTACCCGCCATCCACCAGCAAGCACCGAGCCTGCCCCGATGGCTACCACCCACCGGGCCGTTTGGTGTTCGCCTGGGCCGCGGTGGCGGTGGACGGGTCGTTGCAGATGCAGACCTCGGTCCGGGTCGAGGCCGATCGGGTGGGCTACCGGGAGCCAGGCAAGTTCGTTCGGCGTGGGCGGAGTCGCGGTGGGCGATCGAGGGTGCGGGCGGGTTGGGTGCGCGGTTGGCGAGGCGGTTGCCGGCCGATGGGCTAGCGGTGCTGGATGGGCCGGCGAAGCTGGCCGCGTGGGTGAGGGTGCTCTCGACGGGCCGTGGCCGCAAGACGGATGGGGTCGACGCGGTCTCGGTGGGTGTCGCGGCGTGGACGGCGTCTGGGCTGGTGTCGGTGCAGTCCGACGAGCTCGCGATGGCGCTGCGGGCGTTGACCGAGCACCGCAACGACGCGACCTACCGCTGCAGCGCGGCGGCCTCCCAGCGGCCGTCACCGAGCAGTTCGAGGAGCTCGTTGTGGAACCGGCGTAGTGAACTGCGATGTCCGATGCTCACGATCGTGCAGTCGGGCAACTCCTCGCGCAGGAGCGTGTAGA
>JAODNO010000266.1 GCA_025465235.1 Pseudonocardia sp.
CGACATCCTGCGCAAGTGGGAGGTGCCCACCGCGCCCGTGCTCAGCATGAAGGAGCTCGCCGAGGACCCCGACATGCGCAAGAGCGGCACCATCGTCGAGGTCGAGCAGAAGGAGCGCGGCACCTTCCTGACCGTGGGTAGCCCGATCAAGTTCTCCTCCTTCAAGCCCGACATCATCGGTGCGCCGCTGCTCGGCGAGCACACCGATGAGGTCCTTGCCGACCTCGGCTACGACGCGGATGACATTCGCAAGCTGCACGCCAACCAGGTCGTCGCCTGACCTGAATCACCTCAGGTGCCCTGCGCGCGATCCTCGCGCGCAGGGCACCTGGGTGCGTGCGGGACCGTCACACGAACGACACCCTTCTGTGACGTCCCTGAACGGGTGGTGCGGGCGCGGTCACTTGTCCGCCGCGCTCACGGCGGCCATGGCCGCAGGCGTCACCGGGTCGATGCCGTCATCGAAATCGTGGTGCTTCTTGACGTATCCGGCGACGAACGGGCAGACCGGGATGACGCGCTTGTCCAGCGCACGGGTGTCGCTGAGCGCGGCGTGGATGAGCCTGCTGGCCAGGCCGCGTCCGGCGAAGCTCTCGCCGATTTCGGTGTGGTAGAAGATCCGCTGGCCGCCGTTGTCGAGGTATTCGGCGAATCCGGCGAGCTCATCGTCGACGTTGATCTCATAACGGTGCCGGTGTGGCGAGTGCGCCACGTGGGGTTCTGACTCTGCCGTGTCGGGGATCGGCTCGTGCGTCATCCCGCCATTATGCCGCAGCCGAACCCAGGTGCTGCTACCTATGAGCGGGAACTGTTACAGGCCGACCGGATTCTCGTTAGGGAAAGCTGCAGCCGGTCCTTCTCGGATCAGCCTGGTGCGGGGAGGGTTGCCGGCAGGGTGGCCCAGTCGGGCACGCCCAGCCCGCTTGCGGGGTCGTAGCCGACTGCGGCGGCGCAGCAACCGACTGCGGCGAGGTCGTTGTCACCTTCGGTGATGTCGTAGAACGTCGATGAGCTCGACACAGCCGCGGTGTAGAACCACCCATTGGCCAAACCGAGTGGTGGGCGCCCCGCTTTCCGCTCCGAGCCGGCCACGAGTGCCGTGCTCGCGGCGGTGAGTGGCGTGGAGCCGCTTGTGCCACCCACGGTCTGCAAGGTCGAATTCATCATGACCGGCCAGCCGGGCACGATGTCAGCAAGAGCACTGACATCGGGAATGGCACGGAACTGCGCATCGTTCGCGCCGTTCTGGAAGGCTGGGCGAGGTGTCCGCTGGCCCACGGCGCCACCGCCGGCCGCACTTGCTCCGTATGCCGCGTCGTTCCACACGGTTTCGGCGGTCCGAGTGTTGGCTGGGCTCAGCGCGAGCCGAGTACCACCGACTGCGGTGACGAACGGTGACACTGCGGGGTAGGACAGCGAGGTTCCGGGGGCATGGGTGCCGCAGGTGGTGGATCCGGAGTCTCCGGCGGCGACGAAGGACGACACGCCGACGAGTGCCGTCATGGCCAGGACCGAGTCGGCGACAGCGAGGTAGGTAGGCGCGGCCTCGTTTTCGGCCACCAGGCATCTACCGTAGGAGAGGGAGATGACGTCCGGAGGACCGCCGGAGTCGCCGAGTGCGCGGCTGAAGGCGTCCAGCACGCCGCCACTGCCTGCCGTTGCTTGTACCAGCCGGAGCCGGGCTGCGGGGGCCACCGCCGCTACTGTCTGCAGATCGAGGGATGTCTCGCCGGAGGCCTTCGCTATCGCCGTGACGACTCCATCGCCCTGAGTCTGCGCAATTGGCGGAGCGGCGTATCCGAAGCATTGCGCCGCCAGGTTCAGGTCGCTCGGTAGCCAACCCCCGCCCAGGTCGAGCACGGTGATCACCGGAGTGCCGGACGCTGCGGCGCGAAGCCGGTCGATGCCGTAGGCGGTCTGGATCTGCTGTGGCGAGTAGACCCGGCGCTGCTGCAGCAGCGGAGCTGAGCAGTCGGTGCGAGGCGGCGTACCGGTGTTGAACGGCCACGGAACTGTCCCCGGCGTCGGACTGGGTGTGTGGGGTGGGGGGCTACCACCCGCGCTGGGGTCGTACACCTGCGTGTCCGACAACAGCACAGCGGTGCCCGCGGGTTGGAGTGCGGCAGGCAACTGGGCGGGAAGAGCGTAGGTGGTGAACGGACTCGACACGTTCGCCGGGCGCCGCGCAAGCGGAGCGCCCAACGCCGCCGTCCACTGCTCGATCGATCCGCTCACGCGTGCGAACAGTCTGGTTGGATCTACTGCGAAATTCAGGCCGAGGCTCTGAACTGCGTCGGTAACGGTGTTTATCTGTGCCTCGGTGGCGCCGAATCGGCTCGCGGCAGCGTCGAGGGAAACGAAACGCCGATAGTTGGGGGACCCGGGCATCGACACGTTGACCGCGGCCTCGGCGAGCGCGGCTGCCGAGCCGGGTAGCGAGAGGTAGAACGTGACCTCGCCGCTGCTGGCGGCCGGAATGGAGACGGCGGGATTCGGCTGCGGCTGCGAGGTGCCGCCGGACGTGCACGCGGAGGCGAGCAGAACCGCCGTGACGAGAGCGGCAAGGGCCGACCTCCCGGCCATCCGCATCCGCGGCCCGGCGCCGCCGCTGCCGGGGGTGCGCGGGGTCCCGATCCTGGTCACCGACGATGTGGCTGTCATCCTCGTGATCGCGTGCGGCGTCGGTGATTGGCGGGACGACCGGGTCACCATCTTCACGGCCTCGTCTGTGAACTCAGGCGTAAACCTCTACGCCGCCGTTCCGGACCTGGCCTTTCCGGTATCCGGAATCTCGGAGGCTCGCCATCGTACGAGTGTCAGGCCCGATGTGCAGGCACGGTCCGTGGTCCCGCGCGGGCTGCCACGGCCGGCCGGTGACCCCCGCCGAGTCGGCGGGGCCACAGTCGATCGCGGAGAACGTGAGTGCGGACGGTCTGGCCGCCGTGGATGCCGTGGACAGCGCCGCGCTGCTCGCCGCCTTCCGTCGCATCGACGAGGCCTTCACACTCGCGCTGTCGATCTGGAAGTGGATGTCGCCCGCCAACTGGCTCGTGAGATCAACAGTTCCTCTGCTGCGGGATGGCGGGCGGGGGTGGCTGGAGTGCGGGGAGGTCCTCGCCGGCCCAGATGTCTCGTCGCCGTGCTGCGAGGTAGGCGGTGGCTCCGGCTGCGAGCGCGAGCACCTTCTGCGGGCCGGAGGAGCTCGGTGCCTCGGCGACGGTCTCGCGCGAGGTGATGCGTCGGAGCTGCCGTATTGCTGCCGGGAGCCGGCGCAGTGCTGCGGCTCGCCCCGCGGGGTCGAGCATGATCTTGGTGAGGAAGGCGCCGAGTCCGAGGGCGTAGCCGTGCATCTGGTCCTCGAGTTCGGCCATCGTGGGCCGGTGGTGGTGCCAGACGTATGCGGACGGCTCGTAGGTGAGCGTGTGCCCGGTGAGCACGAGGCGGACCATGAATTCGCAGTCCTCGCCGCCGCGGGTGGGCGTGCCGGGGCCGAGCGCGGTATCGAATCCGCCGATGCGGAGGGCGGCTTCGGTGTTGACGGCCATGTTCGCGCCCACGCCGAACAGGCCGGGGGAGAAGGGGAAGATCGCCGACTCCGGCGGGGGTTCGGCGAGGGAGAACCGGCGCCGTGCGAAGCCCTTTCGCCAGCCGAGGGTCTCGTCGGCGGTCATCTGGGCGGCGGTCGTCAGCTCGGCGGCCAGCACCGGCCCGCAGACGCAGGCCACGTCGGGTTGGGCGAGCGCCGCGGCGACGTTCCCGGCCCATTCCGGGTCCACCTCGACGTCATCGTCGACGAAGGCAACGAACCGGGCGCCGCGTGCGGCGGCCTCGGAGAGTCCGCGGTTGCGGCCGATCGAGGCGCCGCGGCGGCATTCCCGCACGTAGGACACGCGTCCGTCGTCCAGATCGTGGACCACCTGAGCGGTTCGCTCGTCGTCGGGATCGTTGTCGACGACGAGCACGGTGAGACGGGGGTGGTTCGTCCGCAGGACGCTGCGCAGGCAGCGGAGGAGGCTCTCGGGCCTGCCTCTGGTGGGGACGACCACGGTGATCGGTGTGGCCACCCGGGGCAGTGGGCGTGCGGCCCGGCTGATCTCCTGACCCAGCTCGGCGTGGACGGCGGCGCGTACTGCCTCGGCGGAGGCGTGTCCGCGGGTGAGGGGCACGACGACCTGTCCGACGGCGACTCCGCCTGCGGTGACGAGCAGGCGAGCGGCGGTGAAGTGGGTGGCGACGGCGATGTCCCTGATGTCGTCGACAGATCCGTCGACCTCGACTCGCTCCACCAGCACCGGGCCGTCCGGCGCTGCGCCGACCGGTCGTCCCGTTGCCGCATCCGGCGGGTCCAGCAACGCACCGCTGTTCATACCGACACTGTGCGGGTCCCGCGCTGTGACGATGCTGAGTAGCTGAGTCGACGCTGAGTGGCCTCACGGCTCGTGTCCAGCCCGCAACTGCCCGACGCGACACGGCCTCGGTGTGACCCCTCGCCTTTCTGCGGGTATCCCAAAAACTTGCCCGGGTTGTCGAAGCTCATGTATCGGAAGGTTCTGCTGATGATTCGTCGTCTACCTGGCCCGGCCCAAGACGTCGCGCTACTCCTGGCTCGGCTGGTCCTCGGTGTCGTCCTCATCGCCCACGGCTGGCAGAAGCTCGTCGTCAAGGGCATGGACGCGAGCATCGAGGGCTTCGTCAGGATGGGGATTCCGGCTGCTCCCGCCTCCGCGGTGTTCGCCACCGCGGTCGAGCTGCTGGGCGGCGTCCTGCTGGTGGCCGGGGCAGCGACCGCGCTGGTCGGCGTCCTTGTCGCGCTGGACATGCTCGGCGCCGCGTTGCTCGTGCATATCGGGGCCGGGGTGTTCGTCTCCAACGGCGGTTGGGAGTTGGTCGGTGCGATCGGGGCAGCCGCGCTCGCGCTCGCCGCGGCCGGTGCTGGACGGCTGAGCGTCGACCATGCTGTGTCCGGGCGCAGGCGAGCGGCGACGGTCTCGGCTGACTGATCGATGAGCAGTTCTGGGGGCGATGCTCAGGGGTCGGGCGCGAGCGTGCCATCTGCTGCGATGTGGCTGAAGATCTGTTCGATCAGCGCCAGTACGTGCGGGTCGTCGACGGTGTAGTAGGTGTGCCTACCGTCGCGCCGCGCTGAGATGACTCCGGCGAGGCGCAGCTTGCCCAGGTGCTGACTCGTGGTGGCGATGCTCAGCCCGACCTGGCCGGCCAGAGTGCCCACGTCGAACGTCTCATGCGCCATGAGCCAGACCAGGTGAAGCCGCGAGGGGCTACTCAGCAGTGCGAACGTCGCGGCCGCCGACCGCAGTTGCGGCTGCGTCGGCTCGTCGACGCTTCGAATCGGGTGCCCCGGATCGGTCGCCGGTCCGGGGTGGTTCGTCATGACGGTCAATCCTCCCTCCTCGACTGCGTCGCCACCAGCACGTGACGAACACAACACACATTCGTCAGTTGCGCAATTGACGAACCATGTGGCAGGGTCAGGGGCCTGAAGGGGAGTAGTCCGGCAACCTGATCGTCGACATGCTGAGGGTCCCGTGGCCCTCCGGCGACAGGGCTCGCGATGTGCGGGTGGACGAGACCTTCGGTCAGTCGAGTTGCCTGGCCGGAGTGTGCCCCGCGGACCTCCGGTGCGGCAGCACGCCGTCCTGGAAGGCCGTCATGATCTTCAGGTTGATCCGCCCCCTTGCGTTATGCGTACTGCTCACGCTCCCCGCTCTCGTGCTCCGGATCGGCGGCGTACATCCCGCCGCGCCGCTCGGGTTGCTGGTGTTCGGCGGCGCGGTGGTGGCGTCATCGTTCCTGCTCGCTTGGGCCGCCGAAGCCGCCCGTGTCGACATCTCTGGCCCACTGGCGATCGCCATCCTGGCCGTGATCGCGGTCCTACCGGAGTACGCGGTCGATCTCTACTTCGCCTACACCGCGGGCAGCGACCCGAGCTACGTGCCCTACGCCGCGGCGAACATGACCGGATCGAACCGGCTGCTGCTCGGGCTGGGCTGGTCGGTCGTGGTGATCATCGCGCTCGTCGTGGCCTCGCGCCGGGCGGGCCGGTCGGTGCGGGAGCTCGTGCTCGAGTCCGGGCACCGGGTCGAGCTGGGCTTCCTCGCCATCGCCTCGGTCGTCGCGTTCGTCGTCCCGCTGACGGGGCAGATCAATCTGGTCCTGGGCTTCGCACTGCTCGGGCTCTTCGTGTTCTACCTGTGGAAGGTCTCCCGGGCCGAGGCCGAAGAGCCCGACCTCGTCGGTCCGGCAGCCCGGATCGGTGCCCTGCCCGCGCATGCCCGGCGTCCGCTGGTGATCGGCTTGTTCGTCTTCGCCGCGCTGGTGATCCTCGCCTCGGCCGAACCGTTCGCCGACTCGCTGATCCGCACCGGCACCGAGCTCGGGGTGGACCAGTTCTTGCTGGTGCAGTGGCTCGCGCCGCTGGCGTCCGAGGCGCCCGAGTTCATCGTGGCGATCCTGTTCGCCGTGCACGGTAAGGGCTCCGATGCGATCGGAACCCTGATCTCGAGCAAGGTCAACCAGTGGACGTTGCTGGTGGGCAGCCTACCCATCGCCTACCTGCTCGGCGGCGGCTCTGCGGCGCTCGTCCTCGACGCCCGGCAGGTGGAGGAGTTCCTGCTCACCGCGACCCAGACGCTGCTCGGGGTCGCGGCACTGCTGGCATTGCGATTCCCGCGCTGGCTGGCCGTCACGCTGCTCGGACTGTTCGCACTGCAGTTCGTCTTCCCCGGCCAACAGGCCCGCTACATCCTCTGTGCCGTGTACGGGGTGCTCGCGGCCGCCGCACTGATCCGCAACCGCCGCCACATCGTGCCCACCCTCGCTGCGCCCTTCCGGAGGGCCTCCAAGGTGGACAACCGTGTCGAGGTACTTGCCCACTGAGGGCGGCTCGCGCCGGGGCCGGCCAC
>JAODNO010000267.1 GCA_025465235.1 Pseudonocardia sp.
GAGCGCAGCGCGAGGTGGACAACGGCGCCGAGGGTGTTGTGTGCCCAGGCCCCTCCTCGCGGAGGGGAGGGCCGATCCAGGTAGGTCATCCGGTACCGGCGGGGGCAGTCGGTCCAGGTGGCCAACCTCGACGGCGTCACCCGTACCAGCCGGGTGGTCTCGAAGTCGAAACCGAGCTGCGCACCGCCGTTCACCGGGAGCACGGTAAACCCCGCCGGACCGGCTCGGTCACCCGGTGAGCACCTCGGCCCCCGTGGCCGCGGAGAACAGCTCCCCGAAGGCTGCCTCGCTCGTGGACTCGGCCGCGATCGGGGTGGTCTTGTTGCTGCCGTGGTAGTCGCTGGAGCCGGTGGCAACCAGTCCCGCATCCGCGGCCAGCCCGCGCAGCAGGTCGCGGTCCTCGGCGGAATGGTCGGGATGGTCCACCTCCACACCGGCGAGCCCGGCCGCCGCGAGCTCGGCGATCACCGACGGCTCCACCACCCGTCCCCGCTTCCGGGCCAGCGGGTGGGCGAACACCGCGACGCCGCCCGCGGCGCGCACCATGTCGATCGCGGCCCGGACGGGCGTGTCGGTCTTGGGCACGTAGTACGGGCTGCCGTTGTAGAGCATGGTCGCGAACGCCTCGTTCACCGACCCGACCACGCCGGCCGCCACGAGTGCACGCGCCAGGTGCGGCCGTCCCGCGCTCGCGCCGGACGGGAGCAGCGCGAACACCGTCTCGACGTCGACGGGGTAGCCGTCGGCGGCCATCTTCTCGATCATCTTGCGCAGCCGCTCGACGCGCTCGGCCCGCAGCCGCGCCTGCTCATGGACGATCGCGGCATGGTCCGGGTCGAAGAGATAGCCCAGCAGGTGCACCGCGACGTCGCGGTCGTCTCTGCCGGTGGGGCTGATGCAGGAGAACTCCGCACCGCGGACCAGCGACATCCGTCCGGGCAGCGCGGCGGCGGCCTCGGCCCATCCCCCGGTGGTGTCGTGGTCGGTGATCGCCAGAACGTCGACGCCCGCAGCAGCAGCGACCGTGACGAGGCCCGCCGGGCTGTCCGTGCCATCGGAGGCCGTGGAGTGCGCGTGCAGGTCGATGCGAGGACTGGCCACGCCTGAGGCTAACCCGGCGCCTAGCGCCGCCACCGGCCTCGGGCCAGCATGCCCGTGGCCCTCGTCTTGCCCTTCTCGCCGAAGACCAGCTCGGAGAGCGCCTCGTAGATCTCCTCGGGGCGGGGCATGTAGTCGATCCGGTTGAGCGCCTGGATCTGACCGGCGGACTCGACGATCAGGGTGCCGTAGCCCATCATCCGGCCACCCAGCGACCGCTGGAACGTCAGGTCGGTGACCTTGCTCAGCGGCATCATGCCGACGTTGTGCACGACGATGCCCTGGGCGAGCATCACCCGCTTGTCGGTGATCACGATGCGCTCGATCCACCAGAGGATCGTCAGCACGGTGAACCGCAACACCGCCACGAGGGCCAGATAGAACGTGAGGTTGTCGATGAGCACGCTGTGGGGCAGGTAGCGCTCGACCAGCACCATGAGCAGCAGGAACAGGGCGGTGTTGGTGACGTGCTTCCACATGAACGCCCAGTGCTGGCGCACACGGATGACCCGACGCTCGGTCGGGAGCAGGTACTCGTCGATCTCGCGAGGCGCAAGCACGGGACTACACGACGAGCTGGTTCAAGAAGCGGATGACGGATTCCGCCCCGTTGCGCAGCGTGGTACCGATGCTCTGGATGTTGCCCGCAGCGGTGTCCGGCTGAGTGAAGACGTAGAAGACGAGCAACGCGATCGCGAGAAACCCGACGAGCTTCTTGACGTTCACCACACCCACCGTTCTGGCGTAAGGGGACACGTGCCCATGATTTGTACCGCACCGTTCCGGCTGAGGGTATCCGGCACGCGGGGCCGTATGGTCGTGGACGATGATCCAAAGAGGTGAACATACCCCCTGCGTGGGGGCCTTGACTTTTGACGAGGACGGCAGGCTTCTGCTGGTCCGCCGGGCGAACGATCCCGGGCGCGGGTTGTGGTCGCTGCCCGGAGGCCGGGTGGAACCCGGCGAGGACGACGTCGCGGCGCTGGTCCGGGAGATGGCGGAGGAGACCGGCCTCGTGGTGCAGCCCGGACCATTGGTCGGCCGCGTGCTCCGCGGGCGCTACGCCATCGCCGACTACCGGTGCACGGTCGTCGGCGGCGAACTCCGTGCCGGCGACGATGCACTCGACGCCCGATGGTGCGACGCCGCGGCTCTGGCCGAGCTACCGCTCGTCGAACTCCTCGTGGAAACTCTCACGGAGTGGGACGTCCTCCCGCGCTGACGGCGTGTGCCGGCACGCCGGGCCCGGCCGCAGACGTCAGGTCTGTGGCACCGGCCGGCCGGGCTGCTCCCCGCCGCGCACGTCGCCATAGGACCGCTTGGGCACCATCACCTTCCGGCGGAACGTGCAGACGACCGTGCCGTCCTGCTTGTACCCGCGCGTCTCGACGTGGACGACGCCGCGGTCGTCCTTCGACCTCGACTCGGTCTTGCCCAGCACCTCGGTCTCGCCGTAGATCGTGTCGCCGTGGAAGGTCGGCTTCGTGTGCCTGAGCGACTCCACCTCGAGGTTGGCGATCGCCTTGCCCGAGACGTCGGGCACCGACATCCCCAGCAGCAGCGAGTAGATGTAGTTGCCGACCACGACGTTGCGCCC
>JAODNO010000285.1 GCA_025465235.1 Pseudonocardia sp.
CTCGGTGACCTCGCTCGACAAGGAGGCTCTGGTAAAGATCCTCACCGAGCCGCGCAACGCGCTCGTGAAGCAGTACCAGAAGCTGTTCGAGATGGACGGCGTGGAGCTGGAGTTCACCGGCGACGCGCTGGAGGCGGTAGCCGACCAGGCCATCCTGCGCGGAACCGGCGCCCGCGGCCTGCGGGCGATCATGGAAGAGGTACTGCAGTCCGTCATGTACGACATCCCGAGCCGCGACGACGTGGCCAAGGTCGTCGTCACCGAGCAGACGGTCCGCGAGAACGTGAACCCCACGATCGTGCCGCGGGTGCCGCCGCGTCGCGAGCGCCGGGAGCGCTCCGCCTAGAGCTCACGTCGCACAGTCGAACGCCGGCCCCGCATCCCGGGGCCGGCGTTCGGCGTTCGGCGTAACGCTCCCGCCGCGCGCCGAATGATCCGGCCGGTTGTTGCCTGAATGCCGCATTGATGCCTGGGTAATAACCAGGCGATTTGCATCGGCAACAAGATCGACCTAGGTTCAATCCGAGGTGTCGTGAAAGGCAAGGGGGCGGACATGGCTGCTGGGTTCCTGGAACGGGAGCGGATTATCGCTCCTCCGGGATGGAGTCGCTGGCTCATCCCGCCGGCGGCCCTGTCCATCCACCTCGCCATCGGGCAGGCCTATGCGTGGAGCGTGTTCAAGTCGCCGTTGGAGGCCGGGCTCGGCATCTCCGGTGTCGCGAGCGCCCTGCCGTTCACGCTCGGCATCATCATGCTCGGCGTCTCCGCCGCCCTCTTCGGCACGAAGGTCGACGCCAACGGGCCGCGCTGGGCGATGGTCGTGGCGTCGACGTGCTTCGTCAGCGGGTTCCTGATCTCCGCCCTCGGCATGTACTTCAGCCAGTACTGGTTGGTCGTCCTGGGGTACGGCTTCGTGGGCGGCATCGGTCTCGGCATCGGCTACATCTCGCCGGTGTCCACGCTCATCAAGTGGTTCCCGGACCGGCCGGGCCTCGCCACGGGCATCGCGATCATGGGCTTCGGCGGTGGGGCTCTCATCGCCTCGCCGCTCACCAGCCAGTTGCTCAGCGCCTTCGGCGGGTCCGGCAAGACCCCCAACGTCCACGGCATCGCGCTGACGTTCCTGGTCATGGGCCTGATCTACGCGGTGTTCATGTCCGTCGGGTGGCTGCTCATCCGGGTGCCACCCGAGAACTGGAAGCCGGCCGGGTGGGACCCGTCCCAGGCGCGGCAGGGCACGTTGATCAGCCGCGGGAACGTCTCGGCACTCAACGCGATCAAGACCCCCCAGTTCTGGCTGCTCTGGGTGGTGCTCTGCTTCAACGTCACGGCGGGGATCGGCATCCTCGAGCGTGCCAACCCGATCTTCATCGACTTCTTCAGCGGCACCTCGCCCGCCACGACGATCGCGGCCGCGGCCGTCGGGTTCGTGTCGATCCTGTCGCTGGCCAACTCGCTCGGCCGCATCCTGTGGTCCTCGCTGTCGGACTACCTGGGCCGCAAGAACATGTACCGGATCTACCTGGGTGTCGGCGCGCTGCTCTACCTCGCGGTCACGCTCGTCACGAACACCAACAGGGTCGTGTTCCTGATCTGCGCGATCTTCATCCTCTCCTTCTATGGCGCGGGCTTCGCCACCGCGCCGGCATACCTGCGCGACCTGTTCGGCACCTACCAGGTCGGCGCGATCCACGGCCGGCTGCTGACGGCGTGGTCCACGGCAGGCGTGCTGGGCCCGCTCATCGTCAACGCGATTGCCGACGAGCGGATCGCGGCGGGAGTGCAGGGGCCGGGCCGGTACACACCGGCGTTCATGATCATGATCGGTCTGCTGATCATCGGGTTCATCTGCAACGAGCTGATCCGCCCGGTGAACGAGAAGTGGCACGAGCCGTCCGCTGAGACGGCGTCGACGGCGGGAGCAAACGCATGAGCACGGCGGAGAACGCGACGGTGGAAGCCGGGCCCGAGTGGGGACCGCTGCAGTGGGCCGGCGCCGTGCTCGCCTGGCTGTGGGTGCTCGTCCCGTTGGGCTACGGGCTGTACCAGCTCCTGATCAAGATCCCGGCACTGTTCGGCTGATCGACCCACCCGGCGCCACCGCGGCGTCCCGGATAGGGTCGTGTACGTGAGTCCGAGCAGCGATGCCAACGCTCTGTCCGAGTGGGTCACCGCGGTGGCCCGTGAGCTGGGGCTGGAGGAGGCGCTGGACAGCGCCACCACCGTCGACATGGTGCTCGACCTGACCTCCGACGTCGCCCACGGCGTGTCCCGGCCCGGGGCTCCGGTGACCGCGTTCCTCGTGGGTGTGGCCGCGGGCCGCGCCGAGGACCCGGCGGTGGCGGCGCGCGACTACGCCCAGAAGGTCAGCCGGCTGGCCGACGGCTGGGCCGGCGCCTGACCCGCCGCACGAACGGCACGTTCGTCCGATAGGTCTGGACGAGGATGCCCCCTCGTACGGAGGCTCAGCCCGTCATGTCCAGCTCCGCGACCACCTTCGTGGCCCGCAGGCGGACGACCAGCTCGCCTGGCACGCCGTTGCGCCTGCCGAACTCCTCCGCCCGGTCCGCGCCCACGTAGCGGGCGGCGATCGCCGTGGCCGTGCGGAGGAGCTCGTCGGGGTCCTCCGAGACCGTCGCCTCACCCTGGACCTGCACGAACCCGTACGGCGGGCGCTCGAGGTCGACGCACAGCACCAGCCGTGGATCGCGCGCGACAGCGCGGCCCTTGGCGGTCTCCTTGCCGGTGTTGAACACCAGTTCGGGGGCGTCGTCGGTGCCCTCGAGCACGAACCAGACCGGGGCGACCAGTGGCCGCCCGTCCGCGGCGACGAAGCCGAGCTTGCCGGTGCGGGTGCCGTGGGTCAGGAAGGCGCGCTCCTCCGGACTGATCATGCTCATGCCCCAACTCTAGGCCCGTGGCCGTGGCCTGGTCGGAATTCACGGACGGCGCCCCAGGTTGCCTCTACGGTCTCGCAACGAGGGGGAATCATGTCGGTCGCTGCCGCGGCGCCGGGAACGACGACGCGCATCCCCAGAGTCGTCCCCGTGCTGGCGTTGAGCATCTTCGCGCTCGGCACCAGCGAGTTCATGATCGCCGGGCTGTTGCCGGAGCTGGCGGCCGACCTGCGTGTCGGCATACCGGAGGCGGGTTACCTGATCTCCGCGTTCGCCCTCGGGATGATCGTCGGCGCCCCCGCGATGGCGGTGCTGACGCTGCGGCTGCCACGACGCATCACCCTGCTGGCCGCGCTGGCCGTGTTCGTCGTCGGGCACGTCGTCGGCGCCCTCGCCCAGGGGTACGGGGTGCTGCTCGTCGCGAGGGTGATCACGGCCGTCGCGACCGGGGCGTTCTGGGCGGTGGCAGCCGTCGTCACGGTGTCCGTGGTGGCGCCGGGGCTGCGCGCGATGGCCCTGTCGGTGCTGCTCGGCGGGCTCACGGTCGCGAACATCGCCGGGGTTCCGCTGGGCACGCTCGTGGGGCAGCAGTTCGGCTGGCGCTCGGCGTTCTGGGCGGTTGCCGCGCTCGCCACGGCCAGTGCCGTCGGGGTGCTGGTGACCGTGCCGCAACGGACGGCAGGCGTGCTCCGGCCCCGGCTGGCAGCCGAGGTCGCCGCGTTCCGCCACGGCAGGCTGTGGCTCGCGCTGGGCACCACCGCGCTCTACCAGTCGGCGATGATCGGTGCGTTCAGTTACATCGCGCCGCTGCTCACCGACGTCACAGGCCTGGATGAGCGCTGGGTGCCCGCAGTGCTGCTCGGCTTCGGGATCGGCAGCCTGGCCGGAGTGGTGATCGGCGGGCGGCTGGCCGACCCGTACCCGTGGGCCACGCTGTTCGGCGGGCTCACGGCGGCGGCTGTGCTCCTCGGCCTGGTCGCGGTCTTCGCACGCGTACCGGTGGCAGTCGTCGGGTTGGTGGTGCTCCTCGGCGCCGTCGCGTTCATCGCGGGTGCCCCGCTCAACGCGAGGGTGTTCGCACTGGCGGGCGCCGCCCCGACGCTGGCGAGCGCCACCAACACCTCGGCGTTCAACGTCGGCAACTCAGTCGGGCCCGCGGTCGGCGGGCTCGCGATCGCGGCAGGATGGGGCTACACGGCACCCGCCTACCTCGGGGTGCTGCTGGCGGCCGGCGCGATCGCCGTGGCCGCCGTGTCATGGCGGCTCGACCGTCGCGAGGCACCGCGTTCCCAGAGCTGACCCAGAGTTCACCTGTCCGTCTCCTCGGAGATCCGGCGTACGGTTCACCCGATCGGATTGCATGCGTCCCATGCGCTCCCACCATGCCGTCGACCGCCGCACCCTGCTCCGCACCGCCGTGATCGGGGGGCTCGCCTCCGCTGTCCCGCTCGGTACCGGCGCGTCGGCCCTCGCCGCCCCGGCCCTCGCCCGCCCGGACCGGCCCGTGCTCACCCACGGCGTCCAGTCCGGCGACATGCTGTCCGGCTCAGGGCTCGTCTGGGCTCGCGCGGACCGGCCGTCGCGCATGATCGTCCAGGTGTCCGAGGGCCCCGACTTCCGCCGCTCCCGCACGCTCCGCGGCCCCGTCCTGACGCCGGACACGGACTTCACGGGCAAGCTGCGCGTGCCCGGCGAGGGGCGGACGGTGCACTACCGCGTGACGGCGGAGGACCTGGACGGCCGGAGCGTGAGCGAGCCCGTGACCGGCTCGTTCCGCACGCTGCCGGGCAAGCGCGACGGCGTCCGCTTCCTGTGGTCGGGCGACGTGGTCGGCCAGGGCTGGGGGATCAACCCCGACCTCGGCGGGATGCGGATCTACGCGGCGATGGCCGACCGCGACCCGGACTTCTTCATCCACAGCGGCGACACCGTCTACGCCGACAACCCGCTCACCGAGACCGTCACGCTGCCCGACGGCCGCACGTGGCGCAACGTCATGACTCCCGAGAAGTCGAAGGTGGCCGAGACACTCGCCGAGTTCCGCGGGCAGCACGCCTACAACCAGCTCGACGACAACGTGCGGGCGTTCTGCGCGGCTGTGCCCCAGATCAACCAGTGGGACGACCACGAGGTGCTCAACAACTGGTACCCCGGCGAGGTGATCACCGACGACCGCTACACCGAGAAGCACGTCGACGTGCTCGCGAAGCGGGCGTTCCAGGCGTTCCACGAGTGGGTGCCGCTGGACCCGCGCCGCGCGGTGGACGGGCGGGTGTACCGGCAGCTGCCCTACGGCCCGCACGTCGAGGTCTTCGTGATCGATATGCGGACCTACCGCGACGCCAACGACACGAACACCGCCGCGATGGAGCGGATCCTGGGCGACAAGCAGGCCCGCTGGCTGGTCGAGGCCCTGGCTTCGTCGAAGGCCACCTGGAAGATCGTCGCGTCGGACATGCCAATCGGTATCCAGGTACCCGACGGCACCGCGTGGGAGGCCGTCGCCAACGGTGTAGCGGGCCCGCCCAGCGGGCGGGAGGCGGAGATCGCGTGGGTGCTGACGCAGCTGAAGGACCGCCAGGTGCGCAATATCGTCTGGCTGACTGCCGACGTGCACTACACGGCGGCGATCAACTACTCGCCGGCCCGTGCGGCGTTCACCGAGTTCGACGAGTTCTGGGAGTTCGTCTCCGGCCCGCTGAACGCCGGCGCGTTCGGACCCAACGCGATGGACTCGACCTTCGGCCCGGACGTGGCGTTCGTGCGCACGCCCCCGGTCGCGAACACCTCGCCGATGGACGGCTTCCAGCATTTCGGTGAGGTCGAGGTCGCGCCGGGCGGCGGGGAGTTGCAGGTGACCTTGCGCGGGCAGGACGGCGGCGAGCTGTGGTCGACGACGTTGACGGCGGCGCGCTGAGCCTTCGAGCGGACCGGCGCTCCAGAACATCGCAGGGACGTGCGGAAAGCCCCGTCGGCGGGGGAGGATCGCGGGATGCGGACGGTGTTCGGGATGGCGCGGCGGATCCAGTCGCTCGTCGGGCGTGGTCCGCGGAAACCGGGCAGGGTCGCTGCGGTGCTCCCGTTGGCGGGTGGGCGCAGGCCCCTGCTGACCGAGCCGATCGGCGAGCAGCGCCGCGGTGGTGCCCGTCTCGACCAGGTGGACGGCACCACCTGCGGAAGTGCGGTGCTCGTCGCGCTGTCGGCGTGGGCCGACCCGGCCGAGATGTTGCGCCTCGACGGCCCGGCCGCCGGTGGCGGCATGGGGTTCGGCGCCCGTTACGACGCGCGTCAGCGGCAGGTGCACCGGGAGACCAACCGGTTCTGGCCGCGGGCGCTCGGGACCACGCCGTGGGGGATGGTGCGGTGGCTGCGTCGGCATGTCCCCGGTGCGGGGCCGTACCGGGTACGCCTGGTGGACGACACGTCCGCCCCTGACCTCACCGCCGCGCTCGACGAGGCAGGAGCCGCCCTCGCGGCCGGCAGGCCCGTACCGATGCTCGTCGGGCCGCTCGTGCCGCGGCACTACGCGATGGCCCTCGGCGTGCTCGACCGCGGTGCATGGCGCGTCTACGAGCCCACGAGCGGCCAGGTGCGGGCGCTGGACCTGCGGCTCGTGCGGGAGCGCAGGCTCGCCCCCGTGCTGGGCTTCCAGCGCCTGCACGCCCTCCTGCTCCCGCCGGCCGGCGTGGGTGCGCGGGTAACCGGGTCGATCCCGGCTCGTAGACTGGGTGGGTGACCGACACCCTCCCACCACGCACTGCCGACCTGCCCGCCCAGTGGAATCCGGGCGAGGTAGAGGCCGGCATGTACCAGCGGTGGGTCGATGCCGGGTACTTCACGGCCGACGCGTCGAGCGAAAAGCCGCCGTTCTGCATCGTCATCCCGCCGCCGAACGTCACCGGCAGCCTGCACATCGGCCACGCGTTCGAGCACACCCTGATCGACATCCTGGTGCGGCGCCGCCGCATGCAGGGCCACGAGACGCTGTGGCTCCCCGGCATGGACCACGCGTCGATCGCGGTCCACGCGCTGGTCGAGCGCCAGCTCACCGCTGAGGGCACGAGCCGACGCGAGCTGGGCCGCGAGGCGTTCGTCGAGCGCACCTGGGAGTGGAAGGCCGAGCACGGGGGCGCGATCCTGGCCCAGATGCGCCGGCTGGGCGACAGCGTGGACTGGTCCCGCGAGCGCTTCACGATGGACGAGGGCCTCAGCCGCGCCGTCAACACCATCTTCAAGCGGCTCCACGACGACGGCCTGATCTACCGTGCCGAGCGGATGGTGAACTGGTCGCCGGAGCTGCGCAGCGTGCTGTCCGACGTCGAGGTCGAGCACCGCGAGGTCGAGGGCGAGCTCGTCTCGATCCGCTACGGCGACGGCGACGCCTCGGTGGTCGTCGCCACCACCCGCGTCGAGACGATGCT
>JAODNO010000300.1 GCA_025465235.1 Pseudonocardia sp.
CACCGACCTCGGCCACAACGTCACCGCCGCAGCGCGCAGCCCGAAACCGGTGATCGCGGCAATCGACGGGTACTGCTTCGGCGTCGGGCTGGAGATGGCGCTGTCCTGTGACATCCGGCTGGCCACCCCCCGCAGCCAGTTCGCGCTGCCCGAGATGAACCTCGGGATGATCCCGGGATCGGGCGGTACCCAGCGGCTTGCCCGGTTGATCGGGCTTTCTCGCGCGAAGTACCACATCATGACGGCCACGCGGATCCAGGCCACTCAGGCGCTGGACTGGGGGATCGTGGCCGGTCTGCACGACGACCGCGAGGCGCTGTACGCCGCCGCCGATGAGTTGGCGCTGCGGATGGCCGGCTTCTCCCCGGCCGCCCAGCGCACCGCGAAGGAGGTGCTGGACAAGGGCGTGGACGGGCCGCTCTACACGGGTATCGAGCTGGAGCGGAAGGCCTACGCGATGCTGCGTGCCACGCACGACTTCGCGGAAGGGGTTGCCGCCTTCACGGAGAAGCGCAAGCCGGAGTTCACCGGACGGTGAGGCTGTCATGAAACCGGCACCGTTCGCCTACGTCCGACCCGGCGACCTCGACGGCGTGCTCGCCGAGCTCGCGGGCGGGGACGCCAAGGTGCTCGCAGGCGGCCAGTCGCTCGTTCCGGTGCTCGCGATGCGCCTGGGCAGGCCGGCCACGCTCGTCGACATCACGGCCGTCGACGGGCTCGACCGGATGGACATCGAGGACGGCGCCCTCCGGGTCGGGGCGGCGGTCCGGCAGCGCTCAGTGGAGCACGCTGACCTCGCCCGCGCCGTGCCACTGCTCGGGCTGGCGCTGCCCTTCGTCGGGCACCGGGAGCTGCGCAGCCGCGGCACCGTGTGCGGCAGTCTCGCCCACGCCGACCCGGCCGCCGAGCTCCCCGCCGTGGCGGCCTGCCTCGATGCCGTGCTGGAGATCGCCGGCCCGCGGGGGCGGCGCACCGTCGCCGCCGAGGAGTTCTTCGCCGGGGCGATGACGACCGCCGTGGCAGCCGACGAGGTGCTGGTCGGCGCGGCGTTTCCGGTCGCGCAGGCGGGAGAGGGCCACGGCTTCGCCGAGATCGCCCGCCGCCATGGCGACTTCGCGCTGGCCGGGGCGGTCACGCGGGTCCGTCGCGGCGAGGACGGGACCGTACTCGAGGCCCGGTTCACCGCGTTCGGCGTGTCCGACCGTCCGGTGACCCGCGACGTCACCGAGCTCGTCGGGGCGACCGACGGTGCGGAGCGGCCGCTGCGCGAGGCGATGACCGAGCTCGTCGCGGAGGTGGTCGACACCGCGGGCGACACGCACGGTTCGACCGGCTACCGCCGCCGCCTGCTGACGGTCCTGGCCGCGCGCGAACTGTCCCGCGCGCACCGTGCCGCCGAACCCCCCATATCCCCATCCCCCATATCCCCATCCCCCGAATCCCAGCACCCCGGGCCCCAGCACGGAGGCGGTGCGCGCCGGCGGGCCGGGGAGCGCGGGCCGCATCGTGCACACGGGCGCGTGGGAGCTGCGGACCTCGTCGACGTCACGATGCGCGTGAACGGGAGCGACGTCACCGTGCGGGTGCCGCCGCGCATGCACCTCGCCGACGCGTTGCGGGAGCACCTCGGCCTCACCGGCACCCACCTCGGATGCGAGCACGGCGTGTGCGGCATGTGCACCGTCCTCGTCGACGGGGCAGCCACCAGGGCGTGCCTGCTGTTCGCGGTGCAGTGCGAGAGTGCCGACATCATCACGGTCGAGGGGCTCGGCAGTCCCGGCGAGCAGCACCCGTTGCAGCGGGCGTTCTCCGCGCACCACGCGCTCCAGTGCGGCTTCTGTACGCCCGGGATGCTCATGAGCTCCTACGACCTGCTCGCGGGTGACGGGTCGGTCACTCCTGAGGAGCTGCCGGAACGGATGTCGGGGGTGCTGTGCCGCTGCACCGGCTACCGCGGGATCCTGGCCGCCGTGGCGGATGTCGCCGCCGCCTATCCCGGCGGCGTGCCGGCGCCGATGAACTGCGTGTCCCGCACTCTGATCGGGCGCGGCGGCGGGCCGGGCCAGGGGTCGACCGGGCCGCAAGGTTCTGGACGTGAGGCGCCGGTCGAGGCCGCTGAGCCCGCGGGCGAGGTGGCCGTCCCGGCCGGATCACCGTCGGCGACGGTTGAGGTGACCAGCGCGCTCGCCGCTCCCGTCGACGCGGTGTGGGCGGTGCTCGAGGACGTCGAGCGCATGGTGGCCTGCCTGCCGGGGGCCGAGCTCAGCGAGTCGCTCGGCGGTGACCGTTACCGGGGCACGGCAGGGGTGGCGCTCGGGCCGGTGAAGCTGTCGTTCGCGGGGCTCGCACAGATCGTCGAGCGGGACCCGGCCGACCACCGGCTCCGGATGATCGGCCAGGGTTCCGATGCAGGCGGCAGCGCGACGCAGGCCGACATCCGGCTGCGGGCCGAGGCGGGGTCGGGTGGCGGCACCGTCCTGCGTGTGCACGCCGACCTCTACCTGTCGGGCCGCGTCGCGCAGTTCGGGCGCGCGCTCGCTGGGGACGTCAGCAGGCGGTTGTTCGAGCAGTTCGCCACGGCCGTCGACGCCGCCGCGGCAGGACGCGAGGCCCCAAGCCGGCGTCGCCCGTCCCCGCTGCGGCTCGCGATCGGCGCGCTCTTTGACGCTGTGCGCCGCCGGTCCTCGAGGTTGTGGCGGCGCTGAGTCGGCCGGTACGCCGCACGGCCGCCATCCGTACCGCACAGTGCGGAAGCGCAGTAGCGCGGCCGACCGAACGCGCATCTCGCAGAGCGGACGACAACGGGCACCAGGTGTGCCCGGTGGCCACACAGATGGACTAATTGCCGTCGGAATCAGCTTGTGCAGAACTCACGCATGGGTCGTCACTTCAGCTGCTTACGGGCTCCGCGCTGACGAGTGCGGTCCGCCCGGGGCGGCGGGCGCCGAACCAGCCGAGCAGCGCCGTGAGTGCGTCCTCGGCGAACGCCCCGGGCTTGTCCGAGCCGAACCGGTGCGCGGACGCGGCGCGAAGTCGCACCCCGAGCACCGATGCCGCGGCTGCGGAGGCCAACCCGACCAGCGCGGGCAGCACAGGGTCGGCCTTGTCGCGCTGTGCCATCGCCGCTGCCGATGTCGCCCCGAGCGCCGCGCGGGGCAGCAGGCCCGCAGGGGCGAGCCGACTCGGGGTGCCCGGCAGCTTGTCGGCTACGAGCTCACCTGCTGCAGCCAGTCCGGAGACCACCGTGCCGCGGCGGCTGCCCAGTCGGGAAGCCACGCCTCCCGGCTCGTCGGGACCGGACGTGAAGGCGATCGCCGCGATGCCCGCGGTGCTGCGGGAACCGGTGGCGGCACCCAGCGCCGCTGCACGCAACAGGGTCGACGGGCTGCTCGTGGGCACCGGCTCGCGGCCTTCCGCCACGCGGGAGATGGCGACGAGCGTGGCATGGGTGGTGATCCCGTACACCAGGTGCGGGACGACGTCGGCGGCCCAGTCGGTGGCGGTCCACCGTCGGGGGTCGCTGATGCGGAGCGCGGCGATCGGGCCGTCGGTCGCCGCCATCGCGGCCAGCCCCAGCAGAGGGCCGCCGACCGCCGTCGGCAGCCGTACCCCGGCCGCGCGCAGCATTCCGGCGACGCCGCCGAGCGCGACCCCAACGGTGGTGCCGGCCAGCGGACCGAGTGCGGAGAGCCGTCGAGCGCGCTTCCGCCGGCCCCCGGGCAGCTCCAGCCCGGCGACCTCGGCGAGTGCGGCCACCACCTGCTGCGGCGCATCGCTCGGCGCTCGCCCGCGCACCGCCATGTCGAGATAGGTCGTCGCGTTGAGCGCGGTCGTGCCCGCGGCGCCCGCGGCGGCGCCGCGCGCCAGTCCGCTCCATGTCGAGCTCACGACGTCGCCGTACCCGTTGCGCGGGGGAGCGAACCGAGCAGCCGGTCCACGAACTCAACCTGGCCGGGCACCAGCTTGCGCCGGGCCGTGTCCGTGTCGAACCACGCGGCACGGTCGATCTCCGGGAACACCCGTACCGAGCCGGAGCGCGGCGGCCACTCCAGCTCGAAGACGCCGGGCGTGATGTGTTCGGCGTCGAAGTCGGCCTGCAGCGCGAACACCGTGATCTGCTTCCCGCCTCGCTGCCGGACGGTGCCCAGCTCCAGCAGTGACCCGGGCGGCGGCTCGGAGCCGAGCTCCTCGGTGAACTCGCGCGCCGCCGCGGCCCGGGGATCCTCGTCCGGGCTGTGCTCGCCCTTCGGAACGGACCACGCCCCGTCGTCCTTGCGCGCCCAGTACGGGCCGCCCATGTGCCCGAGCAGTACCTCGACGTCGTCGGTCCCGCCCTGCCGGAACAGCAACAACCCCGCGCTCAGCACCGCCATGTCAGTGCCCGTCTCCGAACCGCCATGGGCGCAGCATCCCAGACCGTGGGAGGTCGGGGTCGCACGCGCGCGGGGAAGCAGCCCGAACGGGTCATGCACAGATTCCGGGCGGGTCGACGGTGCCCGCGGAAATCGTCCGAACGAGCTATCGAAGTCACGCATAACGGACTATTCGTCACGGCTGCGCAACGGAGAGGCAACACCGGTGTAACGGAGAATCGACAGGGTGACACGCCGAGGCACGGACCGCGAGGTTGGACGGAGGTGGCCGTCAGGTGGACGCCGAGGACGATCCGCGGCGCACGATCGGGCTGACGGGGGCGCGCTTCGGCGGTGCGTCACGGCGAAAGGCGAAGAAGCGCGCGGCCGCGCGCGCGGCCGGCGAGCCGGTCACCGAGGTGATCTCTGCGGTGGCCGCGGAGGAGCCCAACGTCGTACCGGATGCCGGATTCGTCGTGTATGGTCCTGCGCTCGTGGGACTCTCGCGCGCGCGCGCTGCTACGCGGTTCGGGAAAGCTCCCCACAGCCGCCGTCGGGGCACTCAGCCCAACCCCGCTGACCTCGAGGAGGGACCGATCGACGGTCCATCGGCCGGAGCTGACCCGGCAGGCGCTCAATTCCTGGATCCCGCTGCGGACGCGTCGCTGCCTGGCTCTGCGTCGGAGCAGGGAGTGACCGACGGCATCTCGTCGTTCGTCCGGCCCTACGTGCTGACCCGCGGGCGCACGCGCTCTCCCTATGAACTCTCGATCGAGACGCTCGTCTCGGCGGTGCCGACTGCCGCGCACGGGCGTGCGGCTGCCGAGCACGAGGCCGTCATGGGACTCTGTCAGGAACCGCGTTCGGTGGCCGAGATCGCGGCCCTGCTCCGCGTCCCGCTCGGCGTGGCGCGCGTGATTCTCGGCGACCTGGTCGCCGCCGGGGCTGTCGCCGTGCACCGCACGGCAGGGGTCGCCGGCCCGGACCTCGCACTGATGGAGCGGGTGCTCGCCGGACTGCACCGACTCTAGGCCAGCACTCGCTCCTGCCCGAGTGCTGGGCGCTTGCGGGTGTCGAGTTCGCGTGTCAGGCCTGTGGGTCCGTCTGCTTGCGACGGCCGCCACGCTGCATGTTGCCCGTGGTGATCCGCCTGCCGGGGTCGACGAGCCGCTTCCATTTCGCCTGCGCGGCCTGCCGGCTGCTCAGTTGGGCCTGGACGGCCTCGGCGACCTGCGCCCACGTCAGGCCGTCCTGGCGCAGCTTGCGGATGAGGTCGCGCTCGTAGCGGTCGGCGACCCGGTGCATCTCATGGACGATCGCATACCAGGCGGCTGCCGCGTCGCGGGTGAGGGGACCGTCGGCGCTACGCCGCTTCAGCGTCTCCAGTTCCTCGGTGAGCGAGCGGGCCGCGCGGGTGACGCTGGGCTCGGCCCGTTCGAGCCAGCGCTGTGCCTCATCGTACTTCATTTGTCAATCTTACATTGACGCCGACGATTCGGCAATCACAGATTGACCATCAGGGAGCAGCAGGACCGCGACGACGGAGCGAGAGCGCGGGCCCTAGATTCCGCCGAGCGGCTCCACGCCGCTGATCCAGACGACGGCGGAACCGTCCTCGTCGGACGCCGCGAGGTCGACCTCGGCGGTGATCGCCCAGTCGCGGTCACCGGCCGGGTCGTCGAGCACCTGACGGACGAGCCAGCGCTCCGGCTCCTCGGTGATGGTGATCATGGACGGACCACGCGCGTCGGGGCCCGTGCCGATGTCGGCGTGTTCGGCGAAGTAGGGTTCGAGCGCCGCACGCCAGGCCTCGGCGGTCCACCCGGACTCGCCGTCGAGCTCGCCGAGCAGGTCCCATCGGCGCAACGCCGCCAGCTCGACCCGGCGGAACAGCGCGTTCCGCACCAGCACGCGGAAGGCGCGCGCGTTCCGCGTGACACCGGGAGGCCCCTGGTCGAGCGAGGGGGGAGTGGGTTCCTCCCCGGTGCCGGCGCCCGCGGCGAGGGCCTCCCACTCGTCGAGCAGGCTGGAGTCGACCTGGCGGACCAACTCGCCGAGCCACTCCTCGACGTCAGTGAGCTCCTCGGTCTTGGCCTCGTCGGGCACGGTCTGGCGCAACGCCCGGTAGGCGTCGGCGAGATAGCGCAGCACGAGGCCCTCGGAGCGGGCCAGCTGGTAGTGCGAGACGTATTCGACGAAGGTCATCGAGCGCTCGAACATGTCGCGGGCGACGGACTTGGGGGACAGGCGGGCGTCCTCCACCCACGGGGCGCCTCGCCGGTAGGTCTCCAGCGCGGCGTGCAGCAGCTCGTCGAGCGGCTTCGGGTAGGTGACGTCCTCGAGCAGCGCCATGCGCTCCTCGTACTCGATGCCGTCGGCCTTCATCGCCGCGACGGCCTCGCCGCGGACCTTGTTCTGCTGCGCGTACAGGACGGCCCGGGGATCGTCGAGCGTCGCCTCGATCACCGAGAGCACGTCCATGGGGTAGGTGGGCGACTCCCGGTCCAGCAGCTCGATCGCGGCCAGCGCGAACGGGGAGAGCGGCTGGTTCAGGGCGAAGTCGAGCTGGAGGTCCCCGACCAGCCGCACGCGGCGGCCCTCGGCGTCGGGCTCGGGCAGTTGCTCGACCACGCCCGCAGCCCGCAGTGCGCGGTAGATCGCGATGGCCCGCAGGATGTGCCGGCGTTGCCGGGGCCGGGGCTCGTGGTTGTCCTCCAGCAGGTGACGCATGGCCGCGAAGGCGTCGCCCTGGCGGGAGATCACATTCAGGAGCATCGCGTGGGTGACGGTGAAGTGGCTGGTCAGCGGCTCGGGCTGGGCGTTCTGCAGCTTCTCGAAGCTCGTCTCCGACCACCCCACGAAGCCCTCTGGCGGCTGCTTGCGCACGATCCGGCGGCGCTTCTTGACGTCGTCGCCCGCGCGTGCGAGCAGCCGGGCGTTCTCGACCTCGTGGTCGGGTGCCTCGGCGACGACGGTGCCCACGGTGTCGTAGCCCGCCCGGCCGGCCCGTCCGGCGATCTGGTGGAACTCCCGTGCCTTGAGCGGGCGGGTGCGCTGCCCGTCGTACTTGGCGAGTGCGGTGAACAGCACGGTGCGGATCGGGACGTTGATCCCGACGCCGAGGGTGTCGGTGCCGCAGATGACCCGCAGCAGCCCGGCCTGGGCCAGCGTCTCGACGAGGCGGCGGTAGCGCGGCAGCATGCCCGCGTGGTGCACGCCGATTCCGTGGCGCACCAGCCGCGACAGGGTCTTCCCGAAGCCGGAGGTGAACCGGAACCGCCCGATCAGGTCCGCGATCGCCTGCTTGTCCTCCTTCGAGGTGATGTTGACGCTCATCAGGGACTGCGCCCGCTCGACGGCAGAAGCCTGCGTGAAGTGCACGACATAGACAGGGGCCTCGTGCGTCTCGAGCAGCTCGCTGATCGTCTCGTGCAGCGGGGCGAAGACGTACCGGTAGTGCAACGGCACCGGGCGTTCCACCGAGGTGATCACCGCGGTGTCCCGACCGGTGCGGCGCGTGAGGTCGTCACGGAAGAAGGAGACGTCGCCCAGTGTGGCGCTCATCAGCAGGAACTGTGCCTGGGGCAGTTCGATCAGCGGTACCTGCCACGCCCAGCCGCGATCGGGATCGGCGTAGAAGTGGAACTCGTCCATCACGACCGAGCCCACGTCGGCGTCGCGGCCACTGCGCAGCGCGATGTTGGCCAGGATCTCGGCGGTGCAGCAGATGATCGGGGCCTTCTCGTTCACTGCGGCGTCCCCGGTGAGCATCCCGACCTTGTCGGCCCCGAACACGTCGATGAGCGCGAAGAACTTCTCGCTGACCAGGGCCTTGATCGGCGCGGTGTAGAAGGTGCGCTGTCCCCGCGCCAGCGCCGCGGCGTGCGCCCCGACCGCGACGAGGGACTTCCCCGAGCCGGTTGGGGTCGAGAGGATCACGTTGCTGCCGGTGACCAGCTCGAGCAGCGCCTCCTCCTGCGCCGGGTAGAGCGACAGGCCCTGCTCCTCGAACGCCCAGTCGGTGAACGCCTCGACGAGCGCATCGGGGTCGTCGGGGGTCAGCGGGAGCCGGTCGGTGAGCGTCATGATGCCCCGATCGTCCCTCGTCCGGCCGCTCGCCCGGTGCGCGGGGCCCGGTCCGGCCACGTCAGTGGCGCCCAGGGCGTGAATCCACCCCGTGACCGTTAGCGTATGCGCCGTGACAGGGCGGCCGACCTCGGTGGAGGTGCCCGGTCTTGTCCCGCCGATGCAGCCGGCAACGGCGTCGGGAGACCTGCCGACCGGGCCCGACTGGGTGGTCGAGGTGGCCTGGACGGGGCACCGGTGCATCGCGTACGTGCAGCCGGGCAAGCGGGTTCGGCTGCTCAGCGGCGCCAACAACTCGATGAGCGCCGCGTACCCCGAGCTTTCCGAGCCGTTGCTCCGCCGCTCACCCCCCGGCGGCATGGTGCTCGACGGCACGCTCGTCGCTCGGGGGGAGGAACATGCCGTACGCCCACGTCTGCTGAAGCAGCGCAGCGCGCGGCACCGGCCGTCGGACGAGACGATCCGTCGGATCCCCGTCGACTTCCAGGTCGCCGACCTGCTCTGGCTCGACGGGCACAGCACGGTGGACCTGCGCTACGCCGACCGGCGCGCGCTGCTGGACGGCCTCGGGTTCGCCAGCCCGCCGGTCTGGAGCACATCGCCGTTGCCCGCCACCGAGCTCGACACGATGCTCGCGATCGCGGACCAGAAGGGCGCGGAGGGACTCCATGCCCGCCATCTCCACGGCCGCTACCACCCCGGAGGGCGATCGCGGTTCTGGGTCCGCGTCCCCATCAAGCGCACCCGGCAGGTGCTCGTCGGCGGGTGGACCCCGGCCGACCCCCGGCGTCCCGACACCGTCGGCACGCTCCTGCTCGGCGTGCCCGTCGGCAACGCGCTGCACTACGTCGGACGGGTGGGGGTGTCGCTCCAACAGCGCCGCTGGCTTGCCGCGGAGCTCGTGGCGCGCCGGCTGCGCGACCGGCCCTTCGCCGGGGACGTCCCCGGCGACGCCGTGCGCCACGCGAGCTGGACCGCGCCCGAGCTGGTGGGGCTCGTGGAGTTCACGGGCTGGATCGGCGGCGGCCGGATGCGGCGACCGCACTGGCGGGGCCTGCTCACGCCCGCTGAGGTGCAGGAGTCTGGATGGGCCCGCCCCCCGGACCAGGAGCCCGAACCGCCGGCGACGGAACCGGCCGCCCCGAGGCGCCCGCCGCCCACGCCGCTCGTGGTCCATCCGTCCGCGGCCGACTCTCGCGGCTCCGATTCCGCCGGGTCGGATCTCGCCGGCGCCGAACCCGCGGGCCATGTGCAGCCCCGGCGCCTCGAGCAGCACTTCGTCTACAACTCGCTGAACACCATCGCCGCCCTGATCCGCACCGACCCGGCGAGGGCCCGGGAGCTGCTGTTCGGTTTCGCCGATCTGTCCCGCGCCGCCGACCGGCCGGGGGAGAGCACCCTGGCCCGGGAGCTCGACGCTGTGCGCGGCTACCTGCAGCTGGAGCAGGCGAGGTTCGGCCCCCGGCTGCAGGTCGCGGTGGACGTCGAGAGCGGCCTCGAGCTCGTCCCGGTCGGCGCCATGGAGGTGCTGGACGTGGTGCGTCGCGCCGTCCAACAGGGGATCGAACCGCTGCTCGGCGGCGGACTGCTTGTCGTGGTCGCCCGCCGGACCGGCGAGGGCTGCGCCGTGACGGTCAGCGCCGGCGGCCGGCAGCCGACGACTCTGCTGTTCCCCGCCGGCCCCGTCTGAGCGGTCCTGGGCCTGCGCCGGCGAAGGTGATCATGGACTTCTGTACCGTTGTTTCATGTTCGGCCTCCCCGATGGCACGCTCGCGTGCCTCTTCGATCTCGACGGCGTGCTGACCGACACGGCCAGCGTGCACGCCGCCGCGTGGAAGCAGATGTTCGACGACTACCTGCGGGCCCGCGCCGAGCGCGACGGCACGCCGTTCCGGGAGTTCGACGTGAAGGCCGACTACGGCCCCTACGTCGACGGCAAGCCTCGGCTGGAGGGTACCGACGCGTTCCTCCGCTCGCGCGGCATCGTCCTGCCTCCCGGCGGTCCGGGTGACGCCCCTGACGCCGAGACGATCCATGCGCTCGCGACGAGGAAGAACGAGCTCGTCCAGGAGAAGATTCGCACGGTCGGGGTGACCGTCTATCCCGGCTCGGTCCGGTATCTGAAGGCGGTGAAGGACGCCGGGCTGGCCACGGCCTGCGTCTCATCGTCGGCGAATGCGGAGCAGGTGCTCGACGTGGCAGGGCTCAGCTCGTTGATCGACCATCGCGTCGACGGCGTCATCGCGAAGGAGCGTGGCCTGCCAGGCAAGCCCGCGCCCGACACATTCCTCGCCGCTGCTGCCGACCTGCGGGTCGACCGGTCGCAGGCCGTCGTGTTCGAGGACGCGCTCGCGGGGGTCGCCTCGGGGAAGGCCGGCGGGTTCGGCTATGTGGTCGGGGTCGACCGTCTCGGGCAGGCCGACGCCCTGCGTGAGCACGGAGCCGACACCGTGGTCACCGACCTCGCGCAACTGCTGGAGGAGCAGCGATGAGCCCTGATCCTGGACGTCCCTTCGCCGTCGAGCCCTGGGTGGTGCGCGAGCCGAGGCTGGATCTCGAGTCCATCGGCCAGGTCGAGTCGGTCTTCGCGCTGTCCAACGGCCACATCGGGCTGCGAGGCAACCTCGACGAGGGCGAGCCGAACGGGATGCCGGGCACCTACCTCAACTCCTTCTACGAGCGGCGTCCCCTCCCGTACGCGGAGGGCGGCTACGGCTACCCGGAGTCCGGGCAGACGATCATCAACGTCACCAACGGAAAGCTGATCCGGCTGCTCGTCGAGGACGAGCCGTTCGACCTGCGCTACGGCGAGCTGCGCCGGCACGAGCGGATACTGGACCTGCGGGCCGGGACGCTGACCCGCGAGGTGGAGTGGGCCTCCCCTGCCGGCCGCGTGGTGGCCGTGCGCAGCACGCGGATGGTGTCGTTGACGCAACGCGCGGTCGCCGCGATCTGCTACGAGGTCGAGGTGCTCGACGCGCCGGCGCTACTGGTCGTCCAGTCCGAGCTGGTGGCGAACGAGCAACTGCCCGCACGCACCGATGACGATCCCCGCGTCGAGGCCGCGCTGACCGACCCGCTGGTGGCCGACCTGCATCGCAGCGACGACGCAGGCGCCACGCTGATCCACCAGACCCGCCGGTCCGGGTTGCGGGTGGCGGCGGCGATGGATCACGAGGTGTACGGGCCGGACGGGGTCAAGATCACCTCGGAGGCCACGGAGGACATCGGGCGCACGACGGTGATCACCCGCCTCCAGCCGGGACAGAAGCTCAGGATCATCAAGTACCTGGCGTACGGCTGGTCGGCGCGGCGCTCCCAGCCCGCGCTCCACGACCAGGTGCGGGCGGCGTTGGCCGCGGCGCGGTACACGGGGTGGGACGGGCTCCTGGCCGAGCAGCGCGAGTACCTGGACGACTTCTGGGAGACCGCCGACGTCGAGATCGACGGTGACGCGGAGCTGCAGCAGGCCGTGCGGGTCGCGGTCTTCCACGTGTTGCAGGCCGGCGCCCGCGCCGAGCGTCGGGCGATCGGGGCGAAGGGGCTGACCGGCGAGGGGTACGACGGGCACACGTTCTGGGACACTGAGACGTTCTGCCTTCCGGTGCTGTCGCACCTGGCTCCCGAGGCGGCCGCCGACGCGCTGCGGTGGCGCCAGTCGATCCTGCCGATGGCTTACGAGCGGGCCGAGCAGCTGGGGTTGGCGGGTGCGGCGTTCCCCTGGCGGACGATCCGCGGGCACGAGTGCTCGGGGTACTGGCCGGCCGGCACGGCCGCGTTCCACATCAACGCCGACATCGCCGACGCGGTGCGCCGGCACGTGGCCGCCACCGGCGACGTCGACTTCGAGCGCGAGGTGGGCCTCGAGCTGCTGGTGGCCACGGCGCGGCTGTGGCGTTCGCTCGGGCACCACGACTCGGTGGGGCAGTTCCGGATCGACGGGGTGACCGGCCCCGACGAGTACACCGCCATCGTGGACAACAACGTCTACACGAACCTGATGGCGCAGCAGAACCTCAGGGTGGCGGCCGACACGGCGGCGCGGCATTCCCGCGCGGCGGCGCGGCTGGGTGTCAACGCGGAGGAGATGGCGAGCTGGCGCGACGCCGCCAAATCGATGCGCATCCCGTACGACGAGGTGCTCGGCGTTCACCCGCAGTCGGAGGGCTTCACCGACCACCAGGGGTGGGACTTCGAAGGGACCCCACCGCAGAAGTACCCGCTGCTGCTGAACGTGCCCTACTTCGACCTGTACCGCAAGCAGGTGTCGAAGCAGGCCGACCTGGTGCTCGGAATGCAGCTGCGGCCCGACGCGTTCACGCCCGAGCAGATGCGCCGCAACTTCGCCTACTACGAGGCCATCACCGTGCGCGACTCCTCGCTGTCGGCGTGCACGCAGGCCATCGTCGCGGCGTGGACCGGGCACCTGGACCTGGCGTACGACTATCTCGCCGAGGCCGCGCTGGTCGACCTCAACGACCTGGCCGGCAACACCGAGCACGGCGTGCACATCGCCTCGATGGCGGGCACCTGGACCGCCGTCGTGGCTGGTTTCGGGGGGATGCGGCTCGACGACGGCGGCATCGCGTTCGCTCCGCAGCTGCCGCCTGCGCTGTCGCGGATCTCCTTCGGCCTGCGCTGGCAGGGTCGGCAGCTGCGTGTGGAGATCCGGCAGGACGAGGCCGAGTACCGGCTCGTCAGCGGGCCCCCGATGCGGCTGCGCCACCACGGCGAACCGCTGGCCCTCGCCGACGCCCCGCAGGTCCGGCCGATCCCACAGGCCGAGCCGGTCGAACCCGTCGAGCAGCCCTACGGTCGTGCCCCGAAGGCACGTCACCCCGGCGGCTGACGCGGTTCTTCCGACCGAGCCGTACCGGCTCGGCGAGGCGTACCGGCTCCTGGGTGTGGGTATGCGAGCGCTGATGCTTCTCGCACCCGATGGAAGGACGACCGTGGACCTCGACCGCGCCCGTGAGCTGCTGACCGCCGAGCTGGCCGAACTCGAGGAGCGCGCCCGCTTCGCCGAGTCGAGCCGCGTCGAGGCTTCGGCCGACACGCTGGGCCAGGAGGGCGCCCTCGGTCAGCACCCCGGCGACTACGGCACCGAGGTGAACACCACGATGGAGGCCGAGCTGAGTGTCGACACGATCGGCGGGCAGCGGCGCAGGGTGATCGAGGCCATCGACCGGCTCGACGCCGGCTCCTACGGGCGCTGCGCCGTCTGTGGTCGTGATATCGACGACGAACGGCTGGAAGCCCGTCTGGAGGTCGCGACCTGCCGGGAGCACGCCGACACCCCCGTGGTCACCTGAGGCGGGTTCGCACGCCGTCAGGCGGGTATGGGAGCGGAGTGAGTGAGGCACCCGCCGGCCTGGTCCGCGTCGACCCGACAACGCCCGGCATGAGCCGTCGCCGCCGTGGCCGCGGATGGAGCTACTACGACGTGACGGGCGCGCCGATCACCGACCCGGCAGAGCTCGCGCGCATCAAGTCGCTGGTCATTCCGCCCGCCTGGCAGGACGTGTGGATCTCCCCGGATCCGGAGGGACACATCCAGGCGGTCGGCACCGACGCCGCCGGTCGCCGCCAGTACCGCTACCACGATGAGTGGCGGCGCCTGCGCGACCGGGAGAAGTACGACCGCGTTCTCGGCCTGGGGCAGCAGCTGGCCGACGTGCGCGGCGAGCTGCTCATGCGCTTGGTGGAGAAGGGGCTCGGCCGGGACCGCGTCCTGGCCGCCGGCGTGCGGATGCTCGACATCGGCGTGTTCCGCGCGGGTGGGGAGGAGTACGCCCCCGGTGACGACGACGAGGACGGCACGTTCGGGCTGGCGACGCTCCGCCGTGAGCACGTCCGACTGAAGCGGGGCGCCGTCTTCTTCTCCTACCCGGCCAAGGGCGGAATCCCGCGCACCCTCGCGCTGCGTGACCCGCTGCTGCACAAGGTCGTCAACTCGCTCCTGCGCCGCCGCGGCGGTGGCGAGGACCTGCTCGCCTACCGGGTGGGCAGCAGCTGGCATGACGTGCGGGCCGAGGATCTCAACGCGGCGGTGAAGGAGCTGATGGGTGAGCAGTTCACCTGCAAGGACCTGCGGACGTGGAACGCCACGGTGCTGGCCGCCGTCACGTTGGCCGCAGCCGTCGCGCAAGGTGGCGTTCCAGAGAAGGAACGGGCCCGCAAGCGCGTGGTGAACCGAGCGATCAAGGAGGTGTCCGAGCACCTCGGCAACACCCCGACCGTGGCCCGCAGCTCCTACGTCGACCCTCGCGTGCTGCAGCGCTTCGAGGAGGGGTGCACAGTACTGAGGGCGCTTCGCAAGATCGGCGCTACGTCATCGGTCCCCGATCTCACCGACGACACGAGCCGCGCCGCGGTGGAGCGTGCGGTGGTGCGGCTCATCGCCTCCTGACCGCCCCTTTCTCGAGCTCGGTCATGACCGGCGCGTACCCGCCGTCAGGGCCGGGTACGCGATCAACGCACGACCCACGACGAAAGGAAGCTCATGGCAGGCAGGCTGAACGGCAAGCGCATCGCGATCCTGGCCACGGACGGCGTCGAGCAGGTGGAGCTCACGCGCCCACGCGATGCGGTGACCCGGGAGGGCGCACGGACGGAGATCGTCTCGCTCTCCGAAGGCGAGATCCAGGCGATGAACAACGACATCGAACCCTCCGACACCTTCACCGCGGACACGACGGCGAAGCAGGCGTCGGCGGCCGACTACGACGCTCTGATCATGCCCGGCGGCACGGTGAACGCCGACCGTTTGCGGATGGACCCCGACGTGGTCGGCTTCGTGCAGGAGATCTTCCGCGCGGGAAAGCCGGTCGGGGTGATCTGCCACGGGCCGTGGACGCTGGTCGAAGCCGACCTCGTGCGGGGACGGACCCTCACCTCGTACCCGAGCCTGCGCACCGATATCCGCAACGCGGGCGGCACCGTGGTCGACGAGGAGGTCGTCACCGACCATGGTCTGGTGTCGAGCCGCAACCCCGACGATCTGCCCGCCTTCTGCGCGAAGATCGTGGAGGAGTTCGCCGAGGGCGCGCACAAGGTGCACGACGAGGGCGCAACGGTCGGCTGAGCACGGCACTGCCCTACCGGGCCCGGGTACCCTCCGCGCATGGAGGGCCCGGGCACCCGTGCGTCGCCGCCCGGGTCCGAGCGCCCCGGCGAGGGACCCTTGCAGCGGGCCGACCGCAACATGCTGGAGCTGCTGCAGGAGCTGCGGGTCGCGCAGACGGGGGTGCAGATCCTCTTCGCCTTCCTGCTGTCGCTGTCGTTCACCGACCGCTTCGCCGAGATCGACGCCATGCAGCGCTCGACCTACGTCGTCACCCTGCTGCTCTCGGTCATCACCGCCGGGTTGCTGGTCGCGCCGGCCGCCGTCCACCGCGTCACGTTCCGCCGTGGCGTGAAGGCGGAGACCGTGCAGATGGGGCACCGGCTGTTCACCGTGGGGCTGGCCACGCTTGCGCTCACCCTTACCGGTGCGGTCCTGCTCGTACTCGACGTCGCGGTCGGCCGGGCGTTCGCGGTACCGGGCGCCACCACCATCGGGATCGTCCTGCTCGCGATGTGGTTCGCCCTCCCGCTCCGGCTCCTGCGCCAGTCACCGGCGAACGTCGAGGGGCCGCCCCCCGGAGACCGGGGAGCGGCCCGACTGTAGGTCCGCCCGGGTTACGCGGGCGGTGCCGTGTCTCCGCTCTGTGGGCTGCGCGCGACGTCACCACGCCACCCACCCTCCTCGCTGCCGCGGGTCTCGATGAACTCCTTGAAGTTCTGGAGATCGCCCTTCACCCGCCGCTGGACGATGCCCAGCGCGTCGCCCGCCTTCTCGACCAGGCCCTGCGGGTCGTGGTCGAGCTGCAGCGTGACGCGGGTGTGGGCGTCGTCGATGCGATGGAACGTCACGACGCCCGCCTGGTGCGTGCCGCTCTCCGTCTTCCACGCGACGCGCTCGTCCGGGTTCTGCTCGGTGATCTCGGCGTCGAACTCCCGCTCGACTCCGGCGATCTTCGTGACCCAGTGCGTCCTGGTCGGCGTCACCTGTTCGATGCGCTCCACGCCGTCCATGAACCGCGGGAACGACTCGAACTGCGTCCACTGGTTGTAGGCCGTGCTGACCGGCACGGCGACATCGATGCTGTGCAGAACATTGGTGGTCATACCGGTCGCTTACCCGGTCCCCGCCCGCCTACCCGTCGTCGGTCATCCGGCGTCGGAGCTGTGCGACCGTCTGGGACAGCAGCCGCGACACGTGCATCTGCGAGATGCCGACGTGTTCGGCGATCTGGGTCTGGGTGAGGTTGCCGAAGAACCTCAGGAGCAGGATCGTCCGCTCGCGCTCGGGCAGCTCGTCGAGCAGCGGGGCGAGCGTCTCCCGGTACTCGACCTTCTCGAGCTCGGCGTCGGCGCTGCCGAGGGTGTCGGTCAGGGCGGTGTCGGCACCGGCCACGAGCTCGTCGAGTGAGGTGCTGCGATACGCCTGCTGCGCGTCCAGACCCTCGACCACCTCCCCGGTCGGGATGCCGAGGCGCGCCGCGATCTCGCTGGGCCGCGGCGCCCGCCCGAGCTCTTGCGAGAGCGGGCCGATGGCGCTGTTGATGGCACTCTGTAGGTCCTTGAGCCGCCGGGGCACCCGCATCGACCACGTGCGGTCCCGGAAATGCCGCCGGATCTCGCCGGTGATGGTTGGTACCGCGTACGACAGGAAGTCGATGCCGCGGTCGGGCTCGAACCGGTCCACCGCGTTGAGGAGGCCCACGGTGCCCGCCTGCTCGAGATCGTCCACCGGTTCGCCGCGGCCTGCGAAGCGGCGGGCGATATGTTGCGCCACCGGCAGGTACCCTGTCACGAGCTTCCCGCGCAGTGCGGCCCGGCCGGGGTCGTCCGGCGGTAGGGACGCGAACTCGGCGAACAGCGGCGCCAGGTGAGCGTAGTCGGAGTCGCGGGACGATTCAGACACGACACGTCAGCCAGGTGTGGCAGTGGTCGGATCGCACCGTGGGAGCTACCCGCGGCCTGGCGGGGGAAAACGCGGGCGCTGGTACGTTCATAAGTCGCTATTCCGTCCGCCCGCTTCGCGAAGGTGAATTGCCGGTGTCGAACAGCACGTCCCCCGCTCGCAGCGGCAGCGACATCACAGCGACGACGTCATGAGCGACGGCGCCACGGGGCACACGCCCGCCGAGGATGGGATCGAGTACGAGCGCCAGTACGTAGCCATGCTCTACGAGCGCCTCGACGCCCGGCGCGCCGATACCGCGCAGCGTCTCCACAGCGTGCTGCACGACGAGACGGTGGGCACGCCGCAGGCGCTTACGGAGCGCGACGCCGCGGCCGCGATGTACACCGACCGTCTCGCGGCCCTGCGCGCTGCGGAGCACGGACTGGCGTTCGGTCGGCTTGACACCGACGACGGCGAGCGGCGCTACGTTGGGCGGCTCGGGCTGCTGGACGAGGAGAACGAGTACGAACCGCTGTTGATGGACTGGCGCGCACCGGCGGCACGCCCGTTCTATACGGCCACGGCTGCGTCCCCCGAGGGCATCCGGCGGCGCCGGCACCTGCGCACCCGGCGCCGCGAGGTGACCGCGGTGGACGACGAGGTGCTCGACCTGGACGACGCCACGGCCGTCTCGCAGGCCGGGGGGCTGACGAGCGAGGCGGCGTTGCTCGCCGCGGTTGACGCCCGGCGGACCGGGCGGATGTCCGACATCGTCGCCACGATCCAGGCCGAGCAGGACACGATCATCCGCTCGAAGCCATCCGGGGTACTCGTGGTGCAGGGTGGCCCGGGGACCGGCAAGACGGCCGTCGCGCTGCACCGTGCCGCATACCTGCTCTACACCCACCGCGACAGGCTGGCCCGGCGCGGTGTGCTGGTCGTCGGGCCGAACCTGACGTTCCTGAGCTACATCGGCCAGGTCCTGCCCTCGCTGGGGGAGACAAGCGTGGTGCTCGGCACCGTCGGGCAGCTCCATCCGGGTCTCGACGCGCGCCGCGCCGAACCCGCGGCCACCGCTGCGGTGAAGGGCCGGGCCGAGATGGCGCCCGTGATCGCCGCGGCCGTCCGCGACCGCCAGCAGCTGCCCCGACGTCCGATCGAGCTCGTCGTCGAGCAGCAGCGGGTCCGGCTCGATCGCGACATCGCGAACGCCGCCCGCACGCGCGCTCGGCGCTCGCGCAAGCCGCACAACGAGGCCAAGCGCACCTTCCACAAGGAGGCGGTCCGCCTGCTGGCGGAGCAGGTGGCGCGCACGCTGGGCGGGCGCGGCCTGCTCGACGCCGGGGATCTCGCCGACATCCGCGAGGAGCTCACCGAGAGCAGGGCGCTCACCCGTGAGCTCGACACCCTGTGGCCGACGCTGTCGGCCGAGCAGCTGCTCACCGATCTGTTCGCCTCCCCGAGGCGGCTCAACACCGTGGCCCGGCGGCTCGCGGCCGCCGACCGGGAGTTGCTGCAGCGCCCCGCACCCGGCGACGACGTCCCGCCGAACCAGCGGTGGACACCCGCCGACGTCCCGCTGCTGGACGAGGCGGCCGAGCTGCTCGGTGACGACGGCGCCGAGGCGGCGGCGCGGGAGGCGGCCGCGCTGCGCGAGGAGGTGATGTACGCGCAAGGGGTGCTCGACGTGCTCGACCTCGAGGAGGACCTCGACCCGGAGCTGCTGCGCGCCACCGACGTCGTGGACGCCGACCGGCTCGCCGAGCGGCAGGCGGTGCGTCGCTACGACTCCACCGCCGACCGGGCGGCCGCCGACCGGGAGTGGACCTACGGCCATGTGATCGTCGACGAGGCGCAGGAGCTCTCACCGATGGCGTGGCGGTTGATCATGCGCCGCTGCCCCAGCCGGTCCATGACGATCGTGGGGGACATCGCGCAGACCGGTGACCTGTCCGGCGCGGCGTCCTGGGGAGAGGTGCTCTCGCCGTTCGTGGCGAACCGGTGGCGGCTCGAGCAGCTGACCGTCAACTACCGCACGCCGTCGGAGATCGCGGACGTGGCCGACGACGTTCTCGCAGCGATCGAACCGGGACTCACCGCACCCCGGTCGGTCCGCAGCACCGGGGTGCCGCCCCGGGCGGTGGCCGTGGACAGGAGCCGGCTCGACGACGCGGTCGCCAAGGTGCTCGCCGAGGAAGCCGGCGCCGTGGGCGACGGCCGTACGGCCGTGCTCGCCCCGACCGCGCGGGTGGCCGCACTGCGGGAGCGCCTGGTGGGCGAGCCGCCCGCGGACGCGCCGGACATCGACCTCAGCGCACCTGTGGTGGTGCTCCCGGTGAACTCGGCGAAGGGCCTGGAGTTCGACGCCGTCGTGGTGGTGGAGCCCGCCGAGCTGCTCGCCGAGTCGTCCCGCGGCGCCAACGACCTGTACGTGGCCCTCACCCGCTCGACCCAGCGCCTCGCGGTCGTGCACACCCAGCCGCTGCCGGCGATGCTGCACCGGTTGCACCACGCCTGAGCGCGTCGGTCGTCACCACGGGCCGACCGTGGGCGGCGAAAACGGCCCGCCGGGCCGGTCACGGCGGTGCCGCGCCGTGTCACCGTCGTCGGCATGACGACGATGATCCGGTCCGTCGACCTGCCTTCGGGCGAGACGATCTCGGCGCTGGGCCAGGGCACGTGGCATTTCGCGGAGCGGCAGGCCAGCCGGGCGTCGGAGATCCTGTCCCTTCGGCTGGGGCTCGACCTGGGGCTCAACGTGGTCGACACCGCGGAGATGTACGCCGACGGCGCCGCCGAGGTGCTGGTGGGCGAGGCGATCGCCGGCAGGCGCGACGAGGTGTTCCTGGTCAGCAAGGTGCTGCCGCACCAAGCGACCCGTCAGGGGACGGTGCTGGCCTGTGAGGCCAGCCTGCGCCGCTTGGGCACCGACCGCCTGGACCTGTATCTGCTGCACTGGCGGGGAGCGATCCCGCTGGAGGAGACCCTGGCCGGCTTCTCGGACCTGATGGCCGCCGGTCTGATCCGTTACTGGGGTGTGAGCAACTTCGATGCCCCGGACATGGCGGAGCTCGAGATGCTCCCGGGCGGGCGAGCCGTTACGACGGACCAGGTCCTGTACAACCTGGCTCGGCGCGGTCCGGAGTACGACCTGCTTCCGTGGTGCCGCTTCCACGGCGTGCCGGCAATGGCGTACTCGCCGGTGGGGCAGGGGCGCTTGCTGAGCCACCCGGCGTTGATCGACGTCGCCCGCCGGCACGGCGCCACCCCGGCCCAGATCGCCTTGGCCTGGGTGCTGCGCACGGAGGACGTCAACGCGATCCCGCGGGCGGGCACCCCGGAGCACGTGCGGGAGAACGCCGCGGCGCTGGGGCTGCAGATCACGCAGGCAGACATGGTCATTCTCGACTCCGCGTTCCCGCCCCCCGCTCGGAAGGTACCGCTCGAGGTGCTCTGATCCGTCACCCGCTACAGGGGCGTCACGTACGCACCGGAGATGCCGCCGTCCACGAGGAACGTCGACGCCGTGATGAACGAGGCGTCGTCGCTGGCGAGGAAGGCGACGGTGCCTGCGATCTCCTCGGGCCGCGCGAATCGGCCCATCGGGATGTGCACCAGCCTGCGCTGGGCACGCTCGGGATCGGCCGCGAACAGCTCCTGCAGCAGCGGGGTGTCCACCGGGCCCGGGCACAGCGCGTTGACCCGGATGTTCTCGCGGGCGAACTGCACGCCCAGCTCGCGCGACATCGCGAGCACCCCGCCCTTCGAAGCGGTGTAGGAGATCTGCGATGTCGCGGCACCCATAACCGCCACGAACGACGCCGTGTTGACGATCGAGCCGCGACCGGCCCGCTGCATGTACGGGATCGCGGCCCGACAGCACAGATACACCGAGGTGAGGTTCACCTCCTGGACGCGCCGCCAGGCATCGAGGCCCGTCGTCAGGATCGAGTCGTCCTCCGGCGGTGAGATGCCCGCATTGTTGAACGCGACGTCCACGCTGCCGTAGTGCTCCGCAGCCGCCGCGAACAGCGCCTCGACCTCGGCCTCCGACGTGACGTCCGTGCGCACGAAAAGTCCGCCCACCTCGTCGGCTGCCGCCTGTCCCGGCCCGGTGTCGATGTCGGCGACGACGACGCGCGCGCCCTCCTCGGCGAGCCGACGGGCCGTGGCCAGCCCGATGCCGCTGCCGCCGCCCGTGACGACCGCCGTGCGCCCCGCGAACCGATCGATCATGCCGCGAGACTAGTGCCGCGGCGTGGCGCGTCCTGCCGCGGACCGCCCTCGCTACGGCGCGTCCACCACGGGTCCGCAGAGCTGCGCGCCCTGCCGCAGGATCGACCGCGCCATCTCGCGGGGCCGCCGAAGGCCAGCTCGGCGGGCAGCTCGAGCTGGACGATCACATCGTCGCCCGCGTCGGCGCGGATCTGCGTGATCTCCCGCGCTATGGCATCGGTGAAGGGGCGCCGGTGCACGAGTGGTCCCGGCGGACCCATCGTGAACATCGCCATTCCGAGGCCGCTCGGCATGCCGATCTGGAACGCGAGATCGCTGCGACCGTGCGCCTCGCGCACCCGGTCGAAGACGGGGCGGGCAGCGGCGTGGGCATCGGTGTAGCCGAAATGGAGGGAGTCACCGACGAGCCGGTGGCCGCGGCGGACCCGGAAGCTGAGGAGGTGGTCGTAGCCCGACCAGTCGCCCTCGCGACGCACCTCCAGATCGGGATGCAGGCGCATGCTCTCGATAATCGGGACGATCCAGTTGCGCCGGTCGCCGGTCTCGCCGTCGGGGAGCGCAATCAGGTACGGCCCCGCCAGCTCCATGATCTCGTTCATCGCATCGTCGGTGGTGTCGGCCGGATAGCTTCCGATCAGGTGCAGCCCGCGACTGGTCACTCACCGAGGGTGAGTAAATCCCCAGAGATCGTCAAGAGTTGATCACGACAGTCAGCGGCTCATGCTGTCCGCACCGCGCTGGTCTCGGCTGCCGCCGCGACCAGCGCGGCCATCAGGCGCACGTCGGTGGCGTCCTGCTCGGGATGCCACTGCACGCCCACTACGAAGGGTGCCCCCTCCAGTTCGGCGGCCTCCACCGTTCCGTCCGCGGCGCGCCCGGTGACGGTCAGCCCGGGGGCGATGCGGTCGAGCGCCTGGTGGTGGTGGCACTGCACGGCCACCCGGGTGCCGACGGCGGTCGCCACGCGGCTGCCTTGGACCAGGGCGACAACGCTGGTGCCGAAGACGCCGGGGGAGGGGTTGTGCCCCTGGTGGCCGACGGCGTCGGGAAGGTGCTGCACGAGCGTGCCACCGAGGGCGACGTTGATCATCTGTACGCCCCGGCACACACCCAGTACCGGGATCCCGCGCTCGAGCGCCCTGTGCAGCATCGCGATCTCGGCCGCGTCGCGCTCGGGACGCGCGGCACCGGTGCCTGGGTGTGGGGTGGCGCCGTAGCGCTGCGGGTCGATATCCGGGCCGCCGGACAGCACGAGCGCGTCGAGCCGGTCGACGGCGGCCGCGGCATCGACGCGGGGCGGCAGGAGCACGGGGACCCCGCCGGCGGCGAGCACGACGTCGGGATAGGTCCGAGGCAGCAGCACCGCGTGGTGGTCCCACACCCCGTACGCGACGTGCTCGCCGTAGGCCGTGAGCCCGACGACCGGGCTGCTAGAGCCGTTCGAAGCCACGCCTGCGCTCCCAGTCGGTGACCGTCGCGTCGAAGGCGGCCAGCTCCACCCGCGCCGCGTTGGCGTAGTGGTCCACGACCTCCTGGCCGAACGCGTCGACGGCCACCTTCGATACGGCGAAGAGCTCGGCCGCCTCCCGCAGCGTGACCGGCACCCGCGGGGCGTCGGACGTGTAGGCGTTGCCCCTGAGCTCCGGCTCGAGCGGGAGCTCGTTCTCGATGCCGTGCAGCCCTGCCGCGATCAGCGCGGCGACGCCCAGGTAGGGGTTCATGTCACCGCCGGGCACCCGGTTCTCCACCCGTAGGGACGGGCCGTGCCCGACGACGCGTAGCGCGCAGGTGCGGTTGTCCAGGCCCCAGGCGACGGCCGTGGGCGCGAAGGAGCCCTCGGCGTAGCGCTTGTAGGAGTTGACGTTCGGTGCGAACAGGTAGGTGAGCTCTTGCAGGCATGCCTGTTGACCTGCCAGGAAGTGCGCGAACAGCGGGGAGAAGCCGTGCGTGCCGTCCCCGGGGAAGACCGCTCCGTCCTTCCCGCGCAGCGAGATGTGGATGTGGCAGGAGTTGCCCTCGCGCTCGTCGTACTTGGCCATGAAGGTGAGCGCCATGCCCGACTGGTCGGCGATCTCCTTGGCTCCGGTCTTGTAGATGGAGTGGTTGTCGCAGGTGGTGAGGGCGTCGGCATAGCGGAACGCGATCTCGTGCTGGCCGAGGTTGCACTCGCCCTTCGCCGACTCGACGGCCATGCCTGCTCCGGCCATCCCGTTGCGGATCCGCCGCAGCAGCGGCTCCACCCGCGCCGTGCCGAGCATCGAGTAGTCCACGTTGTAGAGGTTCGCGGGCTCGAGGTCGTGGTAGGCCTTGCGCCACGCGGTGTCGAACGAGTCGGTGAAGAGCATGAACTCCAGCTCCGTGCCCACGTCGGCCGCGAGCCCGTGCTCGGCGAGCCGGTCGAGCTGGCCGCGCAGGACCTGCCTGGGCGACGCGACGACGGGCGAGCCGTCCGCCCACTGCGCGTCGCACAGCACGAGGGCGGTGGCCTCGTGCCACGGGATGCGGCGCAGTGTCGCCATGTCCGGTCTCAGGACGAAGTCGCCGTAGCCACGCTCCCAGCTCGACATCGCGTAGCCGCCGACGGTGTTCATCTCCACGTCGACGGCCAGCAGGTAGTTGCAGGCCTCGGCCGCGTGCGCCACGACCTCCTCGAGGAAGTACGGGGCCGCACACCGCTTGCCCTGCAGGCGGCCCTGCATGTCGGTGAACGCGACGAGCACGGTGTCGATCGACCCGTCGTCCACGGCTGCGCGCAGCTGGTCGATCGTGAGCATCCCGTGTCGTCTCATGCGGAGGATGATCTCACGGGGCTTCGGCGTCCAGCTGCCGCTCGATGTCGGGTCGTCGTGCTGCCCTGAGCAGGTGCTCGAGGTCGGGAGCGTCGAACTCCCGGACGGCGCGGTCGTACTTCTCCATCCCCCACGACCAGAAGTCGAAGTCCAGCGGGCTGCAGCCGTCCTGGATCGACGCCCACAGCGTCCAGCCGTACTTCGCCATGAGCGCGAACAGCCGGGCCCTGGCGACCTGCCCTGGGCGGCGCCGTCCGTAGTACGCGGTGACGAGCACGTCGAGGAGCGGCAGCGGCAGCGCGGCCTCGCTCCAGATGTTGCCCAGCTCGAAGCACGGGTCGTTGTTGCCCGAGTACTCGTAGTCGATGATCCGGACCCGCTGCCCGTCGTCCAGGAGGTTGGCGGCGAGCAGGTCGTTGTTGCACGGCACCGTCGTGCCGGCCCCGAGCGCCTCCCGGATCAGCGTCACCTGCGGGGCGAACTCGTCGTAGCGCCGCGGCAGCCGGAAGCCGTGCTCGGCGACGATGTGCCGGTAGCGCGCCTGCACCACGAACATGTCGAAGTCGTTGACGAACCGCGGCCCGGCGTGCAGCTGCGGGCAGGCGGCCGCCACGCGGGTAAGCACGGCCGGGTAGTGAAGGTAGTCGTCGGTGATAGGCCGACCGGGCATGTATCCCACGG
>JAODNO010000361.1 GCA_025465235.1 Pseudonocardia sp.
ACACACCCGACGCGCAGTCCGTCGCCTCACCGGCGTCCTCGTGGCCATGGCGGTCGGCGCCTTCGTCGGCGACTGGTTACTCAGCCACGCGCACACCTACGCCCCGGTCCTCCCGGTGCTCGTGATCGCGCTCGTGATCGCGACCGCCTCGGTGGCCTTCAAGCACGAACCCGCGCGATCCCCGTGTCGGCCACGGGTCGGACGGCGGCTGTCCCTGGAGTGGGCGCGAGCTGCCCGCCGCCGCGGCACAACTTCACCGAGCTGCCCCGCATCCGACGCAAGCTAGGCCGACGTGGTGATGAGCTCGTCGGTGACCCACCGTGTGACGTTGGCGGGGTAGGGCGCTGGCAGTCCGAGGACGATGTGCCGGAAGCCGGCGTCGATCGCTTTGCCGATCGCGTCCCGGGTGATGCTGGGTTGGTCGTAGGAGACGGGTAGGTGGATCGAGCGGGTGATCGAGGCGGGGTCGCGTCCGATCTCGGCGCAGTAGCGGTTCAGCAATGCGCTGCGGCGGACGGCGTCGTCGATGTCGCCGCCGGGGATGTTCCACAGGTCGGCATGCTCGGCGACCACGCGCAGCGTCGGGGACGAGCGTCCGCCGATGAGGATCGGCGGGTGGGGGCGCTGGACGGGTTTGGGGTTGCCGAACGCTCCGGTGAGCTGGACGTAGGTGCCGTGGAAGTCGAACGGTTCGGCCTCGGTCCACAACCGCCGGATCACCGTGCACGCTTCGGCGAGGCTCCCCACGGCGTGGGCGGCGTCGTGGAAGGGCAGGCCGTGTGCTTCGTACTCGCGCCGGGCCAGAGGGTGGCTGGGTCGTGAGCCGACGCCGATACCGAAGTCGAGCCGTCCGCCGGAGACGATATCGACGGTCGCGGCGATCTTGGCCAGCAGCGCGGGCGGTCGGAAGCGGTTGCTGGTCACGAGCAGGCCGAGGCGCAGCCGTCGGGTCTGCGCGGCGAGGGCGGAGAGCAGTGTCCAGCCTTCGTAGGTCGGTCCGCTCGGATCGCCGAAGATCGGCATGAGGTGATCGAACAGCCACGCATGCTCGATCTCCGGGATCATGTCTGCCTCGCGCCAGACCCGCAGGACGTCGTGGTAGTCGACCTGTGATGGGGCGGTCATGATCCCGAAGCGAGGCCGGGGGGTGTGCGGCATTCGGTCGTTGGTCCTTTCAACACCGGAAGAACAGCTTCTCGCCGGGCACCTGCGCGATCCCGCGGGCTCTGAGCTGCGGGAGAGGATGTGGAGGCTGTTCCTCGGACGATCAGCGGCGCCGCAGTGACGGGTCGAGCAAGGCGGGAGGGGTGTCGTTCTTCTCGTGCGCGGCCAGGTCGACACCGGGAGCGACGATGGCGTCGATCGCATCGAGCACGTCGGCGGAGAGCACGGTGTCAGCGGCGGCGACCTGCGAGTTCAGGTGGTCCAGCGTTCGGGGGCCGATGATCGCGCTGGTCACGGCGGGATGCGCAGTGACGAAACCGAGCGCGAGCTGGATCATGGTCAGACCGGCCTGCTCGGCGACCTTGGCCAGCTGTTCGACAGCGTCCAGCCTTGCTCGGTTGGACGCGATGGCGGTGTCGAAGCGCTGCGGCATGAACGCGGACCGGTTTGTCGTGACCGCCCGGCCCTCACGGACCGCACCCGACAGCCAGCCCGAGGCCAATGGGCTCCAGACCAGGACGCCGAGACCGTAGTGCTCGGTCACGGGTAGGACGTGAGTCTCGATCCCGCGCTGCAGGATGGAGTAGCTGGGCTGCTCGGTGACGTAACGACTCAGGTGACTGTCGCGGGCGGCCCACTGGGCCTGGACGAGGCGGTAGGCCGGGAAAGTTGAGGAGCCGAAGTAACGGATCTTTCCGGCCCGCTGCAGGTCGGTCAACGCCGACAGCGTCTCCTCGTCGCTGGTGGTCGGGTCCCACCGGTGGATCTGGTAGAGATCCACGTGGTCGACATCGAGGCGGCGCAGGCTGTTGTCCAGTTCGGTGACCAGCCAGCGCCGCGAGCTGCCCCGCCGGTTGCGGTCGTCGCCCATCGGCATGTTCGCCTTGGTCGCCAGCACGATGTCGTCACGGCGGCCGGCGATGGCCTTGCCGACCATCTCTTCGGACTGGCCGTTGCTGTACACGTCAGCGGTGTCGATGAGGTTGATCCCGGCCTCGAGGGCGGCATCGACGATGGCGGTGGCGTCGTCTTGGGTGGTGCGCCCGATCTTGCCGAAGTTCATCGCGCCGAGCACGAGAACGCTGACCTGCACTCCGGTGCGGCCCAAGGTGCGGTACTGCATGAGCGCATTCCTTCCTGGCGGCTGCGAGTGACTGCGGCCTTGCTAGGTGATCCCTCGTCCGCCTGCCATCATGGGCAGACGGAACCCTGTTCCGCTAACCATACGGAACGATGTTCCGATTGACAATGCCGAAGATGACGAAGCAGCAGGGAGGCGGCGGAGTGGCGGACATGGCAGGGCAAGCGCCCCGTAGGCGGGCCGACGCCCGACGCAACGAGAGGGCTCTCCTCGAGGCCGCCGCAGCAGTGTTCGTCACCTCAGGCGTCGAGGCTCCGGTGCGCGACATCGCAGCCAGGGCGGGCGTCGGGGTGGGCACGGTCTATCGCCACTTCCCCACGCGAGCGGACCTGGTCGTCGCCGTCTACCGACACCAGGTCGAGGCGTGCGCCGAGGCCGGCGCGACCTGCCTCGCCAGCGCGGCCACCCCGTACGCCGCACTGGCTCGATGGATCGACCTGTTCGTCGATCTCCTCGTGACCAAGCACGGACTGGCCGCTGCGCTGCGGTCAGACAGTGCCCACTTCGACGCCCTGCACTCCTACTTCCTCGATCGGCTCGTGCCCGTGTGCACCCAGCTGCTCGACGCTGCAGCCGGTTCGGGCGAGATCGGCTCCGACCTGGAGGCCTACGAGCTCATGCGCGGCGTCGGGAACCTCTGCATAGGCGCGGACAGCGACCCCCGCTACGACGCACGTCGACTGGTCGAGCTCCTCATCGCAGGACTACGCCGACCGTACTAACCCGGATTCTTCAAGAGCCTGCGGGCGGGGAGGGTGTCGGTA
>JAODNO010000378.1 GCA_025465235.1 Pseudonocardia sp.
ACAAGTAGATATCAACAAGTAGGGCGCCGAGGGCGCCCAGCAGTGCCACGAGCGTGAGCCGGCGGCCGGGTTCGGTGCGCAACGGCCCGAGGCCGAGCAGCACGGCCAGCGCGGCGAGGGTGAAGACGCCCGAGCCGGTGTCCTGCCAACTGACGGGGAAGACCGCGATGGGCGCGTCGACGAAGAACTGGTTCGCGGCGGTGGCGCGCAGGATCGCGTTCCACGCCACCGGGCCGGCGAACGTGCCGACGGCGACGGCGACCAGTACGCCCGGGCTGCGCTGGCGGCCGATCAGCGCGACGAGCACGACAGCGAGCAGCGCGGACAGCGCCGCGCCATACGCGATGACACCCCACGGCAACATCGTTGCCCTCCTTCCTGGTCGTGCATCGGCAGTATCCGGCACCTTGACCGGGATACGGGGCCCGCAACGGCGATCAGGTGACCGGCAGCCCGGCGAGGCCCGAGCACGGCGCACACGCCCAGCGTCCGCAGGACCGACCAGGCGATGGCGAAGAGGAGTACCGCTGCCACGGCGACGATGGCCAGTGGGACCGGCCGTAGCGTGGTCAGGCCAGGCAGGCGCGTCGACAGGGGCCGGCGTCGATCGTGTAGGTCTGCGCGAAGAGCGTGTTGATGGCGAAGGAGAGCGCGAGGTTGGCGATCACGCCGACGACGGCGGCGGTGATACCGGTCAGCGCGCCGACGAGCGCGTGGTTGCTGCGTAAGCGTTCGAAATAGGGGCCGCCGTGAACAGGATGCTGGGCACGAACGTCACCGTCAGCGGCCGCCGCGTCGGGCGCCGCCAGATCTACACCGTGGACGATCCGCACGTACTCGCCCTGATCGAGCAGATCTTCGACCAGATCGGACCCGAGCGACAGCTCGCACCCGACCCCAACTCAGCGGGGCTAAAGCCGCGCCAGGGCATCGATGCCCTGCGCTTCAGGTCAGCCTCTGCCCTGGCGGCTCCCCGCCGCACCGTTCTGCAGCCGTTGAGGCCGTGATCCGGCCCTGAACAGCCGAATCGCGCCCGTCACCACAGTCGAAACCTGGCAGATCGACCAGACGTGCGCCACACCGGTTGACAGAGCCCCACGATTAGGCGAGCCTCGCCTGCGCGCAGGGTTGGGTTGACGACAGTGACCACCCGCACGAGGGAAGGGATCGCTGATGGATCAGGAGCAGACGCTGCTGTTGGGGTTCATCGCCGGGGTGACGATCCTGCTCGGCCTGCCACTGGGCCGGCTGCGCGCACCCGCGCCGGGACTTCGCGTATTCCTCAACGCCACCGCGATCGGAATCCTGGTATTCCTGCTCTGGGACGTGCTCGCGCACGCCTGGCAACCGATCGACGCCGCCCTCGGGGCGCTGCGCGAAGGCACCGGGACTGTCGGCCCCGTCCTGGGCTACGGCACACTGTTCCTCGCCGGCCTGGGTGTCGGGCTGCTGAGTCTGGTCGGCTACGAGAGCTGGATGACCCGCCGCGACACCTCCCCCCCGCCCACGACGCCCGCGGTCGGGCCCGGGGCAATGGCGAGCACCGAACTCACCGCGCACCGCACCTGGTCACCCGCGCGGCGGATGGCGCTGCTAATCGCGGTCGGGATCGGGCTGCACAACTTCGGCGAAGGCCTCGCCATCGGGGGCAGCGCCGCAAAGGGTGAGATCGCACTCGCCACCCTGCTCGTCATCGGGTTCGCCCTGCACAACGCCACCGAGGGCTTCGGCATCGTCGCCCCGCTGGCCGCCGACGGTGACCGCCCAAGCTGGGGATTCCTCGCATTGATGGGTCTCATCGGCGGCGCACCCACCTTCCTGGGCACCGCGGTGGGCCACGAGTTCACCAGCGACCCTCTCAACATCGTGTTCCTCACCCTGGCCGCCGGGTCCATCCTCTACGTCATCATCCAACTGACCGGGGTCGCGCTCCGCTCGGCCCGCAAAGCACTGCTGTACTGGGGAGTACTCGCCGGGCTCACCGCAGGCTTCGTCACCGACATGATCGTCACCGCCGGCGGCGCCTGAGCGCTACCAACGCCGCTGAGCACCTCGATGACAACGGCGCCCGGCGCGTCGCACATCCCCGGGGCCCTGGCCGGCATACCGGATCCTGGTGCAGACGAGCCGACCGACGAGTCATCAACTTCCACGGCCTCGCCTCGGCCCCCACCCACAGCGTGTCCAGCACAGGGGCAGGCCGGTCCTCGCTCAGGCGTTGTGGTTAACCGACACCGGATGGCATCGCTCCGCCGCCGCTTCGGTCGACAAGCACATCCATCAGCCGATCGCGGCGTGCGGCACAACCACCCCGGCCGCACGAGAGCCCGGCCTGAGAGGCTGACTCGATGTTGGGCACCGCGCTTGTCTTCACCCTCATCCCGGTCCTCGCTGCAGCGGGGTCAGGGATCGCTGCTGCGATACGGCCGCCGGGGCGACGCCTGACCAGCGCACTGCAGCATTTCGCCGCCGGTGTCGTGTTCGCCGCCGCCGCGATCGAGCTGCTGCCCCGTGTACTCAAGCAAGCTCCCTGGGTCGCGATCCTCGGGTTCGCCGCCGGCATCGTTGTCATGTTCAGCTTTCGGGCATTCAGCGAACGCGCAGAGCGCCACCGCGAACGGCACGGACTCCAAGGCCTGCCAATAGGGCTCGCCACCGCCACCGGCATCGATTTCCTCATCGACGGCATCATCCTGGGAGCCGGTTTCACCGCCGCGACCACCACCGGTGTGCTACTCACCATCGCGTTGGCGATCGAGTACCTGTTCGTTGGTTTGTCGCTGTCCGCGACGCTCGCGGGCAAGACCAGCCGCCGTGTCGTAGCCGCTGCCCCGGTCGCGCTTGCCTTGCTCACGGTGCTGGGCACCGCAATCGGGGTCGTCACCATGAGTGGAGCCTCCCCACCGCTGCTCGCCGCTGTGCTGGCCTTCGGCGCGGTCGCCTTCATGTACCTCGCCGCCGAAGAATTGCTCGTCGAAGCTCACGCCCGGGGCGAAACCGCGCTAGGCAGCGTGGGATTCTTCATTGGGTTTCTGATCTACCTGATCCTCAACGAGCTCATCGCGTGAACCGGCACAACCAACCCGGCACAGCTAACCCGGCACACACCGAGCCAGCACAGCCAAGCCGACACAGCCGAACTACTCCAGATGCTCAACCCTGAGCACACGATCATTGAGCCTTTGCCAACCTGACGTTGGGGCCGGTCAGCG
>JAODNO010000418.1 GCA_025465235.1 Pseudonocardia sp.
GAGCTGGGAGACGACGACACGCTCGGTGCCGTTGATGATGAACGTGCCCTTGTCGGTCATCACCGGGAAGTCACCCATGAACACCGTCTGGCTCTTGATCTCGCCGGTGGTGTTGTTGGTGAACTCCGCGGTGACGAACAGCGGGGCACCGTAGGTCATGTCCTTGTCGCGGCACTCCTCGACCGAGGCCTTGACCTCGTCGAAGCGGGGGTCGGAGAAGGACAGCGACATCGAGCCGGAGAAGTCCTCGATCGGAGAGATCTCCGTGAGGATCTCCTCAAGACCACCCATCGGGTTCTCGTCGCCGGCATCGATCCGCCGCTGGAACCAGGCCTCGTTGCCGACCAGCCACTCGAAGGACTGGATCTGCAGATCGAGGAGGTCGGGCACCTCGAGGGGCTCGCGGATCTTCGCGAAGGTGACCCGGGTTGGTGCCCCGGGGAAGCTCGGGTTGGCCGAGACGGCAACGGGCGCGTGGGTCGCGAGGGGGCTGGTGGCGCGGGACGAAGCCAAGATGCGTCCTTCCGAGAACTGCGCTCTCGTCTGGCGGGCACCGGGTCCTGCGCGCTACCGTCTGCTCGTCCGGTCCGGGCGGGAGGTCCGGGCCGAGCGGGCTACGGATGCGGGATCCGGAACACGCCGTCTGTTGTCATGGCGCAGCCACCGACCAGACACGCGAGCGCACTGAAGAGACTTCCCGGTTTGGGGGGACTCCTCTGAGCGCAGGCGGGGCTGGACGAAGGCAGCGCAAAGAGGCAGTCTAGCTGCAAATGCAGCAACTGTCCAGACAGGTCACCGAGACAACCATCGCGACCTAAGAGTGACCTGACCGGCGCACCGCGTCAAGACTCTACGCAACGGTAAGTGGTCCTTTTCGTGGGATGACCGGCGGGAACGCGCTCCCGGCCGGGCGCCAGACGCGACAAGCCGGCGCTCCACCGGAGCGAACGACCGCCCGCCGATCAGGACAGCCGCGTCCGTCGCGTCCACCCGTTCGATATCCCCGTCCCCTCGGACGGGGCATCCTTGACACGCCGCGACGGCCGCCACAAGGCTCATCGAACGATCAGTTTTCGCGTCGTCGACGGCGGCGAGTGTTGCCGTCGGTGGCCCGCCGATGAGGAGACGATGATGTCCCAGATCCCCCCGATGGCTGATCTTCTCGGTGCGGACGCCCCCACCAACTGGGGCCGGTGGGGCCCGGACGACGAGCTCGGGGCGCTGAACTACCTCGACGCGGGCGAGGTCCTGCGCGGCGTGCAGCACGTGAAGACGGGCGAGGTCTTCACGTTGCAGATCCAGATGGGCCGCACCGAGGGCCCCGGCGACCCGCTGTGGCCCGGCCGCGAAGGCATCAAGCGGCAGAACGTCATGGACGAGAGCACCTGGGACGGCGACGGCGCGCCGCAGTTCCCCGGCGGCCTGCACTATGCCGACGACACGGCCGAGATCTTTCTGCAGGGCTCCACGCAGTACGACGCACTGGGGCACGTCTGGTACGACGGCAAGCTCTGGAACGGCTACGACGCGCGCTCCACCGTGGAAGCGATGGACAAGGCCTCTGTGCTGCCGATCGCCGAGAAGGGCGTGGTGGGGCGCGGGGTACTCATCGACATGGCCCGCCACCGCGGTAAGGACTGGCTGGACAAGGGCGAGACGTTCGACCATGAGGACCTGGAGGCCGCGGCCAAGGCCCAGGGCGTCACGATCGAGCCCCACGACGTGCTGTGCGTGCGCACCGGGTTCATGAAGTACTGGTACGAGCTCAATGACAAGGAGCAGTTCTACGAGGGCTTCAACGAGCCGGGGCTCACCTACTCGCGTGAACTCGTTGAGTGGTTCAAGCACCGGGAGGTCCCCAACCTCGTCACCGACACCATCGCGAACGAGGTGACCTACGAGCCGGGCAGCGGCGTCGCGCTCCCGCTGCACTGCGCGCTGATGCGCAACCTCGGGGTCGCGCTCACCGAGATCGCCTGGCTCGACGACCTGGCCGACGCCTGCGCCGCCGACGGCCGGTGGAGCTTTCTCTACGTCGCAGCCCCGCTGAAGGTCGTCAACGGCACCGGCGCGCCGGTGAACCCGGTCGCGGTCCGCTGACATGGGCATCTACGACGAGAAGCCGTGGCTCGCACGCTACGACCATGGCCAGCCGCACGACATCGAAGCCGAGTTCCCCGACGCGCTGTCGATGTTCCGGGCGACGGTGGAGCGCAATCCCGACGGCGACGTCATCCGGTACTTCGACGGCCGGATCACCCTGCGCGAGCTCGACGGGCTGTCCGACGCGTTCGCCGCAGGCTTGCTCGAATCCGGCTTCTCCGCGGGCGACCGGGTGGCGCTGTACCTGCAGAACGTGCCCCAGTTCGTCATCGCGCTGGTGGGCACCTGGAAAGCGGGCGGCATCGCCGTCTCCATCAACCCGATGAACCGGGGGCGGGAGCTGAACCTGCTGCTGCGCGACTCGGGCGCGACGGTGCTGGTGTGCCTGCAGGGGCTGTACCGCGACGTCGCGGCCGCGGTGGTGGGCGACACCGACGTGGCCACGGTGATCACGACGTCGGAGCTGGAGTACCAGACACGCGACGACCCCCGGATCTTCGCCGGCGTGGAGCGGATCGACCTGCCCGACACCGTGGACATGGCGGGGCTGATCGACCGGTTCCGTGGCCGGCGGCCACCATCGCTGTCCTTCTCCCCCGGCGACACCGCGTTCCTCACCTACACATCGGGCACCACCGGGCCGCCGAAGGGCGCGATGAACACCCACCGGAACGTGGTGTTCAACAGCCAGGCCTACCGGCAGTGGTGCAGCCTCGGGCAGGACGACGTGGTGCTCGGCGTTGCCCCGCTGTTCCACATCACCGGGCTGATCGCCCACGTCACCACGTCGCTGCTGCTCGGGGCACCGCTGGTGCTCTTCTACCGCTTCGAGCCCTCGGTGGCGATCGAGACGATCCGCGACGAGCGCCCGACCTTCACCGTCGGGTCGATCACCGTGTTCATCGCGCTGATGAACGCGCCGAACGCGGAACGGGACGCGCTGGCGTCGCTGACGAAGATCTGGTCGGGTGGGGCGCCGATCCCGCCGTCCACCGTCAAGGCCTTCTCCGCGGCGTTCGGGCAGTACATCCACAACATCTACGGGCTGACCGAGACGACCTCCCCGTCCCACGGCGTGCCGGCAGGCGCGGAGGCACCGGTGGACGAAGCGTCGGGCGCGCTCTCGGTCGGCGTACCGATCTACAACACGGTGGTGCGCATCGTCGGTGACGACGGGAAGGACCTCCCGGCCGGGGAGATCGGCGAGATCGTCACGACAGGCCCCCAGGTCGTCTCCGGCTACCGGAACAAGCCGGAGGAGACCGCCGCCGCCATTCCGGGCGGAGCTCTGCACACGGGCGACGTCGGCTACATGGACGACCAGGGCTGGTTCTACATCGTCGACCGCAAGAAGGACCAGATCAACGCGGGCGGCTACAAGGTGTGGCCCCGGGAGGTCGAGGACGTGCTCTACGAGCACGAGGCCGTGCGGGAGGCCGCTGTCGTGGGCGTCCCGGACCAGTACCGCGGCGAGACGGTCAAGGCGTTCGTCAGCCTGCGCCCGGGCCGGACGGTGACCGCCGAGGAGCTCATCGCGTTCGCCAAGGAGCGGATGGCGGCTTACAAGTACCCCCGGCAGGTCGAGTTCCTGGAGGAGATCCCGAAGACGGTGACGGGCAAGCTGCTGCGCCGCGAGCTGCGCACCCGCGAGCAAGCCTGACCCGTACCTGCGCCGGGGACGGAACTACGGCTCTGGAACGGGTATCCCCGGCGGATGGCGGCACACAAGCGTGGACCGGTGTTCACCGACCGCGTCGAGGCCGGCGAGCGCCTGGGCGCGCACCTGCGCCGGCGGACGTGGTCCGACCCCGTCGTGGTCGGCCTCGCCCGCGGCGGTGTGCCCGTCGCCGCCGCGGTGGCCACGGCCCTCGGCGCTCCGCTCGACGTGGCGGTCACGCGCAAGATCGGCGCGCCGGGACGACCGGAATGGGGCGTCGGTGCGGTGGCCGCGGACGGTTCGGTCGGCTGGGACGCCGCCGCGCTGCGGAGACTGGGTGCGGCGGCCGCGGCACACCT
>JAODNO010000452.1 GCA_025465235.1 Pseudonocardia sp.
AACTCTTGATCAGCGTCATGATCTGCGCCTGCACAGTCACGTCGAGAGCCGTCGTCGGCTCGTCGGCGATGAGCAGCTTCGGATTGAGCGCCAGCGCCATCGCGATCATGACCCGCTGGCGCATGCCACCGGAGAACTGGTGCGGATAGTCGTGCACCCGCTGCCCCGGGGTCGGAATCCCCACCAGTCCCAACAGCTCGACGGCCCGCTGGCGGGCGTCCTTCCGGCTCACCGACTCGTGGGCCCGGATCATCTCGACGATCTGCCAGCCAACCCGGTAGTTCGGGTGCAGGCTGGACAGTGGGTCCTGGAAGATCATGCCGATCTGAGCGCCCCGGATCCGGCGAAGTTCCGCGGCCGGCATCGTGAGCAGTTCCCTGCCCTCGAACCGGGCGTGCCCGCTCACCCGCGCGCCGCGGGTCAGTCCCACGATCGTCTGGGTGGAAACGCTCTTTCCCGAGCCGGACTCCCCGACGATGCCGAGCGTCTCGCCCGGCTCGACATCGAAGCTGACACCGCGTACGGCGGGCAGCACACCGTCGGGGGTGGCGAACGAGACGTGCAGGTCCTCTACCTCGAGTAGCGACATGAGGGGGTCATCCGTTCAGCCACACGTTGGTGATGTCGAAGTTCTCGTTGATCGGGAGGTAGACCGGGTTCTGCAGCCGGGAGGACTTGTAGAGCGGAACATCGACATTGGCCAGTGGGACCAGGGCCGCGTCCCGCATGGTCTGCAGGGACGCCTGCTGCCACAGGTTCGCCACCTGCGACTCCTGCGAACTCGGGAGGGCGAGCGCCTGCTCGATCAGGTTGTTGGTGATCGGGCTGTTGTAGTCGCCGTAGTCGACGGAGTTCGGTCCGTAGTTCGTGCCATCGGTCATCGGTTGCAGCACGGCCCGGCCGTTGATGCCGAACCAGTCCGGTACCCAGAACAGCAGGGCGATGTCCCACGTGCCCCGCTGACTGCTGGACGGGTCGGAAATGTAGTGAACGGTGAAGTCGGTCTGGGTGGCCGAGATCATCTGGACGGTGATGCCCGCTGCCTGCAGGTCCGCCTGGATCAGCTGCGCGGTCTGCGGGTTGCTCTGGGTGTTCGGGAAGAGCAGCTTGAGGGTGAGCCCGTTCGGGTAGCCGGCGGCGGCCAGCAGTTGCTTCGCCTTCTGCGGATCGCCGCGGTCGCCGTCGGTGGGGTAGAGATTGAACGGCTGGAAGCCCACGTCGCCCTTCGCGAGAATCTGGCTCGCCGGCTGCGCGATCTTGCTGCCACCCAGTGTCTGGGCGATCGCGGTCTTGTCGATGGCGTACTCCACGGCCTGGCGGACCTGGAGGTTCTTCATCGCCGAGTTCTCGTTGGGACTCTGCTGGTTGAACGCCGCGTAGCTCACGGCGGCGCTGGAGTTGATCGACAGGTTCGGATCGCCGGTCAGCCCGGGCAGGTCCGGTGTGGGCACGACGACGTCCCAGCCCATGTCGGTGGTGCCGGCCTGGATCTGCTGTTGGACGGCCTGCTGGGTCTGACCCTGGTTGATGACGATCTTGTCGACGTAGGCCTTGCGGATCGGGTCGCTGCTCGCTGTCCAGGCCGAGTTGCGGTCCAGCACGATCTGGCTGCCCGGCGTGTACTTGGTGATCTGGTAGGGGCCGTCGGACAGGAGGTGGGCGTCGAACTCCGGGCTGTTCGGCACGTAGTCCAGGTACTCGACCGGCACCGCGGAGGCGAACGGCTCGGCGATGATGTCGAGGAAGTCGGCGGTGGGGTGGGTGAGCTTGAAGACGATGGTCTGCGAGTCCGGGGCCGTGACGCCCGAGATGTCCTGCCCGTTGATGTAGGCGGCGATCGCGGCCGGCGTGCCCGGGATCTTCGACTCGGCGGCGCAGTACGACGCCATCCCCTGGATGGTGCTGGTGAAGTAGCCCGGCGCGCCCACGGGTGCGACCGGGTTGCACATGCGCTTGAAGCTGCGCACGAAGTCCTGGGCGGTCACCGGCCGGGGCGGTGTGGAGTTCCACATCACCCCGTCGCGCAGGTGGATCGTGTACGTGTTGCCGCCGTCGGTGATGCCACCGTTCTGTTCGGTCGGCACCACGCTCGCGACATCGGCCACGGGCGTGTCCACCGTGTTGGTGTCCGTGCTGGCCGGGTAGCTGAACAGCTGCCGCGTCCAAGCGCGTTCCTCGGTGTGGGTGTCGGTGTTGTAACCGGCGGTGGGATCGAGGAAGTCGACGTCGCCGACGCCGGCCAGGGTGAGGGTGCCACCGGGGTGCGGGGTGGACGTGCCTGATGCAGTGGTGTTACCGCTGCACGAGGCCACCATGACCGCACAGAGGATGATGGCCCCGGTGCTCAGGGTCAGGCGGCGGACTGTGTGCACGATCGCGACCTCCACGCTGCCCACGGCCGCCGGCCAAGACCAGTGGCGCAAGCAGGGCATCTCGAATGAGCTGATACGAAGTCCCCGAGACATGGCAGGAGAATCGGTTACCGGGGCGCGGATCGCCGTCCCGGTGGGGTCGGACGGCGGCATTGCA
>JAODNO010000477.1 GCA_025465235.1 Pseudonocardia sp.
CTGACGTTCGCGGCGCACCTGGCCGGCGTCCTGGTCCACACCATCGTCATCCGGGACGGCGTGCTGGACAGGATGGCGTTCTGGCGTGCACCGAAACCCTCCCGCGGGGCGACAGAAGTGGGCGCAATCGGTACCGAGCGACCGTGACAGGATAATCGAATCAACGAACACTCGTCGCCTGCGCGGGGGAAGGTCGCAGTGTCCCGATTTCCTGCCGCGACACCCGGACTCCACCTCCCCGAATGAGGGAACAATGAATTGCCCGCGACAGGCACCCAGGGAAAACAGACCCATCGGACTGAAAGCTCGGACTGAAAGCCACCGTGACATACACCGGTTCGCGCGTATTGGCGCAGGAAGTAGGCTCCACGCTCCCACCGCTCATGCCCGTCGGACTCGGCGGCGTTTCGAGCGCACGTAGGGGAGCGCCTGCCGCAGCGCGCGGCGTGTCTGGTCCACTTTCCGTGATCGAGGCCGGCAGCGCCTCGTTATGCGCGTTGATACCCCAGTCCCCGATGCCCAGGACCGTCCCCGTCGAGGAGCCGCACGTGCGCTGGCTATGAGACGGTGACCTCTAGTTTGGTGAAGCCGCGGAGGATGTTGTGCAGCGCGCGTTCGGTGTCGCCCAGCTCGAAGCGGCGCACTCGGCGGGCGAGCGTGCTGATCAGGGACGTCATTTCCAGCCGGGCCAGGTACAGACCCAGGCACACGTGCGGCCCAGTACCGAACGCCATGTGGTTGTTCGGGTTGCGGCGCACGTCGAAACGGTCCGGGTCCGGGTACTCGCGCTCGTCGCGGTTGGCCGCACCGTAGAATACGATCGCCCGTGAATCGGCCGGGATCGTAACGCCGTCCATGTCGAATTCTTTCACCGTATAGCGGGAGAAGTCCTGGATCGGCGCCTCCATCCGCAGCACTTCGTTCACCGCGCTCGGGATCAGCTTCGGGTTCTCGCGCACCAGGTCCCACTGATCAGGGTGCTGGGCGAACAGCCACACCGCGCTGGTGATTGCGAAGATCGTGGTGTCCAAGCTGGGACCCATATAGTCGACCATCATCACCGGCACCGCCTCCCGGGATACCTCGCCACGGTCGGCCGCGTCGTGCAGCGCTTCACCCCAACTGCCCGGCTTGAGCCTGCCGCGTAGGGCCTCGGTGGAGGCATAATCGACCATCTCACGTACCACGGGGAACGCCGAGATAGTGCGCTCGTTGAGCGGGCCTATACAGTTGAACAAGGCCGAGGCCCACACCAACAATCGCTCGCGACCCTCCTCCGGTAGCCCGACCAGCTCCGACACGATCGTCAACGGCAGGTGATGCGCCAAGTCCGCCGCCGCGTCGAAACTTCCCTGTTCCACCACCCGGTCCACCAGCTCATCGGCCTCCCGGCTGATCTCTGCGGTGAGCTCGGTGACCGCTTGCGGGCGCAGCGGCTTGATCACCACCCGGCGCAGCGCGTCATGGTCGGCGCCGTCGCTGCACAGCGTGTTGCCGCGCAGTACCTGGTTCATGGGATCGTTCATCATCACGCCGTAAGAGGAGGCAAACGTGCTCCAGTCCCGCAGCGCATCACCAACCGAAGCGTGCCGGGTGAGCGCGAACATCTCGTACTTGGACAACCAAACCGCCGGCCCCGCGTCCCGCAGCTCCCGATAGCCGGGCCACGGATTCAACAGCGCCGCATCGGTATACGGGTCGTAGTCGGACTCTGGTGCCTTCAGGGTGGTCGGGGCGGTCATGGCTGCTCCTCCCGGGCCAGTACCAGGTCGAACTCCACTTGTCTCCACTGTCGAGTGGTGCCGTCCGGTTCGGTGCCGCCCTGGTGTTCGGTGAACTCGGCGATGAGGCTGTCCTTGACGCCGAACGCGGCGTCGTTGCGCAGGTACTCGTCGCCGGCCACGAACACGTGGGTGATCAGCGTGCGGTGACCGGGGGCGGTGACCTTGAAGTGTATGTGGGCCGGGCGCATCGAATCCCGGCCTGCGGCGGCGATCAGCTCCCCCACCGGGCCGTCGTCAGGGATGGGGTAGTGGGTGGGCAGCACCGACCAGAAGCGGTACTCGCCGTGCTCCCCCGTGACCTGCCAGCCGCGCCCGGCGGTGCGGTTGCCCTCGTACTGGGTGTCGTACAGGCCGTCCTCGTCGGCCTCCCAGGCGTCGATGCGCACCCCGGCCAGCGGCGTGCCGTCGGTGGAGCGCACCTGCCCGGAGACCCAGCACGGGGTGCCCTTGGCGCCCTGGGCGATGTCACCGCCGAGCTGCACCTCCGGGGCATCGTCGACGAAGAACGGGCCGAACACGGTGGACTCGGTCGCCCCCCGCGAGGCCGGCGCGTTGATGCCGACGGTCAGCATGGACAGCCCGAGCACGTCGGAGAGCATGATGAACTCCTGACGCCGACCGTTGGAGATCTGCCCGGTGCGGGTGAGGAAGTCCACCGCGGTCTCCCACTCGGCGTGAGTCAGCCGCACATCGCGGGCGAACCCGTGCAGGTGTCGGACCAGGCTGGTCATCACCTCCCGGTAGCGGTCACTGGTGCTGGTGGCGAAGCTGGCCGCCACCTCATCGGTGACCGCCTGCTCGCGGGCCTGCTGTTCGGCCGCGTCGGACTGGTGTGGCGCGGTTTGGGTCACGGTCACTCCTTGATGTGTTCTCGTGGTGTTTCACGCTCGCGGCGTCAGGTGAAGCCGGGAGGTTTAGCTGCTGGCGGCGACGCGCACGCCCGCCCCGACTCGGGCTCCCCCGTGTCCAGCACCACCGAGCGGGCGCCCACCAGCAGCGGCAGCAGGATCCCGGTCCGAATCCCCGACCCGTCGGTCAGTGGATGGGGAGTGAACAATCGGTCGTCCGGTCCGAGCTCGTCCTCGGCCGCGATCGGTGAGTAGCCGGCGTAGAAGGTGTTGAACGTGTGCAGCACGGCCTTCGGCGAGCCGGTACTACCGGAGGTGAACGTGACCACACAGACCTGATCGGGATCCTCGCCGGGGTCGTCGAGGCTGATACCGTGCCGTTTCTCCCACGGCATGTGCTCGAAATGCAGGGCGAAGTCCAACTCGCCGGTTCGCACGTTTTCGCCCAGCACGACCCGATACCCTGCGCGCGGAAGGTCCGGATCTGGGGCGGAGTCGGCCGCAACCCCAGTGGCCGAGCCGGAACCCGACCGACCCGTTCCGACCCGTAGACCAGTCGAAGGCATCGATCCACCCCATTGACTTCGGCCGCCCGATTGTCCATTTCCTACCTTTTCCGCTGACCCATGGCTGCCTCTCGACCATGCCATTGCGACAAGTAGCGATCGCGAGATCGACCTTCCTGTGCAGGGGTTGGCGAGAGCCGGTGCCGACCATGGAGAGGCAGCAAGCGTCGAGTCTCAGAATTTGTTTGCGGTGCACGGAATCCGGTTCATCTTCGCAATCGTCACGGTCAGCCGCTCGTGGACCAGACCCGGGAGGCTCAGTGGTGGCCATCGCGGTCACGACCTCGCCTGGTCCAGCCGCAGCGCCCGGATGGCATTGTCCTTGAGGATCTTCGGGAGGACCTGGTCCTTGATCTCGAGCTTCGCGCAGTCCAACTGCCAGCGATCCGGAGTGATCATGGAAAATTCGGCGATTCAGATGTGCGCGAGCATCTCCCGATTTCTGCCCGAAGCCTTCGCTTGGCCGTGCCCGACCAGCACTTCGGACACGACGACCGCCCCCAACTCACCCGCGCCGACATCGAGGGCCCGGGTTGGTCCGGGCGTACCGGGACGGTGAGATCCAGGACGTGCTTAGCGGAGCCGGGCGCTGAGCACAC
>JAODNO010000484.1 GCA_025465235.1 Pseudonocardia sp.
GTCGCATGACGTGAGCCGAGTTTCGGGCACCTACAGGCGCCGACCAACGAGGTCAAACCGACTCGCCCACTCCCAAGCGCATCCGCACGCTCAACGGCGCGGGGCGCAGCCCTGCGTCGTCATCCGCGGAGGCGGTCAACAGCAAGGTCGGCCTTGCGCGCAGGCCAGCGACAGCATTGGCTAGCGGATCGCAACGACCGCCCCGGCCCGGCGTGTCGGTGACGGTGCGGCTCTGGAGATGGGCCTGGGGATGGGCCTGGCCGCTGATCCTGGCCCGGCCGGGGGCTCAGTCATCGCCCCTGGACCCTGCGACGGGGCGGGTGTGGGGTGGACGCGGGGTGTCGTGTTCCAGGGCCGACCAGCCGCTGTCGCGGTCGCGGTCAGCGGTTTCGGCGCGGCCGCCGCCGCGGAGCCCGAACAGGCGTTTCGCGAACAGCAGGTAGCCCACCACCACCAAGTTGATGATTAACGTGACGATTTTGGTGATGGTGATGGCACCGGTCAGTTCATAGATTTCGGGGATCAGCAGCAGGGTGGTGGCGATGAAGGTGAGGTATTCCGCCCAGCGTTTGGTTCTCCACAGTCCGATCGCTTCCACTCCTTCGAGCAGGGCGTAGCCAGCCAGGACGAGTCCGACGATCCACAGGGTGGAGGGTTTCGCGGCGAACGCTTTCTGTAGCTCGCCGAGGATCCCGCCGCCGTTTTGCCCGTTGGGTCCGCCGACTCCGCCCTGCACCGCGTCCAGGACGCGGTAGAAGGTTTGGCTCAGGGCAGCGCGGTCGGCGGCGAACAGAAACACCGCGGCGGCCAGCACGCCGAGAACCAGGAAGTGCACGAGCCGGTCCAGGGCGATCAGGCGCAGGACATAGCGGTCACGCAGCGCGCGCCCGCGCAGCGGCAGCTCGATGTGGGCGCGGTCGGGCAGATGCCGCTCGGTCGGGGCGGTGGGTGGGGGCAGCGGCACCCACGCGTCGCAGCGCACGCACCGGTACCAGCGCAGCCCGTCACTGAGCTCGCGCACAAGCAGGTCGTCCTCGGGCCGGATTTGCGCTGCCGTGGTGCCGACCAGTTCGTGCCCGTGCAGGCCGCACCCGATCAGCTCGTAGTGAAACCGTGGCCGGAACCGGGTGGGTTGTTGGGTTCCTGGCGGATAGCGCCGGCCGTCCTCGTCCATCAAGGGGTCACCGCTGGGCGAGCCGGCGGACCCCCGCCATCAGCTGGGGCAGCAGGACGTTGACGAATGTGGGTGAACGCGGTCTGCCGGCTCGCCATGATGTTGAACCCTGGGTCCAAGCTCTGTGCGTGGAAGATTTCACCCATGGGAGCTGGTCCTTTCCTGGCGCCCCCGGCTCGGCCCCCCTTTCGCGCGCGGAGCTCGGCCGGCGCCGACGCGGCGCGGGGTGTGCGCCCGAGCAGGTGGCACTCCAGCCGTTCCAATCCACTGCTGTGATCGTCACGGCGGGGGCGATGGCCACCACCGCCGTCAGTCCTACGGTCTGCACGCCGTGCCGTCCGGTTGTTGGCTGCTAGGCGATGGCCGGCTGGTCATGGCTGATGATGTAGAGGGCGTAGATGACCCCGGGGATGTGGCCGAGCAGCTGCAGCAGCAGCGCGATGAAGACCTTGCCGCTCAACCCGGTCCGCAACGCGACGGCCAGCGGCGGCAGCAGGAACGCCACGATGATCTCGATGAGCTTCACGCGGTTGTCCTTTCCTCAGGGGTTGGTAGGGGCGGTCGTGCCGCCGGCGCGGCTTAGCGGCGGGCGGCGCGGGCGAGTTCGGAGCAGACCGGCACCAGCGGCGGGTTCCGGTCGTGGGGCTGGGGCAGGGCCGCCGCGGCGACCTGGGCGATCACGCCGGGGCGAAACAGCACGCAGTGGGTGGAGCCGCCGTATTGGAAGTGGCCCAGTTCCTCACCCTTGGCGACGTGGCGCCCGGGGGCCAGGTGGGGGTGGATGCGGCAGGAGGACACGTCGGACATGCCGACCGGGACGAACGCGACCAGGCCGATAGCGGGGTTGTCGGCGTCGATGAGGATGACCGCGCGGGCCGCGACATGGGCCAGGTAGGACTGCGAGTAGGTGGGCTCGACCGCGTCGTTGCCCTCGGAGTCGGCCTCGGAGTAGTAGGTGCCGTCGCGGCCGAACGCGCGCACGATCGTGCCCGCGACGGGGCTGTGCCAGCGGTGATAGTTGGTGGCCGACAGAAACCCTTGGTAGACGGTGCCACCCACGAACGTTTCGACCGCCGAGTCGTGGCCGAGCATGTCCTGCAGCGAGTAGGGCTGGGTTTTGATCCAAAACCGGTCGCGGCGGGCGACATCGGTGGTGATCGCGTACGGGGTGGCCTCGCAGGCGCTGACGATGACCGTGTCGTCGTCGGGGCAGGCGACGGGGCGTTGCCCGTCGCGGAAGCGGCGGGTGAAGAAGTCGTTCCAGCTGGTGAAGCCCCAGTGTTCGTCGTCGGGGTCGTGCTGGAACTGCTCGATCCCGATCGCGGCCCGCGCCGCGGTGCTCGTCCATCCCGAGGGTGAGTCATTGAGGACGTAGAGCGAGTCGGGGGTGTCGAGGAAGGCGCACCAAGCGTTGAGGATCTTCTTCAGGGCGGCGTTGACGCGCGGGTCGCGGAAGGCGGCGAAACCGGCCGGTGTGCCCATCGTCCAGTCCAGGATGGCCCCGATCGGGGTGGCCACCATGTTCGGCCCGAACTCTGGGGCCAGGGTGAGCACGGCGTTGAGCAGGCGCAGCAGCTGCTCGACGCTGTGCAGATGCCGGGTGCGATAGTGCCGGGTCGCCGGTACCTGCTCGATCATCCGCATCACGTACATGCCCACCACCGGGTCACAGTCGATCAACTGTTGGAACTCGCGGACCGCCGGGTGCAGCCCGTCCCGCCCGCCCATGCCCTCGACGCGTTCCCGGTGACCGGCCAGCCACGCCTCCAACCCGTCCTGATCGGCCGGCAGCCAGCCGGCCCGCCGGCGCACGTCACCACCGTTCGCCGAGCCGCCCGGACCGGGGTCGCGGTGATCGCCAGCCACAGCCATGCCCAACAACCTAACCCTAGCCAGGGCCGATCACCGGCCAGAGCTGTCGGGATCGACCTGCGGCCGGCGCGGTCACTCCCGAACCTGGGCCCGGATAGCTCGGCGAGCTGCTGTGGCCTCGGTGTGCTGTTTTGCTGTAGCAGCCCTGAGAGCTCGGGCGTCCAGCGTTGTGATCACAGGTGGCCTTTCTCTGTCCAGGCCGCTCTGCCGTCGACGAGGAGCTGGTCAAACGTGGAGCGCCCGCAGCGGAGCGAGGACGGACGACGTTGACCAGCGACGAGCGACGGCAACGATGACGGCCCACTGAGGAAGGCACCCCCCGCCGGCCCGTGGGCCCCCGGGGGATCGAACCCCG